>JBOHOI010000202.1:0-5351 GCA_050731155.1 Nitrospiraceae bacterium | reverse complement strand
GCTTGCTATGGATGGTCACATCCTCCGGATATTCGCCTGCCTTGATCCGGATCGTGTCACCAGAGACGGCCTGGTCGATCGCCTCCTGGATGGATCGGTACTGCTCTGTGCCATCGAGCGCCACCACCAGGGTGCGAGGCTCCTGGACGATCGGTGACTGCACGGTCTCACCGGCCTGAGCCATCGCCCCACAGCACAACAGGAAGACCAGCGCAGCCGCAAGGCAGGCAGCCTGAGGAGAGAGAGAAGTGGCCATGACAGCGTGATACAGGGAAGCAGGGTGAAGAGTCAATGGTCAGTCGTCATCCGTCAATCGTGAAGAACCAATGACTCAGACTGATTGCGCCTCTTGCGCCATTCTTGTGAGGCCGCGTTGCAGCATGTTATGCTCCGGCATGATCTTGGTCGGACTCACCGGAGGTCTCGCCACCGGGAAAAGCACCGTCGCGCGCATGTTTCAAGACTGCGGGGCGCTGCTGATCGATGCCGACCTGCTGGCTCGCCTTGTAGTCGAACCGGATAAGCCAGCCTGGAAAGAGATTGTCAAAGCGTTTGGTGAGCAGATCATTCGTCCAGACCGAACTCTCGACCGCGCAGCGCTGGCAAACATCGTCTTTCAAAACCGGTCCAAGCTTCGTCAACTCGGCGCCATCATCCATCCAAGGGTGGCCCGCGAGCAGGCCCGCCTGACTCGAGAAATCGCCAAGAAGCACCCCCACGCGGTCATTCTCTATGACGCGCCTGTGCTGATCGAAGCCGGCGCACACAAGCGCATGGACAAGATCATTGTGGTGTCCGCTCCACAGGAGACGCAGCTCAAGCGGCTCTGCAATCGCAGCCATCTCAGCAAAACTGAAGCCCTCCGCCGGATTCGCTCCCAACTCCCGCTGGTGCAAAAAGTCAAACTGGCCGACTACGTGATTGACGGCACTCTGTCCTATGAGCAGACCAAGCACGAAGTCCAGCGGATTTATATAGAGCTGCAGCAAATAGCGTAAGTCAGCCTCTTCCGCTTGATCATTCGCTGTGCTAAAGTCCTGCCATGCGTCACGTTGTCATCATTGGCTCCGGACCGGCTGGGTTGACCGCTGCTATCTACACGGCTCGTGCAAATCTGTCTCCCCTTCTGGTTGAAGGAATACAGGCTGGCGGCCAGTTGACCACCACCACTGAGGTGGAAAACTATCCGGGATTCCACCATGCGATTATGGGACCGGACCTGATGAAGGAGATGCGGGCCCAGGCCGAACGGTTCGGTACGGAGTTCCTCGCCGGCGAGGTGACCGCTGTGGATCTCAAGCGCAGCCCGCTCAGCCTCACGGTCGATGGTGAGCGAACGGTCGAGGCCAAGACGCTTATCGTCGCGTCGGGCGCGTCGGCCATTCAGCTTGGCATTCCCGGGGAATCCCGACTCATGGGGCATGGCGTCTCGACCTGCGCCACCTGCGACGGCTATTTCTTCCGAGGCAAAGAACTGGTCGTGGTGGGTGGGGGCGACAGCGCGATGGAAGAAGCCACGTTTCTCACAAAGTTTGCCACTCGCGTGTCTGTCGTCCACCGACGGGATAAGTTGCGGGCTTCCAAGATCATGCAGGATCGGGCGTTTAAGAACGAAAAGATCTCGTTTATCTGGAACTCCGTGGTGGACGACATCCTGGGGGATACAGTGGTCACCGGAGTCCGCCTGCGAAACGTGCGGACGGATCAGACTTCGAAATTGAGTTGCGCAGGCGTGTTCGTGGCTATCGGCCACAGCCCCAACACCAGCCTGTTCGCTGGCCAGATCGAGATGGACGCCAAGGGCTATATCCTGGCCAGGAACGGGACCGCCACGAACGTGCCGGGGGTGTTTGCAGCCGGCGATGTCCAGGATTCCCGCTATCGGCAGGCTGTCACGGCCGCAGGCTCCGGCTGCATGGCCGCGATGGATGCGGAACGATACCTGGAATCGCTCCACCCGTGAAGCGTCGTTCGTGAAGCGTATCTCGTAGAGGACCTCGCGCTTCACGCTTCACGCAAGACGAGGCACGCGAAAAATGCGTTGCGCGATTCTTCACTACCACGAACTGGCCCTCAAGGGTCGCAACCGGCCCTACTTCGAGCAGCGGCTGGCGCGCCATCTCCGACTCGCCCTTCGCGATCTCGGTGTGACGCAGGTTGCTCCCTTGCCCGGACGCATTCGCGTCGCCCTCGGGGAGGACACATCCTGGGAGTTCGTGAAGGCTCGCCTTGCCAAGGTCTTTGGCGTCGTGCATTTCTCGCTCGCCCAGTCGATCTCGCTGACCCCGGACCTGCCTACAACGCTGGACGCGATGAAATCAGCCATCGGGGAAACGGTACGCGATCTGCGATTCAACACGTTCCGCGTCTCGACGAAGCGCGCCGACAAACGCTTCCCCATGACTTCGATGGATATTGATCGGGAGATTGGCGCCCACGTCTGCGCCCTGACCGGCAAGCGGGTCAGTCTCAGCAACCCGGATCTGACCATTTCCGTCGAGATGCTGACCAAGGAGGCCTACTATTCCATCCGGCGGGAGGCCGGCCCCGGCGGACTGCCGACCGGCAGCGGCGGCAAGGTGGCCTGCCTCATCTCCGGCGGCATTGACTCGCCCGTGGCGGCTTACCGCATGATGAAACGTGGGTGCAGGGCGGTCTTCGTGCACTTCCACGGCAGGCCATACGTCAGCCGTGCCTCTGAAGAAAAGGTCCGCGAGATCGTCGACGAGCTCACGCAATGCCAACTCTATTCCCGGTTGTACCTGGTCCCGTTCGGCGACATTCAGCGGCAAATCGTGCTGGGAGCGCCGGCGCCATTCCGGATCGTCCTGTACCGCCGGATGATGCTGCGGATTGCCGAGGAATTGGCGCGACGCGAGCGGTGTTGGGCGCTGGTCACCGGCGACAGTT
The DNA here is from genome assembly GCA_050731155.1 of Nitrospiraceae bacterium. GTDB lineage: Bacteria > Nitrospirota > Nitrospiria > Nitrospirales > Nitrospiraceae > NS-7. The sequence goes on along the minus strand of JBOHOI010000202.1, from coordinate 2,441 downwards.
TGGGGCAGGTGGCGTCACAGACACCGGAGAACCTCAGCGTGGTGGAAGAAGCGGCCCAACTGCCGATTCTCCGTCCGCTGATCGGCATGGACAAGATCGAGATCACGGAACAGGCCCAACGGATCGGCACCTTCGAGACATCCATCGAACCGGATCAGGATTGCTGCAAACTGTTCGTGCCGCCTCATCCCAGCACCAAAACCAGCCTGGACCATATCAGAAAGATCGAGCAGGGGTTCGACCTCGGCGCCCTGGTCAAGCAGGGGTTAGAACAGGTGGAGTTGGCTGAGTTCAAATTTCCTGCTCACTGAGCGCGCGATCGCTCAGCAACCTTGTCCTTCAAAATGCGGAAATGGGTTTCAAGGTTCCGCCGGAGCTCCATGGCCATGAGCCAGTCCGGGGCCCAGGTGTCCACTTCCACCAGGAGCTCGAACTCAGCGCGCGTCACGGCTCCGGATCCATCCGAGCTGAGTTTCCAGGTCCGGTGATACCGCTTGAAGTCCCCCGCAACCAGCGTGGTGACCAACCCCCCGTCCGGCAGCTCACGAGACTCGCAGAGAAGCCGGCGCTCGCCCGGCAGAAGAGCGTGTTTGATGTACAGATCGGTCAGGACACGGTCATCGCGCCGTTCAAGATGGGCCAGACGCATATGGACACCAAACAGCTCAGGCCACTTCGCATAGTCGGTCAGGACTGCCTGTACGATTCCAGGCGCAGCCTGGAGACGAAGGGTAGCCACAGCCCGCACGCCGCCAGCAGGCTCGGTGCGGACCTCCAGCTTTGCTGCATCATCTGATGAGGCGGCCAAGGCAATAAGGGCAGCCTGATCGAGGGCATCAAGGGTGCTCGCAGACATGGTCACAAGGAAAACAGCCACATGGCGCAACAGCACAGAGCGCAGCACTTTTTACCCCCTTGCCCAGTCCCTGGCTTGAGGAGTACTCTTAACAGCGAAGTTTTCCCAACCTGCAGACACACATAACCTGACCCGCGACATCCAGACGGTCGAAATCGAAGGGAGGTGGATCGGATGCCAATGTACGAATATAAATGTCTGGACTGTGGCAAAGAGTCTCTTTTGACCTTAAGCTTAAAAGAGCACGAGAGCGGATTGGTGAGCTGTCCGTCCTGCAAGAGCAAGCGGATGGAGCAGTTGGTCAGTGCCGTCATGGCCAAGACGAGTCGAAAGAGCTGACCTCAACACTGGGCCACACAGCGCAACGATCGCTTGCCCGCGAGGGGTTCTCTGGCTGAATGCTCTTGAGAGGGTCCGCCCTGCATTCACTGAGCTGCTGGCGGGAAGAGCCCCCTACCCGATAATGGCATCTAGCAGACGCGTATGAATGCGGCGGACGCGCTGCAGCTGACCCTTGGCCGGAAAGCGCTCATAGAAGCCCTCGGCCCGAAATTCTTTCGTCAGCCCGGCCCAGGGCTTGAGAATCTCCACGAAGGGCTTGGGGGATTTCTCCTGCTCCCACTGGCCCATGAGCTTGCGATCCACGATCAAGTCGTCCAGCACCCGGATCAGCGCTTTGAGCGTCACGTCGCGCGTAAACATATGCCGCTCATTGTTCCCCCAGACCTCGCTCATGACCTCTTTTACACCTTTTAGATAATCCCGCACGAGGGCGTAGCACCTGTCGGTCCTTGTGCCGAGGTGTGACTCGATCCAGCGACCGTGGTGCTGCACCAGCTTGTGCAACTCGTTGAACATCTCTGACTGAAGAATCCATTTCTCCTGCTTGCTCCGCCCGCCCAACCGATTGATCTTGTATTGGAGCGGAGAGTCGGCCTCGCCATAGAGCAGGTTGACCACCTTCGCCGCGAACTTCTTCTCCGGACTCTCCCACGAAACCTTTTCGTAGAGGTCCACCAAGTGGGATCGGTTGATGCGCGTGTGCGTGGAGTTGATGATGACGAACATCTCTGTCGCGAACTCAGCGCTCCGACCGTCGAAGAGCACGCAGGGCACCTCGACCTTGTCGATTTCGTCCGGGTGATGCTCTCTGAAGAAGCGCAGCCCGGCGATTCGGTGCTGGCCGTCAATGATCAGATACTTGCCCTTCGGCTCGCTGAGGAAGCCGACGGAGTCGGAGTCCCCCATTTTCTGGAAGCGCAGCGTCTCATCGGTGAAGAGCAGCACGGTACCAGGAACCATCGGCTGGGCGACCACGGTCTCATAGAAATTGACGATCTGTTTGATCTTCTGACGATTCAGGACACGCTGAAAGCTCCGCTCGTTTCGTTCGATGCTCGAAATGAATTGGGCGACCTCATCATGCTCCGAGATCCGGCCCTGCGGGATCTCTTCTCCTTCGAAGTAATACCGGCTGGTAAACCGAACCTTGTCCAGAAGATCAGCCGCCTTATATGAGATGAAATAAAAGATGCTGTCTTTCTGTTTCACGCGCGTCGCAAGCATAGTGTCTCCTTCTCAACAA
>JBOHOI010000201.1:0-5358 GCA_050731155.1 Nitrospiraceae bacterium | reverse complement strand
ACCGGCCCTCCATAATGTTGGCAATCAGGAACGCATCGAAGGAAACCGGGGCGTTCTCGGCCGAGATGATATCGAAATGCTCCGAAAACTGGACGGGGCGAATATCGACATCAATGACCTGGGTGGTAAGAGCCACCGTGACTCTACCTGTCGTGGCCGGAACGGAGTCCACACCGCCGTGGCCGAAGAAGAAGGGTTTTTCGACCAGCACCCCCTCGTGACCGGCGTCGATAGCCACCATCAGGCAGCCAGTCGTCGTCGAGAGGAGAGCCACCATTGCGACGATGAGGCTCCTTAGTGTCATGGCAATCCACATGGCAAGGTTCCTCCTTTCCAGCTTGGGTTCATGAACCGATGGTCAAGATACCATCGGGGACCATCCCTTTCTGTAAGAGGGCTCACAGATTCACAAACCGCGAGTCTCTAAGATGCCAGCATGGCTCGACTCGATATCCTCTTTCATCAGGGGTGCCTGTCCGAGCAAACGGCCCGGGGATTGGCGCGTGAGGTCCAGGATGAGCTGCCGAATTGGGAGATTCGAGTCAGTCAGCTGGCGGATGAGGAGACGGTCTCCTTCGGCATCGTCGTCTTCCCTGCGTTCGTATTGGAAGGGAAGTTGCTCGCGGCGGGGATTCCCAAGAAAGAGTGGTTAGTGGCCAAGCTCAAGGAATGGGAGCGGGGTAAGAACCGGTGAGGCTTTCGGTATTCGCCGGAATGGCCTCACCGGACCATTCATCGTCTATGAGGATGGTCACGACAACGGGAACACTCGTTGAAAACGAGGCTGCGTCCGACGCGGTGCAGGACGCCTTCAGCGAGATCGCCAGGACGTTCGGCATTTCATTCGTTCCCGATCTGTTCAGGCATATGGCCGCGCACCCCGCGTATTTGGAAGCAGCTTGGGAGTTGTTTAAGGAGGATCTCGCCTTAGACCTGATAGACTGGAGAACCAAACGGATCATCGCGTTGGCGATCTCGACGACCGATGACGGGACCTATTGCATTATCGCCTATCCCGACGCGTTTATTGGGATTGGCTTCGATAATACTACCATTGAGAAGGTGTTGTTCAGCGTCCAGCTCTTTAACGCCTTCAGTCGCTTTCTTTCCGGAGTTCGCCGTGAGCAGGTGTCACAGGCGGTCAGGGTCGTCAACGATCATCTGCGGCAGGAGGTGACGCGATCGGATGCAACCATGCCTACCCAGCATTTACTCCAGAACCACAAAGAGGAACCGGCGGCCAGTTGGGCGGAAAAAATGATCATTCTTGCGCTGATCGTCCTGATCTTGGCCGCAGGAGCGGTTCTCGTTCTCTTATGAGCACACAACAGCCTGGGCTTTTCCCAAGCGGTCTCGTCGTGGAAGAGAAGACCAGGAAGCGGCACAGACTGTCGAGGTGGGGTTGGGGCGTGATTGGTGTGGCTGGCGGAGCTCTGTTGCTGTTCGTATGGCTTGGCTTGGGGCAACGGTCAACGAGGAGCTTCGATCTCTCCAAACACAGTGTGCCGCTGGAGCAGATCGTGGGCGGGGGACCGGGAAAAGACGGGATCCCGGCATTGCTATCACCGAAATTCGTCCTCGCCACAGGAGCCTGGTTTCTGAAGGAGGAGGACCGCGTGCTGGGGCTCAGCGTGGGCACGGAGGCCAAGGCCTATCCCATCAAGATCCTCAACTGGCACGAGATCGTGAACGACACCAACGGCGGCAGCGCGGTAGTCGTGACCTATTGCCCCTTGTGCGGAACCGGCATCGGGTTCGATGCGCGCATCAACGGGCAACGCTCCACCTTCGGGGTCAGTGGACTGCTTTACCAGAGCGATCTGCTGATGTACGACCACCAGACTGACAGCCTTTGGTCACAAATTGCGATGCAGGCGGTGGCAGGCCCGCTGACTGGCACACGCCTAACGCCACTGTTTCTGGAACACACGACCTGGGGGGAATGGCGAAGAGCGCATCCCCACACGCTGGTCTTGTCGATCAGCACCGGACACGTTCGTGATTACGATCGCGATCCATATCTGGGCTATGCCGAACGGCGGGACCTCATGTTCGACACCACCCATTTCGATCCTTCTTACCATCCTAAAGAATGGGTGCTCGGGCTGGAGGTCAACGGTACGTTCAAGGCCTATCCTTTTTCAGAGTTGAAGAAGGTGAAGGGCCCTTTCATGGACCAAGTCAATGGCCAGACCGTCCGCATTCACCTCAACGCACGGGCGCAGAGCGCCTCGGCCACCGATGCCGCCGGGAAGCCGTTGCCCTCCATCATGGCCTTCTGGTTTGCGTGGTCCGCGTTCCATCCGGACACGCAGGTGTTCACGGCGACTCAGTAACGCATCAGCAAGCCTCTAACTCTGGACAAGAGACGATGGCGCAGTGGGTTACGAAACGAGGCGGTGCAGACTGTAAGAGTCCAGAATCGTGATGGAGCGGCCGTCAACCCTGATCAGGCGCTGCTCACGGAACTGCCCGAGCGTCGCACTGACCGTCTCTCGGCTGCAGCCGATGAGATTAGCCATTTCTTGATGGGTGAGTTTGACACGAAGACGGGTGCCTGTTCCTTCAGGAACCCCGTCGGTCTTTTTCAGTTCCAGGAGCAGATGGGCCAGTCGAGCCGGGACAGCTCGGAACACCAGATCCTCAACACGATTGTGAATTTTTCTGAGCCGAAGACCGATGAGCTTGGTGAGTTTCAGGGTCAAGTCCGGATGCTGGCGCAAGTAGCGATCGAAATCTTCCCGCCGGATCGCACAGATCAGAGCATCGTCTAACGCCTCGGCGAGCGCCTCGCGCGGAGAGTCTTGCAGTATCTCCAGTTCGCCGAAGATTTCGCCCGCTTCCAGAATGTCGAAAGTGACCTCCTTCCCGCTGGGGGCAGCGCTGGAAATTTTAACCCGACCTTTCTTGAGGAGATAGACCGTGTTGCTCGGATCGCCCGGCAGATAGATGGGCTGCCGCTTCTTGACCTCCTGCATGCGGGTGATTCGGTCCATTTCCTGAAGTTCGGGCGGGGTCAGGGCGGAGAAGAGATTGATGCGTTTGAGATACCAAAGCTTGTTTGGGGCAGCGGTAGCCTGGGGCATACCTCACTCCCGTTGTGAGCGCTTTAGGGTACTTGATAGGTCTATCGTAACACAACCTCTTGCAAACGACCACGTTCGCTCATCACGGGAATGCTGAAGTTTGACAATCAGCCCAGCCTGCTTGTAATCTTCTTCTCCATGCTACGAGGCAGAGGACAGTCCCTCAGTTTCCTGTATTGGATCGTCACTCTTACCTATCTCTCGCTCGCGATCTTGATGCATATCTGGACGCTGGAGGCTGGAGTTCCCCATCCAGGTGAGCCCAACAAACACCATCATCAGGTCTGCACCTGGATCGGAACTTGTGGTGAAGCGAGCCTCGCGACTGAGGGTCTGCCGATGCTCTGCAGGTCGGCAGGCTCGTATATCGAACCCACTCCGCCTCTGGTTCCTGTGCTGGCCACCCCTGCTTCTTCCTTACATGCTCGAGCACCGCCCCACTTGGTTCTGCTCGCTACACCTGGTTAATCTTCTCAGACTTATCCAGCGCCTAGCATCCACAAGGCGACCCTCTGCCCCTTGACCAGTGGTCGGAGGTGGTCATGTCTTGCCCTGTGCGTGCATGACGCTTCGGCGCTGATATGGCCATGATCGTCCGAAGAATGCGTCTATCTATGACGTCATTAGTCCTCAGAGAGAAAACTTGGAGCTGGAGAAGGAGCGTTTGGAAGATCCTATTGATCCTGATCACGGCCGCCAGCATCGGCGGGGCTGTGTGGTTTCAGGCTCGTTACTATGAGGCGCCAGACCAAACCATCGAGCTCAGAGCCTTCAACAATGCGGAGTATCCCGAGGATCCTGAGAACCGCAGCCGCGTCTTCGGGAACTACCCTCACCAATTGCTGAGGATTCAACAGACCGAGGATACCCACTTTCGCTTTCTGATCAAGCCTGGTTCCGAACATTCCAGCACAATCGAGCTCCTGGACGTGGATCTGGCTCATTTCGTGGCAGCGGTTCCTCCGTGGGTCAAATCGGACCCTGACCTCACTAAGGTAGGGCTCATTGACCGAGAGTGGAACCGCCAGCAAGTAAGCTTTGAACGGAAGTCCAGCACCGTCCGGGTCCATCAGGACGGTGATAGGTTCGAACAACGCGCCCTCAGTCGTGTGGATCTCGCTAGGAATTGTCTGAACGCGGGGCTTTGGGAGTTGCTGCTGTTCACGGTCGAGGACGGAGAGGAAAGGGTGTACGAGCACACCTGGTTCACCTTTCCGCTGGGGCTCTACAAGCAGCTCTTCGAACGGGTGAACGGCTTATCCTACTGGGACTACTGGTGGTCGCTCGAACACTGGGTCGATCCATCAGGCGTGCCGATCCGATTGGATGGATTACGAACGGTCGAGCGGGAGTGGGCTGTCAGCGCCAGCCCACGCTGGGACGAACCTCCCGGAGCCCGTGGCGAGCAAGCGCTCAAGCGGAAGAACATCCTCTCGCCACCGATTTACAGCTATCGCGATTGGTATAGGCAGCCGGTTCAGTTCGCAAGCTTTATTCAGCCGGGTCGGTATTCTCTCACCCACCCGCGAGACACGAAACTCCAGTATCTGGCCGAATTCACAGGAGCGAAGCTCCGAAGAGTCAAAACACCAGCGGAGCCCGGGTCGCTCTACGAGATCGAACTTGGCTTCCGAGATGGCCGCACACGGGAACCTACCCGCCTGATCTTTGGGGGCCTTGACTTGCGAAGCCTTCCAGCTGCTTCAGTTGAACAATACATACGTGGCTGGCAAGTTCCGATGGGGATTGGGAACCCCAGCTTCTTCGAGTCCTACGAGGAGTTGCTGGCCGACCCTCCGGCTCGGCGGCCCTTCTATGGGTTTCATCTGGATGTCCAAGACCGCTGGATTGACCATCACGCGATTGGAGTAGATGGGCCACTGCTGCATTGGGATGCCGATGATCCCTCGACGCTGCACCTCTACCTGATCGCCTATGAGCGCCACGCACTTCTGAATCATTTTGTGATCACCTGTCCGCCGGACGCCTGCCCAAAGCACTAACCTACAACCCTGAACGTCTATGGACACGCCCCCACTCTGTAAGCCAGGTCACAGACCTTGGCCGATCGGCTCAGTATCCTTTCACGGCAGACGATGGATCATGCGTTCAAGGGTACGAGTCAACGAGGAGGTGTGACATGAGTATCATCAAGCTCAAAGGAATCATGTGGATCGGGTTGCTGGCCGGCTTCCTGTGGGCCGGCACCGGGTTCGCTGGCGAAGGCAAGAAGGCACCGGCCCCTGCAGCGCTAAAAAACGTGGGGGCCACG
>JBOHOI010000200.1:0-5364 GCA_050731155.1 Nitrospiraceae bacterium | reverse complement strand
CGAGTCGATAGCGTCCTTTCTCATAGAACTCGCTGGCAGCCGGATCAAGAGCCAGCGCGATGTCTCGTCCAGGCCGATAGCCGGCCCCTTCGATCGCCTCGACAATGAGGCTCAGCGCCTCCTCGTTCGACTGCAGGTCCGGCGCAAACCCGCCCTCGTCGCCCACCGCCGTGCTGAGCCCCCGTTGTTTCAATAAGGCCTTCAGCGTATGGAAGACCTCGGTCGCCATCCGGAGGGCTTCGCTGAATCGTTTGGCGCCGACTGGCATGATCATGAACTCTTGCAGATCGAGACGATTGTCGGCATGGGCCCCACCATTGATGATATTCATCATCGGCACAGGCAACACCCGCGCATTCGCACCGCCCAGATAGCGGTACAGCGGCTGTCCGGACTCCGCCGCCGCGGCTCGCGCCACAGCGAGCGAAACTCCCAGAATCGCATTCGCCCCAAGACGGCCCTTGGTCTTCGTGCCATCCAGCTCGATCATCGCCCTATCCACAGTCGCCTGATCAAACGCCTCCATGCCCAGCAGGTGCGGCGCGATGGCCTTGCTAATGTTGGCCACTGCCTTAGACACGCCCTTTCCCATCCACCGCTTCTTGTCGCCATCCCGCAGTTCGATGGCTTCCTTCTCGCCGGTGGACGCACCGGACGGCACAGCGGCCCGTCCCCTCGCGCCGCTTTCCAGCACCACATCCACCTCGACGGTCGGATTCCCCCGCGAATCCAGAATCTGCCGCCCCTTCATCTCCCGTATCGCACTCATTCTTGCTACGCTCCAGTCTGCACGTCTAAAAGTCCGAATGTCGAAAGTCTAAACGGCCCAATATCGACCTAACGGCTAGTCAGGAAAAAGACGCTTACCGTCGGATCTTGGATTTTCCATGATGCTTCTGCCAAACGAGCCAGCTTAGAGCCCCTAACCCTATCACCAGCAATACACTGTAAAAAATGGTCAAATCCGTCATCATTGCTTAGCCCTCCCAACCGTCTAACACCTACCCCACGGCAAAAAACACGGCCGCGACCGCCATGCCGAGCCAGAAGTTCAAAGGCTGATAACTTTGGGAAAAGGCATTCGTCACCACAGCCACCGTCAGGACTATTTTGCTCAAATCGTAGCAATACTTTGCGACGCTCTCCCGTTGCCGTGCGGTCATCCGGTCGGATTCCCCCGCGAATCCAGAATCTGCCGCCCTTTCATCTCCCGTATCGCACTCTTGGTCGCTGTACTCCAGTCAACTAATCAAAAGTCTTTCGTTCACCGTTTCCGATAAATCTCTCGGCGATGACCAATCGCATGAATTACGACAAGTCGTTCCCCGTGAAGTACCCCATAAAGGACACGATAGTCGCCGACACGAAATTTGTAGAATCCTGCAAGGTCGCCCGCCATTGCCTCAAGGTCAACAGTGTCGAGATTGGCAGCCAGCCAATTGACACGCTCAACAATACGCCGTCCGACGGACTTGTCTAATCGCGCCAACTCACGGGTCGCAGCGTCCAAAATATGGACGCGATATATGTTGCTCAACCCAAGCCTAGCCGTCGGGCGGCATTCGAGAGCGGCTCACCACGCCGGCCTGACGCGACAGCTTTTCTTTGGCGAATCAGCCTCTCCCGGAGAGATTTTCTGATCCGCAGCCCCGCATCAGGATCGCCCAGTAATTCGAGCAACTTTCGTTCGACCGTCGTTTCGATGATCTCCTTGAGTTCGTCTTTCGTCATCTGAGACAAGGTAGCCGCCATATTCATTCTCCCCCGTGGCCATGTCGGCGTCGAGTCGACGTCACGTTCATCTCAACGATTGGAGTCCCCCTCGAATCCAGAATCTGCCGCCCCTTGATTTCCCTATTTACACTCATACTCTATATTTTAGGCCTTATACATGTCTCTCACTTTCCTTGCGATCTCCACAAACTTGTATTCGTACAGATCTCGTTCTTTCTTAGCTGAAGGCGGCTTGTGCATTATGTCCGTCATAATACGACGTATACAGCCCTCAAGTTTTTTCATCCGTGAGCTGCGCGTAGCTCTTTTGTGGCTAGCAATCCCTTCGATGTACTTGTAGTTCACCCTCCCCCGCTTCATAGATCAACATTCTCAGCGGTGGTTAGAGGAAGCACGAATTCCACAGTTGGCATGCGGTCTGGAGCGCACGTCCGCCGGAGCGGAGGGGTCCCCGCCCGGCATCCGGAGAAGGAAAGCTGGTACTGACCACCGCACCAGGGTCGTCAGACCCTGGCGACGGGAATACCAGAAGGCTTCCACTCCGGACTGCCGTGGAAGGGGTGCTGCGAGAGGCGCGGAAGCGCAAGACCGCATGCCAGCTGTTCTACTCATCCCGCCAGCTTCCTCTTCAGCAACTCATTCACCTTTCCCGGATTCGCCTTCCCTCTCGACGCCTTCATCACCTGCCCCACAAAGAAGCCAAACACCTGTTCCTTCCCGCCCCGGTACTGCGCGACCTGCGCCGGATTCTTCGCCACGACATCATCAATGATTTTTCCCAGCGCCCCTTCATCCGAGACCTGCGTGAGTCCCTTGTCCTGGACAATCTGCTCAGGGGACTTCTTGCTGGCATAGAGTTCCGGAAAAATTTCCCTGGCCACCTTCAGGCTGACTGTCCCATTCTCCACCAGCTTGAGCAGGCTCACGAGGCGCTGCGGGCTCACAGGAGAGTCGCCAACGGCCGTGCCACTATTGTTCAACTCGTGCAGGAGCTCGCCCATCACCCAGTTGCTCACCGTCTTGGGTTGATTAAACAACTTCGCACAGGATTCAAAATAGTCGGCCAGCGGCTTAGAGGCCGTCAGGACCCCCGCGTCGTAGTCGGGCAGCCCGTATTCGCTCACGAAACGTTTCTGGCGGACAGCCGGCAACTCCGGCACCGTCTGGCGTAGCTCTTCAACCCATTCCTCGGAGATGCTCAGCGGTACAAGGTCCGGGTCTGGAAAATATCGGTAATCGTGCGCTTCCTCTTTACTGCGCATCGTAGCGGTGACGCTCTTCTCGACATCCCAGAGCCTCGTCTCCTGGCTGATCTTTCCGCCCTCGTGTAGGACCTTGGTCTGTCGCTTGATCTCATATTCCAGCGCATCCTTGACGAACTTGAACGAGTTGATATTCTTGAGCTCCACTTTGGTTCCGAAGGCCTGCTGTCCCACTGGTCGCAACGACAGGTTCGGCTCGCATCGCAGGCTCCCCTCCTCCATGTTGCCGTCACAGACCTCCAGGTACATGAGCACGTCGCGCAGCATCTTGAGATAGGAAACCACTTCGTCAGCCGAGCGCATATCAGGCTCGGTGACGATTTCCAACAGCGGGATCCCGGCGCGATTCAGATCCACCCGGCTGCCGCTGGTTCCAGCATCATGGATGTTCTTTCCGGCATCTTCTTCCAAATGCGCGCGGCGGATCCTGACGCGCTTCGACGTACTGCCGACACTCACTTCCATCCACCCGTTTTCACAAATCGGCGCTTCGTACTGCGAGATCTGATAGCCTTTCGGGAGGTCCGGATAGAAGTAGTTCTTACGGGCAAATCGATTTGTGGATCGGATCGTACAGTTCAGCGCGAGCCCGGTCCTGATCGCCATCTCCACCGCCCTCCGGTTCACGACTGGGAGCGTGCCAGGCATCCCCAGGCAGATCGGGCACGTCTGCGTGTTCGCGGGCAGACCGAAGGTCGTCCCGCAGGCGCAGAACATCTTGGACTGCGTCAGCAGTTGGGCATGGACCTCCAGCCCGATGACAGGCTCGTAGGAGACGGTCACGCCTTCTTCTCGCCCGAGAGTCGCTCGCGCTCACGCTGCATGGCCTCGCGGCCGGCATCGAAGGCCTCAGCAAGGACGGACTTGTTCGTCTGCACGAATTCGCGACCCTTGTCCACCACCTCCTCGAAAGCCTCGCCTGCCTGGCCAGCCAGCTCGCGTAAATTCTCCTCGGTCCGCCGAGCATAGCCACGCAACTGCTCTTGCGTCTCCCGACCGGTCTGTGGCGTCAGGAGCAGCGCCGCGATGGCCCCTAGTGCCGCGCCGCTGAGAAAAGCTAGTAGCACAGTCGCCGTTGACACCCCTCGCTCATCCGCCATGTGAATCACCTCCATTCTTGTTCATCCGCTCCTTGACTATCGTCGAGGCAGCCTTGAGCCCCGCCACCATGCTCGCCACGTTTACAAGCAGAGAGCCGCTCTTGCCTCGGACGGTTTCGTGGACCTGTTGGACCGTGTCGCCAATGTCACCCACCGCGTGCAGGAACACCGCAGCATGATCGACCCCGTCACGCGCCTGGTCTACCAGTGTGTTCACATTCTCAGTCATCGCCCGCATCTCACGCACAAGGGATGGCAGCTCGCTGCTCATGTGCGCGAGCAGTTGTTCCGACTCCGCGATGGTTTTCCTCAGCTGAATGAGCATCGGCACCAGATACCCGACCAGGACGGCAAAGGCTGTCGCGATCAGCAATGCAGCGATTTCGACAATCATGTTTCCTCCGTTAAGCGTAAGGGGTGAGGTGTCAGAGGGTTCATTATGACTTTCTTTCTCCCTACGCCTAACCCCTCACGCCTCACAATTCACCGGATATGCGGCTTTTTCGTCCGCCATCCCGTCGCCTGCTCGTACGCATGAGCGGCGCGGAGGATCGTCTCCTCCTCGAAAGCTCGCCCAATGATTTGCAACCCAATCGGCAGGCCAGCCCGGCTGAACCCACAGGGCAGCGAGATGGCCGGGATCCCCGCCAGATTCACTGAGATCGTGTAGATGTCCGAGAGATACATCTGGAGAGGATCCGCGACCCTCTCGCCCAGCTTGAAGGCAGGGGTCGGCATCACGGGGGTGACGATCAAATCCACCTCCTGAAACGCCGCTTCAAAATCCCGCCGGATGAGGGTACGGACAGCCTGGGCCTTGCCGTAATAGGCCTCGTAGTAGCCGGCGCTGAGGGCATAGGTGCCCAGCATGATCCGTCGCTTGACCTCCGGCCCGAATCCTTCCTGCCTAGTCATCATGTACATCTCCAGCAGATCCTTGGTCTGCTTAGAGCGGAGGCCGTATTTCACGCCATCATAGCGCGCCAGGTTCGAGCTGGCCTCTGCCGTGGCAATGAGATAATAGGTCGCGATCGCGGCATCAGTAGCGGGCAACTTGACATCCTTGATATCCCCGCCCAGCCGCTTCAGCTCCTCGATCGCCTCCCGCACCGCCTGGTCCACTTCCGGATCAAGCCCTTTCGCAAAATACTCCTGGGGGATCCCGACCTTCAGCTTCTTGAGATCTTTCTTCTTGAAGGCCTTCGTGTAATCCGGTACCGGCAGGTTGGCGGAGGTCGAATCCAAGGGGTCGTGTCCCGCAATCACAT
>JBOHOI010000199.1:0-5370 GCA_050731155.1 Nitrospiraceae bacterium | reverse complement strand
GCGAGATCGTGACCCCGCGCGGCCGTATTCTTCACCGTGCGCCACCTGATCTGGAAGAATTGACAATCCTCGAGATTGACCCCAGGGAAGCTCGCAACAAGTCCCTCAATCCCTACAATGACCTCCTTCGCGACCGCCGGAAGCACCTGTACGAGGGGTGAGCCCTGTCCAGGTGGTCCATGCCGTGCCACCTTGAACAGGAGTTCCCCTGCGAGGTAGGATGTGACGATGACACCGTCGCTCGGCAAAGGCGTATTCCTGGTTGCCGCTCCGGCCTTGCGGGACCCGAATTTCAGGCAGACCGTCGTGTTGCTCTGCGAGCACGGTCCCGAAGGAGCACTCGGGGTAGTCGTGAATCGTCCCACCGCCATGCTCATCTCGGAAGCGCTGCCACAGGTTCCCGTTCTCGAGGGGCAGCACCATGTCCTGTTCTCGGGCGGCCCGGTGCAGCCCAATCATGTGCTGCTGCTGTTTCGTCTCAGCGAAACGCCGACCGACACGCATCACGTCTTCGACGGGGTGTATCTCGGCGGCGACATGGGGGTCTTGGAACGGCTGCTCACGATCCCGACCGGGACCGAGGCATTTCGTGCTTATGTCGGATATTCCGGCTGGGGGCCGGGCCAACTTGAACAAGAGATGAAGACCAGTGCCTGGATTATCCTGCCCGCCGACCCGACAATCGTGTTCGAGAAAGACCCTGCGCTCATCTGGCCAGATATTCTTCGCTCGCTCGGGCGGCCGTACGAATTCTACGCCGAGATGCCGCCTGACCCGAGTCTGAACTAAGCAGCTACGACCATCGGTACAATTGGGTTCCTCTGGCCTGCTGCCGCGCGGTGCATCGTTCGCTCAGGCGGTTGGGTGGTTCGCTGGTCCGGCAGATGAGGTGACTCGTGATCTGGATGGTGGGAAGTCTCATCCTCGCGGCAAGCCTGTCCGGATGCGGGGTCATTTATACCGTCGTCAATTCAGAGGCGAAGCTCGATCGCCTCTCGCTACCCATGACGAAAACGCAAGTTGTCGAGGAGATCGGCAAACCTGATCGGATTCTTCGGGATGATGGTCGAGTCCTCGTGTGGGAGTACTCCCTGACTGCCAGAAGGCAATGGCTCTATGAACTCTCCTTGTGTCCTGTATCGATCTGGATTGGGGGGTGTATCTTTTACCCGTTCACAAATTCAGTGGCCCATTATAATCGCGAGTATCCCTACCATGTCGTGCTTGTGAACGATCAATTATGTGCGTGGGGATCGCCGCTGGTGATGCTCAAAAAACGAAAGGCCTGTGTGGCGACTGATTCACTTGCTGGTGGCGATGGGGTCGCAGGTCCTGCGTCACAAGGGCGGGAACCGGTCACCACCGGATCTGGTCCTATCAACAGCGACATGATCGACAAGTATCAGATCATGGCTGCAATGGCCTTTACGGACGCCGCGGGCGCGCCAGGTTCTGGCGCAAAAGTCACAGGGATCGTGACAAACCTGCTTCTGGATCTGGATATGACCATCGTCGAACGCACGAGGCTCGAGCAAGTGTTCAAGGAGCAGGTCGTTCAGCTTCTGCATGCCGACGATGGGGATGCGCTCCGGATCGGCAAGTTGGTGGGCGCGAAAGCCATAGTCGTGGGAGAGGTGCAACAGTGGGAGAGACTGGAACAGGAGAACACGACGCAAGTCGCGTTGTCGTTGCGGATCATCGATGTTGAAACCGGCCTCTTGCTGTTTGGCGGAGAAGGGCACTTGACTGATTTCACAAGAGACACCCCGGAGGTGCTGGCAAGGCTGATCGCTCATCGCATTTTGGCCAGGTTTGGGGTGCGGACCGGCTTACTGGGCACGGGTAGAATTGGTGCGAACTGGAACCTGCGCGAGCTGTCCGGCTCACGGGTCTATCTCGTCCAGGAGATCAGAAGCGGCTCTCCGGCTGACAAGGCAGGGCTCAAGGTTGGTGATGTGGTCCTGTCTTGTAACGGAGCAGCGATCGCGATTACCAAGACGGAGCGACAAGCGAAACGCGCTTGTCAAGTCGAAGCCGGCCAAACACTCTCCTTAGAAGTCATGCGAGGGGACCAGCGCCTGCAGATTACAGCGACGGCCGAAAAGCGGCCTGGTGCCTGACATCCGCTCAAGAGATACCGACGCGAACTCGCAGAAAGTCAGTGGCCTGAACCGAGCAACGGGTGCAAAAAGCGTCCCGTGTGCGAGCCTGGCGTTTCAGCGACCTGCTCTGGGCGTCCCTCCGCAACGATCCACCCGCCCTCTGCTCCTCCTTCGGGTCCGAGATCGATAATCCAGTCGGCGGTCTTGATCACGTCCAGGTTGTGCTCGACCACCACCACCGTGTTGCCAGCCTCGACCAATTTGTCGAGGACCGTCAGCAGCTTCTTGATGTCCTCGAAATGCAGCCCCGTCGTGGGTTCGTCCATGATATACAGGAGGTCGCGCGCCGAACGGTCCTTGAGCTCCGCGGCGATTTTCAGACGTTGCGCCTCACCGCCGGACAGGGTGGTGGCTGACTGTCCCAACCGTAGATATCCGAGACCGATGGAGCTGAGGAGGTACAGTTTCTCACTCAACCGCGTGGAACCGGAAAAGAAGGATTGGGCCTCATTAACGGTCATGCCCAGCACGTCATAAATCGTCTTTCCCCGGAATCGAACTTCCAGCACCTCCGGTCTGAAACGTCGCCCGTCGCACTCCTCGCACCTCGCGTAGATGTCCTCGAAGAAATACATCTCCAGCTTTTCATACCCGTTCCCCTGGCATCGCTCACAACGACCGCCGGGGGTGTTGAACGAGAAGTGTGCGGGGGTGAGATCTCGTCGCCTGGCTTCAGGTAGAGACGCGAAGATCCCACGGATGCTATCGAATGCCTTAAGATAGGTGACGGGATTGGATCTTGGAGTCCGGCCGATCGGTTGTTGATCGATCAACCGCACGCCTCGTAGATGTTCCAGTCCTTTAATGGCTTTGAAGCGACCCATCGGGCGTGATTCCACGCGAAACGCGCGCGCCACCGCGCGGTAGAGGGTTTCCTCCACAAGCGTGCTCTTGCCCGACCCGGAGACGCCGGTGACGCAGACCAACATGCGGAGCGGAATCTTGACGAGGAGGTCCTTCAAGTTGTGTTCGCGCGCGCCGGCGAGGATGAGGGCTTTCCCGTTGCCCTGACGCCGAATTCGCGGCACCGCAATTGTCTCATCGCCTCGCAGGTAGCGGGCCGTCATGGAGCGACTGTCGGCCAGGAACTGCTCGCGGGGTGCGACGCAGACCACCTCGCCGCCCTTCGCGCCCGACCAGGGGCCTAGCTCCACCACATGGTCGGCCGCGAGAATCATCTGCCGGTCGTGTTCCACCACGACCACGGTGTTGCCGGCCTCGGCCAAGTCGCGCAAGATCGCGGCCAGCGTGGAGGTGTCGCGGGCATGCAGACCGATCGTCGGCTCGTCCAAGACATACAGCGTACCGACCAGCCGAGCCCCAAGCTGGTTCGCCAGTGTGATCCGTTGGGCCTCCCCGCCGGACAGCGTGCGGGTCTGACGTGAGAGAGTCAGGTAGCCAAGGCCGACCCGAAGGAGAAAGCCCAGCTTCATCCTCAGTTGCCGAAGGAGATCCTCAGCGACCTGGGCTTGAAACTCCGGCAGCTTCAAGCCGTCAACCCACCCGGCCGTGTCCTGTATCGTCAGTTCAGAAATCTGATGAATGTCGCGCCCGGCGATTTTCACGTACCGCGCCTCAGGCCGGAGCCTGGTGCCCCCGCAGGCAGTGCAGGGGACGGGACTGCGATACCGGCTGAGAAACACCCGCACGTGCAGCTTGTACCGCTTGTGCTCCAGGTACTCGAAGAACTGATTGATACCCTCAAAGTTCTTGTCGCCCTCCCAGAGCAGTGCCCGATCCTTGGCGGACAGCTTGGCGTAGGGGGTGGTCAGGTTGACCCCGCGCCTCTTCATGGCCAGCAACATCTGCTTCTGCCACCAGTCTGTGCCCGGCTTGGTCCAGGGCTCGATGGCGCCGTCCGCCAGAGAGCGGTTCCGGTCCGGGATGACCAGCTCTTCGTCGTACCGCAGGATGTTGCCGAAGCCCTTACAATCCGGGCAAGCGCCGAGGGGATGGTTAAAGGAGAACAGGATCGGCCGGATCGGCTCGAAGGTCCGCCCGCACCGTTGGCAGCGAAAGCGCGCGCTGTAGGTTTGCGGCCCGTGGCTGATCACGTCCACGCGGCAGAGGCCGTCTCCTTCGCGGAACGCCGTCTCTGCCGCTTCGATTACCCGGTTTCGGTTATCCGGACGAAGCACCAACCGATCCAGGACCACATGGATTTCTGAGTGGCTGGTTCTCGGTAGGGAGACACCTGGATGAAGTTCTGTTATATCGTCACCGCTCTTCACCCGCACGAACCCTCGAGTGAGCAGTGATTCCACAAGAGCGCGGTCATGGCCAGGACCTGGGTCCTTGATCGGAAACAGGATCATGGCTCGCGCGTCGGGAAAGCGAGCGAGCAGGTCATCGGCCACGGAGCCGGGATGGTAGCCGCGGGCTTCCTCCTGGCAGTCTGGACAGATCGGCCGGCCCACCTTCGCGAAGAGCAACCGGAGGAGGTCTGCAATCTCGGTGGCTGTGCCGACGGTGGATCGAGCGGTGCGGACCGGGTTCTTCTGCTCGATCGCGATAGCCGGCCGGACGTTGATCAGCCGGTCTACCTCAGGGCGGTCCACCTTCTCCAGGAACATGCGGGCATAGGTGGAGAGCGATTCCACATATCGCCACTGGCCTTCCGCAAACAGGGTGTCAAACGCCAGCGACGACTTACCGGAGCCGGACACACCGGTGATCGCAGTCACCGCATTGTGCGGAATCCGCAGGCTGATGTTCTTGAGGTTGTTCTGCCGCGCGCCCTCGACAATCAGGTCGCCGGAAAACTGAGAAGAGGTCGCAGTGTTTGCCATGCGCGCGTCCTGACAGAGAGGAAAATGTATGTATCGTAGCAAGCGGTGCTATTGGACTGCAACCCTGCATTCCGTCGTTCGACAGGCTTGGAAGCCAGTGCTAGAATCGTGCGCTCACTGATATGGATGCTCAACCATCAAGAGGTCGACAACCCAATCCACACAGTCAGGCTGAATAGCTAGCTCGCATGATGCGGATAGCTGCGCCGAGACTTTGATGAAATCGCAGGACTCAGTCAAACCAGCGAAGGGGACTGATGAGGCATGTGTACAGGTGCTGCGTAGGTGGGCTGCAATAGGATTGGGCTGCTGCCGGTTTGGTTGACACCAGCTTACGCTAATCTGGCCTGCATTTCGAACTCCATCGGACTGAGAGAGCCCAGCGTGGAGTGCCGCCGCTTGGGATTGTAGAAGCGCTC
>JBOHOI010000198.1:0-5436 GCA_050731155.1 Nitrospiraceae bacterium | reverse complement strand
TGGAAGGACGGCATCTGGCGTGTGGTCATGAGAAGGCCTCTCGTCAGCACCGACCCGGAAAACGAAGCGAGGCTGGCACCAGGCCGTCTCCAGGCCATTGCCTTTGCGGTCTGGAACGGCGAAAACAAGGAACGCAACGGGCAAAAGGCGGTCGCTCCGTGGTTTCAGCTCACTCTTGATCCGGTGGCGAAGCTGTAGCGTCACGTGCTGGGAGGGAATGAGAGGGTGGCTCACGAGCAGCGCTTCGGAACGGTGTCCCTGTGGAGCATTCGAGGTGAGTAGGGCCGAGATTATCCCAGATGGACGAGGAGCCCCCCTCGCGGGTAGGGCTTTTTTGATGTGCCTCGTTGCGATTGGGTGCACGTTCCTATTCGTTCCAGGGCTGTTCGGGGCCAGCCCCGATGGTGCGATGACGGACGAGGAGGCCATCCGGCTCGGCGAGCAGTTCGGCATCGTAGTCGGTCCCATGGACGAAGAGATTCGGAAAGAACTCAAGATGGTCAAAGCTGAAGGGGTGGTTGTCTTCGAGGTGATCGGTGGGACTCCTGCTGATCTAGCCGGGATCAAAGTCCGGGCGGTGATCAAAGAGATTGACAAAGTCGAGGTGAAAACTCTGTTGGACTTCGGTCGGGCCATAAAGGATGTCATGCAGACATGTAACTATACGGTGGGCACCTACGAGGCAGCGGATCCAGAAAGCCAAGGGGTAGGGGGAATTCTGAATTTCCATTTCGTTCGGTGTGCGAAAGATTAATCTACTTGCATTGCTCAGTCTGTTAGAGGACATGGCATGAGGTGGGTCAGCGTACTGGCGGGCGGAGTTCTTCTCATACTCGTAGTGGGCGTGAATGCCCTGTATCATGGTCGCGCTATCGCTCAGAAAACCGATGGCCAGGCTCCTTCTGAATGGATTGATGAGATCGAGAAGGTGTTTATTCGTTCGGAGGACTGTAAACAGTGTCATGATCGGCACTATGAAGAATGGAAGGGGATGCGGGAGCAGACTCCGGATCTGAAAACGTTTGGCCGCGTTGACGCTGCGTTGCTCCATGGGACTTCGTTCGAGTCCCCGGTTTTTAGGACAGTCCTAGGCCTCTGGCTTCAGACCAATCCCACTGCGGAAGAGCGAACTCGTTGCTTGTCATGTCATGCGCCTGCGGTGACCGTGTTCCCCCAGCATGTGGACAAGATGATCCGTCAGATCTTGTCAGGCAAGGTTCAGGTCGAAGGCATCGGGTGCGCATCCTGCCATCTCATCAATGCGGTGGCGGACACAGCGGCTCCGCCGCCGACATTCAAGCTTCAGCCCGGGAAGGTCCTCTACGGACCCTATGCCGATCCGGAGGAGAACCTGGTTCACCCTGCCAGGCAATCCGACTTGTATCGTGGGGCCAACTACTGCGCGGCCTGTCACTTTGACAAGGTCAAGGATGTGACGCGTCGGGATCTTCCTGGTGAGATTCTCCAAGGAACCATCTGTCAGGACTGCCACATGGAACCCTCGACCGGCAGTTCGACCTCGAAGCGAGGAGCCTTGACTCGCCCAATTGGACGCCACTGGTTCAGGGGAGTGGTGATTCCCGGCATCCTGCTGAAGAATCGTAACCTGCAGGCCGAATGGATGCCTCGGGTGGACATTGAGGCGAAGAAGTCCTTCAATGCGGTCGAAGGCCAGGTGCTGGTTCGAACCGGAAGCCTGCCGCACAGTTTTCCGGACGGAGACCCGGTTCTGAAGCAGTTCTTTATCACGATTACGGTCAAGGATGCACAGGGCCAGGTCTTGGCCAGCGACGTGAAGCGATTCGGGCTGCCGTTCGACAAAATTCTCCGAGGGCCTATCCCGGAACCGCTGGTGCGAGGTGGAACCACCAGACATGTCCCCTTCACCTTATCACTGCCCGCGGGAGCCTCGTCGGCGACCGTGGAGGCGCTGCTCACCTATGCGCTGATTCCCCAGCCTGAGCCGAAACTCGCGGAACAGTATTTGGCGACCCTGAAATCTGAGCAGGAACGGTCGACCGCCACCAAGCTGATTCAGGAATATGCGCAGCCTCGCGTGCTGACGTTCCGGACCAAATCGCTGTAAGGCGTGACACGGTGCAGAGAGTTCAGTCGTGTTGTCATGTGATAGAGGGACATCAGAGTCGTGACGCGAATGAAAGCCGCGGGTAGAGGGCTTCTTGCTGTCGTGGTGATGGTGGTGATTGCCCTCGCTGTCTGGACCGCGGCCGACCGGGGTCATGCCCAAAATTCTGCGACGGTGAAGCCAAGTCTGGAAAAAGTTTTCCCCAGTGCGAATAAGTGTAAGCGTTGCCACGAGCGCGCGTTTGAAGAATGGGAAGCCTCGCCGCTCTCCCGATCCATTCATTCTCCCGCCTTCCGAGCGTCGTTGGACGACTACCTGGCTTTCTCGGGGAACAAAGATAAGGCGCTCTGTTTCCGATGCCATGCTCCTCACGTCAACGAATTCGTGGAACAGGCTCCGATGTTCGTCGCGCAGGTGCAGTCCGGAGATCCCGCCATCGATGGGGTGGGCTGTGCCCAATGCCACCTGATCAAGGCGGTGGACCGGTCGACCCACCCACCCGTTCCAAAGTACGAACCGGGGAAAACGCTTTTTGGGCCCTATAAAGACTATGTCGAAAATCGGGCGCATGAATCCCTGGAAGTGGATCTGTTCCGCAAATCCG
The DNA here is from genome assembly GCA_050731155.1 of Nitrospiraceae bacterium. Lineage (GTDB taxonomy): Bacteria > Nitrospirota > Nitrospiria > Nitrospirales > Nitrospiraceae > NS-7. The sequence goes on along the minus strand of JBOHOI010000198.1, from coordinate 2,746 downwards.
ACCTCTGTATGAATTGCCATCTCTCCGTTCCGGCAGCGGCCACTCTGGGGAAAAGCAACGACTTGCTGGGGGCCTACGAGAACAGCAAGGCATTCAAGTCGGGCAAAGAGTGCCAGACGTGCCACATGCCTGAACAGATCGGCGAGTCTGCCAACGGCGAGAACAAGCGCAAGGTGGCGAATCATAGCTTTCCCGGGCGGGTGGGGAAGCTGAGGCAGGAAGCTGCGAAGCTGGAACTGAAGACCGAGGTCAAGGGGGCCCAGACGAGAGTCACGGTCACGGTCCAAAGCCTCGTCCCGCACAATCTTCCCACGACTCATCCTGCCTGGGCCAGCGTGGTGTTGGATCTGACGATCAAGGGGAAGAACCTGAAGACGGTCTATCGCGAACAGCGAGTCTATGGGCGGACGTATGCCAATGCCAAAGGGCAAAAGACCATCTTCGATTTCGAGGCGACCAAGGTGTTGGAAGACACGGTTCTGAAGCCGGAGGAAACGCGGGCGGAAATCTTTACATTCCCGACGCCGAAGGATGCTCCCTCATTTGACATCGAAGCGTCGCTGAACTACGCGCCGGTTACGGGCCCACCGGCCTTTCTCCAGAGAATTGAGGCGGAGTCCGCGAGGGGAGCTCAAGATCCGGTCTTCCAGCCGATTCCCATCGTGAAGCAGGCGGCCAACGTCCCGTTGAAATAACGCTGGCGAGGGAGGGCGGATTCACGGACGAGCGCGCTAGTCTGTGATGATCCGTGATCCCGGAGACTTCGTCTTAAAAATTTGGATCGCGGAGTAGATATTCTTGGCTGGTTGATTCAGGATGAGTCGCGAGTTGGTGATGTGCGTGTCGATGAGTTCGTAGGGCCCGCCGCTGTAATAGATCTGACATTCGTCCATCGTGCAATTCTTGAACACATGATTGTCCAGCGTCACTTGCTCCTTGGTGAACGTCTTGCCCTCCACCACAATGTACTCAGGCCCTATGCCCATCGTGGTCTTCCCTCCGGGCCGCACTATAGCAGAGTCCTTTCCAAACCTGCAAATCTGTCTGTGTGAGTTGCGATTCCACATTTTCTTTCCACCTCGTTTATCTTGATCATTCGGAGGGGTCTCGATACAATGGGCCGGCTTTTTTGGCTTCGCGCTTCGCGCACCAGCCGAACCTTGTACGGCGTGGTGCGTGTGGAAAGCTGGATGTGCAGGCGGGAAGCGAGGTATTTTTGGGAACGAGAAGCTCGGTTCATGAAGGGAGGATGGTTCTGTGGATGTGTCGAGGAGCGTCATTGTGTTTGCGATTGCGGCCGCGGTCGCGGGAATCGGGTACGGCCTGTATCTCACGTTCTGGGTGATGAAGCTCCCTCCCGGCAGCAGGGAGATGCAGCAAATCGCGCAGGCGATCCAGGAAGGAGCCGCTGCCTATCTGAATCGTCAGTACCGGACCGTTGGGATGGTTGCGGCTGTGTTATTCCTGATTCTGTGGCTGGCCGGCTTGTGGTCGGATCGGTTTGGATTGCTCACCGCCGTCGGGTTCTTGATCGGAGCGACGGCCTCAGCCACGGCTGGGTATGTGGGGATGAACATTGCCGTTCGGGCCAATGTCCGAACAGCCCAGGCGGCACACAACGGGCTTAACTCGGCGTTAACCGTGGCGTTTCGGGGTGGCGCCGTGACCGGACTTCTGGTGATCGGATTGGGGTTGTTGGCCCTCACTGTGTTCTACGCGATCGCATCAACTATCTCGGGGCAGGAAAAGGCCGTTCACGCTCTGTTGAGTCTCGGGTTCGGTGGCAGCCTGATCTCCGTATTTGCGCGGGTGGGTGGAGGGATCTATACCAAAGCGGCCGACGTGGGGGCTGACCTGGTTGGAAAGGTCGAAGCGGGCATTCCGGAAGACGATCCCCGGAATCCGGCGGTGATCGCGGACAATGTCGGCGACAACGTCGGGGATTGCGCCGGCATGGCGGCCGATCTGTTTGAGACCTATGCGGTCACGACGGTGGCGGCGATGGTGCTGGCCTTTACCCTGTTCAAGGGACAGACGGAGCCGATTTTGTATCCGCTTGCCCTGGGTGGCCTCACGATTCTCGCGACCATTATCGGCATCTTGTTTGTCAAGGTTGGTCCGAATGGTGGGATCATGTCGGCACTCTACAAAGGGCTCTTTGTCGCTGGCGGCATCGCGGCGGTGGCGTTCTATCCAATCACGATCCGGATCATGGAGGGGGTAGGAGGTGTCACCGGAGGCAGCTACTACATCGCCGCGCTGCTCGGGTTGGCGGTGACCCTGGCACTGGTCTTCATCACGGACTATTACACGTCAAAAAGTTATACGCCGGTGCGCGACATCGCCAAGGCCAGCGAGACTGGTCATGCGACCAACATCATCGCAGGGCTGGCGGTGGGGATGCAGGCGACGGCCTGGCCGGTGGTCGTGATCGCGGCCGCGATCCTGGCCAGCTTCTGGATCTGCGGGGGAGCCGACAAAGGGGGCTTGTACGGCGTGGCTGTGGCGGCGGTGTCGATGTTGTCCATGGCGGGGATCGTGGTGGCGATTGATGCGTTCGGACCGATCACTGACAATGCCGGCGGCATCGCTGAAATGGCCCACCTGGGCAAGGACGTCCGAAACATTACCGATCCACTGGATGCGGTGGGCAATACCACCAAGGCAGTGACGAAAGGCTACGCCATTGGCTCGGCGGGGCTGGCGGCAATCGTATTGTTCGCGGAATATGCTCGGGAAGTGGCTG
>JBOHOI010000197.1:0-5447 GCA_050731155.1 Nitrospiraceae bacterium | reverse complement strand
GCGCCAGATCATACTTGCGGAGCTTCGCTGAATCCACCAGAACCTGGTACTGCTTGACGAAGCCGCCCAGGGAGTTGACGTCGATCACACCGGGCACACTCTTCAAAAGCGGACGGATCACCCAATCCTGGACAGTCCGCTGTTCCATCAGTTCCTGTTCGCGCACAGAAGGGGCATCACCTACATCCCCCAAGTCTCCCGAGCTGGTCAGATAGTACTGGTAGACTTCACCCAAGCCGGTTGTCACGGGCGCCATAACCGGTTCGATCCCCTCGGGGAGGCGTTCTCTCGCCTCGATTAACCGTTGGAGCACGAGCTGACGGGCGAAATAGATATCCACGTGGTCTTGGAACACCACTGTGATCTGGGAGAGCCCGAATTTAGACAGCGATCGGATCTCGGCCAGGCCCGGCAGCCCGGTCATCTGGAGCTCGATCGGGAACGTGATGAACCGCTCCACCTCGACGGGTGACAACCCACTCGCCTCGCTCAGCACCTGCACCTGGATGTTGGTGACGTCGGGGAAGGCATCGATCGGGAGGGACTGAAAGGCATAGGCCCCGCCGACGGCCAGCAGGCAGGCCAGGACGACCACCAACACGCGTTGACGGAGTGAGAAGGCAACCAATGCGTCGATCACTCGACCAGTCCGCCCTGGTGTTGGTTGGCTAATTCGGATTTAAGCACGAAGGCGCCGTTGACGACCACTTGGTCTCCTTCCTGGAGGCCATCCAGCACCTTGAGCAGATCGCCGCTCTCTGAATCGAGCTTCACGACACGTTGTGCGAATTGCTGATCATCAAGCTGCACGAAGACCACTGCCTTGCCTTGGTCCCGTTGCACCGCTGTGGAGGGAATCGTCAGGACGTTGGGTTCAGGATGAGAATAAATGCGAACCGATGCGAACATCTCTGGCTTGAGGCGCCCTTCTGGATTCGGCGCTTCAACCCGGATCCGCATGGTCCGCGTGACTGGGTCCAGCACATCGCCGACATAGGTGATCATGCCCCGAAAGACCTCGTGCGGGTACGCCGAGAGCAGAATCTCCACGGACCGATCCCGATCGGCAGAGCGGTGAATGTACTGGATATCCTTTTCCGGAATGTTGGCGACCACCCACACCTTCGAGAGATCTGCCACCACAAACAGCTTCTCACTGGTCCCGACGACCTCGCCCATGGTGACGTTCCGGGTGATGATCCGGCCGGCGAAGGGTGCACGAATGGTCACTTTGGAGCGGATGGTTTCGTCACCCTCCAATTGGCGTATGTCCTTCTCGGCCATACCTAACAGTTGCAGTCGGTCCCGCGCCTCCCGCGCTTCCGCTCGCGAGCCGATCAGCTCGCCTTGCCGGTGCTGGAATTCCCCCCGTCCAATCACTTTTTCTTTCAGCAGGAACTTGGCCCGTTCAAAGGCCTGTTCGGCCACGTGCAGCTTGGCTTTCGCCTTGAGATACGACGATTGGGCCATGGCCAGCTCACTGCTATTCAGGAGCGCCAGGGGCGTGCCCGCTTTAACCTCCTGACCGAAATCGGCATAGACATCTACAACTCTCCCCCGTACCAGTGCCGTGATTTCAGCTAGTTCGTTCTCATTGGGCCGCACCGTTCCCGGAAAGTCTCGGTAGGTCCGGAACTCGCCACGGATCACCGGACGGACTTCAATGCCTGCCTGAGCGACCATCTCAGGTTTCACGCGGACAATGCCCGGAGGCGGTGTGGCAGTCGATGGTTTGGCTCCGGTCGCGTTGTCCGGGGCCGTATCACAGCCTACGCCAATGAACAGTGCCATCGCGCATAGACTGGCCAGCAGAAATCGAGCGTGAGTGGTTATGCGTATTGTGATCACGAGCATCGTTGTTACAGCGACCCTCCGACTGACCGCTCAAGCCGGGTCAACGCAATCGACAGTTCAAAGCGAGCGCGATAGTAGTCCGACAAGATCTGCCGCTCCACCCGCTGTGCATCCAGCACCTCCAGTAGACTGGTGGCGCCCTGTTGGAAACTCAACTGGGCGATCCGAAGCGCTTCTCGCGCCTGTCTGAGTAATCCTTGTTCGAATAGTTCGATCTGCTTCTGCGCCGTCTCAGCATCCTGAAAATGCTGATTGATCGCCCTCACCAATTCGTTTTGCGTACGAAGCAGTTCGGCCTCCTCCTGGCGCTTGGCCCCGAGAGCTGTTGTAACCTCACCCTGTCGTTGATACCAAATTGGCATGGGGATAGTCAGGTTTGCGATCACCCCCTCACGCCCGGCATCCCGCTGATAACTTCCCTGCACTGTTACGTTCGGAATCCGCGCTTCCCGTTCAAATACCACGTTGTAGGCCGCCCGTTCCACCAGCTTTTCGAGTCGTCGCAGTGTCGGGTGTTGTGCGAGCCCGCGAGCAGTCAGATCTTGCAGCTTCATCCCCTGCTGGAAAGATTTGAAGTCACCTTGAATGGTGAAGGATGGGCCGAGCGCCCCGGCTGTGAGCGTATCCAAACTCACCAGTCTGACCCGGACGGCATTCTCGGACCGAGTCAGCTCCTGGTTGGCCTTCATCACCTCCACATCAGCCTTGATCGCTTCGAACTGCGGACCTTCTCCGGACTGGACTCGAGCTTTCACCACCCGCGCGACATCTTCGACGATACTGAGGTTTCGCTTGGCCAGCTCGACAGCACGCTGTGCCAGTAAGAGTTCATAGAACGCATTCTTCACTTCGGCGATCAGATTCAATCTCACTTCTTCGACGCCGACACTGGCTCCTGCCAGTCCTGCCTCAGCGGCTTGCTGGCGAGCAGCACGTTTTCCCAGCCATTCCAATGGTTGGCTCAGGGTCACCGCTCGCTCGCTAATGACGGCCCCACTGCTGGGGTCCAGGACGACCCCGCGTCCGCTCTGGCCGGTGATCGAGGGATTGAGATAAGCCCCCGCCGTTACCCGCTGGCCTCGGCTTTGCTGAACAGACCCTTCCGCTCCTCCCATGATGGGATTACGTTCGAGAGAAAGTTCAATGATTTTATGGAGCTCAAACGCTGGCAGGCTCGGCTCATCTGTGCGGATTTCTGTTGAGGCTGCGAACGAAGCGCTGACCGATCCAGTCAGAAGTAAGATCAGGAATATCGAAAGCAACATCATAGGCTCCTCCATCTGTCTGACAGAGATGGTATGGGCAAAGCGAATGCACACGGACGATTGAAAGAACTGACGTTTTTAAATCAAACGTTGGTCGGAGGGTGGAAAACGGACGAGGTGAGCGCCGGCACGCGAGTTGCCGAAACATCCGTGGAGAGAACTGTCATGGGGAATCTGAAGTGAAAATGAGCCATCCCAGTCGAGAGAAATTCCTCCTCGTACTCACCCTCTCCATCACCAACCTCAGCAAGCCCATCCGTTTCAATAGGCAGTTGATCTTGCGCATGCAGGGGGCCGAGTGTTGATCCAATGCCAAAGCGTTCTGCCCAGCCTGGGTCGATCAACTGCGGGCCGAACAGAATCAACAGGGCAATCAAAAGCCAGCGATTGGTTGGTCTCCCCATGCTTCGCAGGGCCTCGATCAGTGTAATTATGTGATTAACCGTAACACAGCCTGCTCTCTCTGCGCAACGGCGGGTGTTCCAATTGGCCGCCGATCAGCGCTCTTCCGTGTGATTGACTCACCCCTGCCGTTTTGTTAGGCTGCGCACAAGTCGAAGAATTCCGAGCGGGTGGTATTGTAACGGAACGATAGGAGATGAAATGTCCCGAAGCATTGGGAGCCCAGCGTTGATCACCGCACTTCAGAACAAAGCTACGACTCTGCGGATCGAGAGCGTGCGCGCGACGACGGAAGCTGGGAGCGGGCATCCGTCCAGTTGCTGTTCTGCGGCCGACATTGTGGCGACGCTATTCTTTTCCGTGATGCGGTACGATCCGAAGAATCCCAAGCATCCCAACAACGATCGCTTCATTCTGTCTAAGGGCCACGCGGCGCCGCTCCTCTACGCGGCTTGGGCCGAGGCCGGGCTGTTCGACAAACAGGACCTCCTCAAACTGCGCACGTTGGCATCGGACCTGGAAGGGCATCCGACGCCACGGCTCTCGTTTGTGGATGTGGCCACCGGCTCACTCGGCCAGGGCTTGGCGGCTGGAGTCGGCATGGCGCTGAATGCAAAGCGCCTTGATCAGTCCAGCTATCGCACCTATGTCCTGCTTGGTGACGGCGAATCGGTGGAAGGCTCGGTGTGGGAATCGGTGGAGCTGGCGCGGCATTATGCGCTCGACAATCTCTGCGCCATCGTGGACGTGAATCGTCTGGGACAAAGCGATCCCACCATGTTGCAGCACGACATGGAAGGCTATCGTGCGCGCTGGGCCGGCTTTGGCTGGCACGCGATCGTCGTGGACGGGCACGATCCGGCCGCGCTGCTCGCGGCGTTCGACGAGGCGGCCCGTACCAAAGGGAACCCGACTGTCCTGCTTGCCCGGACTTTCAAAGGGAAAGGGATTTCCTTTGTCGAAGATCGTCCTGATTGGCACGGGAAGGCACTGAAGAAAGGCGAGGAGGCACAAAAAGCTATTGATGAGCTGACGCGGCAACTGAAGCCTGGGGCGGGTGAGCCTGAGATCCGGCGACCTGAAACCTCCGTGAACGGTGCCAGGCCGGTGAACGCGATGGCCCCGCCCGCCTACAAGCCCGCGGACTCCGTTGCGACGCGAGAAGCCTTCGGTGCCGCCTTGGCTGCGTTGGGCGAGGCCAATCCCCTGGTCGTGGGACTCGACGCTGACGTCAAGAATTCCACATTCACGGACAAGTTTGGGAAACAGTTCCCTGGCCGATTTTTTGAGAGTTTCATCGCAGAACAGAACATGGTCGGAGCAGCTGTCGGGCTGGCTGCGTGCGGCAAGATCCCCTTCGCCGCCACCTTCGCCTGCTTCCTGACTCGGGCCTATGACTTCATTCGCATGGCCGCCATCAGCCACTCCAACATCAAGCTGATGGGGTCACATGTCGGCGTCAGTATCGGCGAGGACGGCCCGTCCCAGATGGGCCTCGAAGATATTGCCATGATGGCAGCGCAACCGGGTATGGTGGTGCTCTATCCATCCGATGCCGTCTGCACCCATCAGTTGGTCGAAGCAGCCGCTGCACACCGAGGGCCCGTCTATATCCGGACCGGCCGGCCCAAGTCTCCGATCCTGTACGGCAATGACGAAACCTTCAAGATCGGCGGCTCCAAAGTGGTCCGGCAAAGCCAGTCCGATCAACTGACGATCGTGGCGGCCGGCGTGACGTTGTTCGAGGCGTTGAAAGCCTATGACCAGCTTAAGGAAGCCGGCGTCTCCGTGCGAGTCATTGATCTCTACTGCATCGTGCCGATCGATCGGGCTACCCTCCTCGATAGCGCCCGAGCCACGCAGGGCAGAATCCTCACGGTCGAGGATCATTATGAGCATGGGGGGCTGGGGGATGCAGTCCTGAGC
>JBOHOI010000196.1:0-5457 GCA_050731155.1 Nitrospiraceae bacterium | reverse complement strand
GAGCTGAGCTACGCAAACGCTTTGGGTTTGATGCAACCGGTCCTGTGATCGGCCTGTTACCGGGAAGTCGGGAGGGCGAGGTCCGTGCTCTGCTGCCGAGCATGCTCCAGGCCGTGGCTAAACTCGCTGAGACGCATCCGGGGCTCCAGTCAGTGATTGCGCAAGCGCCTTCTATCAGAGATGGCCTGATCGAAGAACTGTCGCCTGCCGCCGACATGAACGTCCGCGTCGTCCGAGACCAGGCTAACGAGGTGATGGCGGCCGCTGATCTCTTGCTGGTCGCGTCTGGAACCGCGACGCTACAGGCTGCGGTGATTGGGACGCCGCTGGTAATCATTTATCGCGCCTCGTGGCTCACTTATTGGATCGCGCGGTGGCTGATCAGAGTGAGATGGATCGGACTGGTCAATATCGTGGCCGGGCGCGGGATCGTGCCCGAGCTGATCCAGCAAGAGGCGACGCCCAGCCGGTTGAGCGAGGAGGCGACGCGCCTGCTCAGTGACGAGGTTTCCTACAATGAGATGCGTACAGCGATGCGCGGGGTGCGGGCGTCACTCGGCGCGCCCGGGGCGTCCCGGCGCGCGGCAGCGGTGATCCTCAAGGAGTGCCAGGCATGAAGTCCTTCCTGCGGCTCCTCCGCTATCTTAGGCCCTATCGGTTCCGGCTTGCGGCGGCCCTCCTCTGTTCCGCCCTTGTGGCCGGTCTCACGGGCGTCTATGCCTGGCTGGTCCGTCCGGTGCTCGACGGCATCTTCATCAACAAGGACCAGGTCCTGTTGATGGTCCTGCCGGCCGTGATTCTGGGCGTGGCGGTGCTGAAGGCGGTCTTCAGCTACGGGCAGAATTATCTAATGAACTATGTCGGCTATCATGTGGTCGGCGATATTCGCGAGGAGCTCTTCTTTCAGCTCATCCGGCTGCCGGTCGGCTTTCATGACGAAAACACCTCAGGTCGCCTGGTGGCGCGAGTCATCAACGACGTAAATCTGATGGCGAACGCTGTTGCGAACGTCCTGAGGAATCTGGTCCAGGAGGGCTTGACCTTCATCGCGATGGTGGGGGTCATTTTTTACCAGAACTGGAAGCTGGCGGCGATGTCCGTGATCGTGATCCCGCTGTCGTTTTTTACCATGGTCCGGACAGGTCAGCGTCTGCGCCGGTTGGCGACGAGCGGGCAGGAAAAGATCGGCGATATGGCGTCCACGCTGCAGGAGTCCCTCGCAGGTGTCCGTGTTGTCAAAGCCTTTGGTCATGAGGAGGCTGCGGGACTGCGGTTCAGGGGCAGCAACAAGGCGCTTCTGCGAGCGATTATGAAGGGGATTCAAGTGTCGTCGCTCGGCTCTTCGCATATGGAAGTCATCGGAGTTCTGGGCATCGCTGTGTTTATCTGGTACGGTGGCTATCTGGTGATCAACGGCACCATGACGACCGGCGCCTTTTTCTCCTTTCTCACCGCCGTGTTTATGGCCTATACCCCTATTCGGCGCCTGGCAGGGGCCAACAACACGGTTCAGCAAGCGCTGTCAGCGGCGGAGCGAGTGTTTGGGGTGCTGGATCTGGAAAACGAACAGGACCGTGATCGGGGCAGGAAGGAGCTGCCGACGATCACGCGTTCCCTGGAGTTCAGAGGTGTCACGTTCCGGTACGAAGGCAGCGACCTGCCAGCGCTCACCGGCATCGATCTGTCGGTTTTAGCCGGAGAAGTGGTGGCCTTGGTGGGCAGTAGTGGAAGCGGGAAGACCACGCTTGTGAGCTTGGTGCCACGTTTCTACGAGCCGACGGAGGGCGCCATTCTGATTGACGGTCAGGAGATTCGAGACTGCACACGTCGGTCTCTCCGCCAGCAAATCGGGATCGTTTCGCAGGATATTGTCTTGTTCGATGAGACCGTCGCGAAGAATATCGCCTACGGACGGATGGATGCTACAGAGGATGAAGTGGTGAATGCGGCGAAGGCAGCCTACGCCGACGAGTATATCCAGCGTCTCCCAGACGGCTACCAGACAATGATCGGGGAAAATGGGGTGAAGCTCTCAGGAGGGGAGCGCCAGCGGGTGGCGATTGCCCGTGCAATCCTGCGGGATCCTCCGATCTTGATCCTAGATGAGGCGACCTCCGCGTTAGACTCCGAGTCAGAGCGAATCGTGCAACTCGCTCTTTCCAATCTGCTGAAGAACCGGACCACCCTGGTCATCGCGCATCGCCTCTCGACGGTGCAAAATGCGGATCGGATCGTGGTCATGGACCGTGGTCGCATTGTGGAAATGGGCTCGCACGAGGAGCTGCTCCGGCGAGGGGGACTCTACAAGCGTCTCCATGCGATGCAGTTCCAAGACGCAGATGTTATTCCCTGAAGTAACGGAGTAAATAAGTAAGTGAGTAATTACCGAATTACTGAATTACTCAGTTACGTGCCTTGAAGATAGCGTTTCACGCATGTGGCATTGGCTCAAACTCGCGCTGCTCCCACCGATAGGCTCCGGCCTGATCCGACTCCTGGGCCGGGTCATCCGGATTAGAACGGAGGGAGACGATCAGGTAGACGAACTATATCGGCAGGGGAGGCGCATCATTATCGCCTTCTGGCACGGGCGACAGCTCATGATGCCCCTGGCCTATCGCGGAGCCGGGGCGCATATCCTGATTAGCCAGCACCGGGACGGTGAGTTAATCCATCGGATCGTGTCCCGATTCGGGTTCCATTCCGTGCGGGGGTCCACCACGAGAGGCGGTGTGGCGGCGCTTCGACGCCTGATTGAGTTGGGACAGTCCGGTGCGGACTTGGTGGTGACGCCGGACGGGCCAAAGGGCCCGCGACAGGTGGCCCAGATCGGAGTGATCCAGTTGGCCAAGGCCACCGGCCTTCCGATTGTACCGCTCACGTTTAGCTGCTCAAAAAAAAAGTCTTTGCGAGTTGGGACCGCTTCGTGGTCCCGTATCCGCTGGGACAAGGGCTATTCGTCTGGGGGAAGCCGATCTGGGTGCCCCGTGATGCGAAGGAGGAGGACCTGGAGACCAAGCGGTTCGAGCTCGAGAGTGCCCTGAACACGATGACGGCGGAGGCCGATGAAGCAGTAAATCGTGATCAGTGATGGGTGATGTGTACTGAGAAGCGCCGAAGGCAAGTGCAATCCCCATTGCCCGTCACTCATCACCCATTACGCATCACGAGATGTGGTACCTCATCTATAACCTCCTATTGATCCTTGCCTCTCCCTTCATTCTCCTCGTTCTGCTTGCCAAGAAGCGGTGCCGGCGAGGCCTGCCTGAACGGCTTGGGATATTTGGTTTATCTGGTTTGTCTGGTTCATTTGGTTCACAACCAGATGAACGAGAGAAATCAAACAAACCAGACAACCCGGTCATTTGGGTCCATGCGGTGTCGCTCGGCGAGGTGGTGGCGGCGGTGCCGCTGGTACGAGCGCTGCACGTCCGGTATCCGGCCTATCGCCTGGTGGTCTCGACGATCACCGAAACGGGGCGCGAAGCGGTGGAGCAGCAGCTTGCAGGCGTGGCGGAACATTGCTACGCGCCGCTGGACTTTCCATGGGTCGTCGCTCGTGTCGTGCAGCGACTCAGCCCGACTCTGTTCCTCTTTGTCGAGACCGAGCTGTGGCCGAATCTGCTTCGGACCCTGTCGAGGTGCGGAGTCCCGTCCATTCTGGTCAACGGCCGGCTCTCGTCCTTCTCCTTTCGAGGCTATGGCCTCGTCAACCCCTTTTTCCGCCGGGTTCTTGAAACCGTAACGTTCTGCCTGATGCAATCAGATCGGGACGCCCAGCGCATCATCGCGCTTGGCGCCACACCAGCCCGTGTGCTCCGGACAGGGAACATCAAATTCGACCAGCCCCTCCCGGACGAGACCGCTGGAGCGACGACTCTGTCGCGGCGCACGATCGCGGTGGATGAGGAGGAGGAACTGATCGTGGCGGGCAGCACACATCCGGGCGAGGAGGAGCAACTGCTTGATGGTTACCAACAGTTGCAGCGCGAGTTTCCTCAACTGGTACTCTTACTCGCGCCACGCCATATTGAACGGGCGGCCGAGGTGGAAAGCGTGGTGATAGCCAGGGGGCTGCTGGCCGTCCGACGCAGCGTGCTTGGGCCGCCGGACGTCGCCTCATTTCAACCCGGCTTGTCCCGGGTGGTGATCCTGGACACGCGTGGGGAACTGGCCGGCGCCTATCGTCACGCGGTGCTCTCGTTTGTGGGCGGCACGCTGATTCCGGTCGGTGGACATAACCTACTCGAGCCTGCCCGCTGGGGTAAGCCTGTCTTCTTCGGACCTCACACCGATCACTGCGCGGAGGTGGCGGAGCTTCTGCTACGGGCTGGAGGCGGGGTCCAGGTCCGCGATGGGCAGGAGCTTGTCGCTGAGATGGCGCGATGGCTCGGAGATCGGTCCGGCCTGCGGCGCATGGGTGACGCAGCTCGACAGGTCGTCCTTGACAACCAAGGAGCCGTGGAACGCAGCCTCCAGATCATCGAGAAGGTGTTGGTTCGGGGCTACGAGTGCGGAATGATGAATGATGAATGCAGACTGACGGATTCGAAAGACCAAATCCGGAACTTGGCCCATGCTCTACCACATTCATCATTCATCGTTCATCATTCCTCACTTCTTCGCTGGCCGCTTCTGGCCCTGGCCTTCCCCTATGGCCTTGTCGTGAGGGCCCGCGCCGTCCTCTACAAACATGGCTTGCTGCCGAGGCGGAGCCTGCCTTGTCGTGTCGTGAGTGTGGGCAATCTGACGGTCGGTGGGACCGGAAAGACGCCGGTTGTGATCTTGATCGCGGAATGGCTGCTCGCTCGGGGCTTGCGAGTTGGCGTGCTTAGTCGTGGTTATCGCCGACAAGGCCGGGCATCGTTCGTGCTGGTCTCAGATGGCCGGTCGGTTCTGACGGGACCAGCCGAGGCAGGCGATGAACCGTACCTGATCGCGCGGCGCTGTCCCGGCGCGGTAGTGGCAGTCGGTGCGGATCGGTACAGACTCGGCCAATGGGTGCTGGAACGGTTTCCCATTGATTGCTTCCTGCTGGATGATGGGTTCCAGCATCTGGCTCTGAACCGGGACGTGGATTTGCTGTTGGTGGATGCCTCGGATCCAGCGAGCCTGTGGACTCTGTTGCCGGCTGGCCGTCTCCGGGAACCGCTCTCGACTGCAGCCCGCGCGACGGCGATTCTGGTGACTCGTGCCGATACGTCAGCCGGATTGAACCCTGTGTTAGAGCCGATCCGAGAAGCAACCGGCCTGGACCGTCAGCCGATCCTGATCCGGTTCAAGGCAGAGGGATTTGTGGACGTTCTGACAGGAGAAATCCAAGAGAATGGGCGAGTCTCTGGGAGGACAGCCCTGGCCTTCAGCGGCATCGGCCATCCAACTTCGTTCCGAACCTTACTGGCCGACCAAGGGATCAAGGTCCTTGACGAGCTGGTCTTTCCGGATCATCACGACTAC
>JBOHOI010000195.1:0-5479 GCA_050731155.1 Nitrospiraceae bacterium | reverse complement strand
CACGTGACACAGCGTCCACAGTTTTGCAATGACGGGAAAACCCTGTACTGAATAAGAGGACAGCCATGGATCGTCCTGCCAAAAGTCAAACTATGTTGTATGTCTTAGCCTGTCTTCTGTTGCTACCCTCACTTCCATCTTCTGCCGATCAGGCGCTGGATACCGCCATCGACAATGTCGGCAATTACACGGCGGTTGTGTTTCTCGTGAACGGGTTCACGGGCTGCTGTGTCCCAGGCGAAAAGTTTCAACAGTTCCTGCGCGACAAAGGCGCCTACGTGCACATCTCAAACTGGAACGAAATCGACCAGAAAGGGCATCCCGGCGTTCCTTTGAAGGATGGAACTTGGAAAGTCACTCCGTCTCCTCCCAATGACGAAACCTTCAATAAACAGATGCGGGAGGTCATTGACAAAATAGACAAAAAAGATCCTGCCAAGCCGATCGTTCTCATCGGTCACAGTTTCGGCGGGGATGCGGTACTGCAAGTAGCCAAGAGAATCGAAGGGCGGAAGATTGCGTTTCTGGCTGTGCTCGATGGGGTGGGGAAAGGAGGATTGAGAAAAAACATCACAAAGCCAGTTCCCGACAACGTAGACTATTTTTTTAACCGATGGCAACAGAATCCGGGCATCGTTGGCAGCACTGGTGCAGACCCGATGCCTGAAATACACTGGATTCCCTTAGATAGGTTGTTGTCGGGCAAAATAAAAAGCCATGCGGGCGAAAGCAATCAGAAAAAACAGAATGCGGAAAAGACAAAGAAATGCAAGACGAAATATAGGGACCCTCTCAAGGCGATCCCCAACCTCCTCACTCATGGAGGTGTCCCGACTGACTCGTGCATCCAGAAGAAGATGAAAAAAATTCTCGCGGCAAAGGTATTTCACTGAGACCGACCTGAGGCAGGGACGCCTCTCGCCCAATTAGACCCAATCGAGTCGGCATCCGAAACTGGCACATTGTGGAGCGGCGAGAGCGGCCTTGTTTCCATTTACCCGGAGGGTTCGGAATCGCCCATGAACCCTGGGCGCAAATCATCTTTCTTCCTGAGCATCACTGCCCAGAATTTCTGGCTCTGGTTCGGCGGCATCTGGCTGTCAGTGGGGGCGCTGTTCCTCGTGGTCGGCATGTCGGTCGGCCTGCATCGGCTCAAGGTGAGCGACCGGCTGGAGAAAGAAGGCCGGATCGTGGAAGGCATGGTGCTCACCAAAGAAATTCACACCACGTCGAGCAAGAGCGGCTCTCGTTCCAATCCCTCGTACCGCATCACCTTCCAGTTCGTACCGCGTCAAGGAGAAATCATTCGCGACACCGCCGATGTGACGACAGAGGTGTGGGATGTGCTGGAAGAACGAGGTCCCATTCAAGTCACATATCTGCCCGATGCGCCGCAGTCCCATCGCGTGGCCGGACAGGGCAAGGATGTCGTGTTGCCCCTCGTGTTCGGCGTGGTGGGAGGCATTGTCGGCTCCATCGGCGGGTTCATCATCTTCAACGCAATCGGGACAAGAAGGCGGGAGAAAGAATTATCGCGCAGCGGTGTGATCGCCGAGGCGACGGTCACAGACATCGTCCCGGCCTATGTCCGCATCAACGGCGTGCCGCAGTTGAAGCTGCGCTATCGCTTTCAAGATGCTCAGGGAAAGACCCGTGAGGGTTCCTGCACCATGTCGCCGGAGGAAGCGGGGAACTGGCTGCCGGGCCACACAGGCACGGTGCGCTACGATGTTCGCAAGCCGCGGGTGAGCATCTGGATCGGCAGGGACTAGCCCGCCTCACCTACTTCTCCCCCATCACCGTTGCGGCAGGAAGAGCAACGGGTCCCCGCCAGGAGAGGGAAGGGTGAGTGGCAGAACGGCTAGAGGGTAGTCATGCAGCGTCCACTCATCCTGAAATTGCTCAGCCGTTCCATGCTGGTGTGGTTCGGCGCGATCTTCTTCGCCGTCGGCGCCATGCTCGTCTCTGTAGGTGTCTATGAATGGCAGAAGCAGCAGCATTTCAATCGCGAAGCCGTTCAAGCTCAGGCCATGGTACTAAGCAAGTCGCTCGAGCGCGCCACGCGCGACGGGAATCCTCGCACGAAGTATCTCCTCACCTATCATTTTTCGACGGCGGACGGTCGGATGGTCGAGCAGACCGGCGAAGTCTCGGTGGACGAATGGGAGCGCCAGAACGAAGGCAGCCGACTCACCGTCACCTACCTCCCCTCGAATCCCGAGTCCGCGCGCACGAGTGCCGGCGGCGACTGGTGGGAGCCGCTCGCACTTGGCGCGTTCGGCAGCCTCTTTGCCTTGATCGGAATCTTCATCGGCCAGTCAGACCTGCGGCGTGTGCTCCTCGTACTGCGACTGTCACGGAGCGGCCTGACGGCCGAAGGCACCGTGCTCAAAGTCTGGGCCACCGGCACGAGCATCAATCGCGTGCGGCAGTGGCAATTGAGTTATGAGTTCCGCGACCACGTTGGACGGACGCAGCAAGGAGAAAGCCATCTGCTCTCTCCGGACGAAGCGGATGCATGGAACGCCGGCGACAAAGGCGCAGTACGATTTGATCGCGAGCGGCCTCAAGATAGTGTGTGGATCGGACGGCCGCAGCCATGAAGAAACTCCTGCATATCGCCGGCGGACTTGCGCTCGTGTTTGTGGCGGCAGTGCTGGCGGAACTGCCGCCGATGCCGGCGGTCGCCGCCTGGATTCAGCAGCGGGAATGGTCTCTGATGCTCGCCACCGGCAGCGTGAGCGTGTTGGGGTTCACGCTCATGATGGGCGGCATCCTGAAGCTCCTCATGGATCAGGATGAATCGCTCAGCCATGCCGATGTGGAAGATGTCGAGTGTAGCGTGCGCATGGCTGCACGGCCCGTCGCCTAGCGCGCATCGAGCTATCGGATTCTTGGGCAAGCGGCAGGTAAGCAGGGTGCGGAATCGTTCCGTCTCCACGAGTTGAAAGCCGCTTGGAAGTCCGGGGCAGTCTGGCGCGACTCGGTATGGACACGCCGTCTCATCACCACGGTCGGTGCGCTGATGATGGCAGTCGGTCTGTTCGGCTTCTTCGTGGTCATCGGTCCGCCGTGGATCAAAGTGCTCATGGGCGGCGCGTTGCTCTACGCGCTCGTCAGAATGACCTTAGCCTTCCGGCACGCGTGATCCCGCGCGTGTGACCTCATGCAGCAAAATCGATCTCGGTTGCTTTCAGACCGGAGGACAGGCAAGATGGGAAGCAGGCTGCTCCAGAACTAAGGAGGTGCGGCAATGACAAACAGAGGAACAGCTTTTCTTCGCGTGTTATCTACTCTGGCGCTGGCGCTTGGACTCTCCGCCTGCACCCTCAAAGCCACGCTCGACACGACCTCTGACGGCACCACCAACTTCCTGTCGTCCACAACACCTGGAGCTTGGTTCACGAGTGAGGGCCTCGTCAAGGACCAGCACAAAGTCACAGCGTTCACGACGCTGAATTTTCAGAACCTGAAAGAAGACATGGCGCGAGGCCAGGGCGAGTATCTTGCTTCCCTGGGGACATTGCTAGGGGTGCCGGCGGATTATCAGGCCGAGTTCTCCGCGCTTGCGCAGGCGAAGTACCCGTTCTTGGTCAGCTCAGACCGGACCACGCCGGGCGAGATGCTGGCCAGGCTGTCCCGCGAGTTGTCTGGTTATCCGAACCTGAACAAGCTTGGCGTGAAGAACTAACGGCCAGCCCCGCGCTCCGCTAAGCTGATCGGCCTGTCGTCGAGTCGGCTGGAATCGTGGATGGTGCCGGTGCGGATCGGCATGCCGTCGCGGAAGACCACGTAGTTCGATGAGACGGCCGGGACGCGGGCGCCCGGCAAGATGACGCCGACCAGATTCAAGGGATCGGGCCCTGAAATCCTAATCTCCTGAGAAGTCCCACTCGGTCCGCCGGCTCGCCGCATCGCTCGCAGCGACTCGACTGCTTCCGGCAGCGCGAACTGCTCGCCGGTGAAGCCGCTGATAAAGCGCCCGCCGCGAATCTCTCCGCGCAATTCCAGACGCCGGTACTGGACCAACAGGTCCCGCCAGGCCAGGTTCAGCGACTCACGTCCGAGCAGATCGCGGAACACCACGCCATACCGTCGAACCAACTGGCGGGCCACCTGTTCACTTGAGCTGAGAGCTGATGGCTGTGAACCAAGTGCCGATGGCTGATAGCTCATGGCCGATGGCTCGGAGCTGAAGCCTTGGCGAAGGAGCGACCAGCGGCCAGCTCCATGACGGGGGCGTCTCGCACGCTCCCGTCCCTGCCCACGACGACGACGCGGATCCATCAACGCCCGCAGGTTGTCAAACCCATCCGCTGTCACCAGCCCGGCCGCCACCAATTCCCAGAGCCCGTCCTCCACCTCAGACTGGAGGTGACCGGTGCCTCTGACCAGATCGGCAAAGAAGCTCGCCCCATGCTGATGCAACTGCTGCTGGATATCCCGTGCGATCGAGCTGAGTGTTGGACTGTCCTCTGATCGGGTAGAACCTGGCACATCGCCGAAGAGCTCCAGCAACCATCCCATCTCCTCGCGCGGGAATAGACTGATCGGCGCGACGCTGG
The DNA here is from genome assembly GCA_050731155.1 of Nitrospiraceae bacterium. Classification (GTDB taxonomy): domain Bacteria; phylum Nitrospirota; class Nitrospiria; order Nitrospirales; family Nitrospiraceae; genus NS-7. Next base: position 914 of record JBOHOI010000195.1, on the reverse strand, counting down.
TCGGGATGATTCGACGGGATCGTCTCCCCGCCTCGGATTCCGGTTCGTCCACCAGTCGAGGATGAGGCGAGAGCCGTCCCCAGACCACGGCGCCGCTGAGGCAGAGCCGGTCTAAGAACTCGGGCTCGTACTTTCCCATGCGCAGCTGCAGGAGCTGCGGTTCCCACGCCGAGGCGGCAGCCTCGAACCCGGCCAGCTGTCGGACGACCTCCAGGAGGCCTGCCTCCCCGTGCAGCCGCGACCCCGGCGAAACATGCTGCCATTGAAACAGAAACCGCATGAAGTCCGCCGCCGTGACCGGCTCGATCTCTCGTCGAAGTTTTCCAATAGTAAGTCGGTGAATGCGCGCGAGCAGCCGGCGATCGCACCACTCAGTCACGTGAGGCGTGAGGCGTGAAGCGTGAAGCGTCGGCCGGAAGCGACCGCGTAGCACCTGCCCCTGGGACTCAAGCCCAAGCAATGCTGTGTGGACCTCCTGGGTTGGGAGATGAAGTGTCTCGGCTAACTCTTCGGCGGTCGTCGGCCCACTGCTCTCCATCCAGCCTTGCACGATCGCTAGGATGGCTTCTTCTCGCTCCGGCACGGCTTCCGCTGCGATTCCTGATAGCCTCGGATTGTACTCAGCTTCCGGGAAGACGGCCTGAAGAATAGCCAGACGCTCGGCCGCTACCCAGCCTGATACAACGTCAGGCGTCAGGCGTGAGGCGTGAGGCGTTGGGTCAGAAGCACCTCTTGCCTCTAGTCCCTTGCCTCTGGCCTTTAGGATTGTCGCGCGACCGGTCTGCGTCAATGTTGGCAGGTAGATCGCCCACTCTCTTGCCTGATCTTCAGATACCCAGGTCAGGGTGAGCAACGCATCGTGCAGCTCATCCGCATCCCGCACCACCGGCCAGGCTTCTTCTGCCACCTCGGTA
>JBOHOI010000194.1:0-5487 GCA_050731155.1 Nitrospiraceae bacterium | reverse complement strand
ATTCAAGGCTGCACGCCACCCGCTCCTCAGCGCGGGGGTAGAGTGGTAGGCGGTCGGGCCTCGCCGGCTAGCACCCTAAGGGGACTGCCCACCTCCCGAGATCTCGGGAGCCCAGGGCCGTAGAATCATTGTGCGACCGGCGTCCCATTTCATCTTGTGCCGTCGAGCACGGATAGGTGTCTGACGACGTTAGTCCACTGAGACTCACACGACCCGGCCGCAAGGAGCCGAGGCTCTCCCCCTTCGACAGCCTTTTTCATAGGTGTCTCCTTAAAAACCCTCCCACCGAGGTGTCTCGAGAACTCCAGCTAAGTACACGTAGATCCTCAACCTATGGCGCCGCGGGAGTGGCGCCATAGGGGGAGAATCCATCCCCGTCGATTCCCCTTTGGTCCTCCCTGACCTTTACATCCCTAGAAAGAATGCTAGCCTTGTACTAGCGCGTCTCTCAGGAAGGGGAGAGCGTTTGAAAGAGCTTGCGTTCCCTCATCTGGGTATGAGCCGCCGATCGATTCCATAGAAGCTTCTATGAAACAACTTGTAATGCTCTGCTTGATAATAGCGGCGGCTGGTTGTACTGGATTAAGGGAACGAGTATTTAACGGTGGATTCGGAGCAGCACCTTCTACAGACAGCGCCACAATGTACGGAAATAGAGACACAGGTATTTCAACCTGGTATAAAAACCCCATTATCCCTGAATTTGCCCCTGAGTACAGCAGGCCGCCTACTGTCTCTTACGCAGGAGACTGGCAAGCAGTTGCCAATGTTGCTAGGCCACTTACATTTACTGAGCAAAGGCGAATTGGGCAATTACAATCTGTAATGCAAAGGTATTTGCCGCTGGTTCAGAACCTTGATTCCTATAAGCGTGTATACGCTGCTGACCAGCAGGAGATGAATGCTTTTGCGTCTGGTGATTCAATTATTGTGTTTAATGGTTTATTCAATGTAGTTGACTCGGAAGATGAGCTCGCCGTGATTATTGGCCATGAAATTGGGCATATTGTGTTGCAGCATGTGACAGGATGGAATGGTAGAAATACTTCCAGAGTTCTTGGGCAGTTAGGCGATATTGCGCTCTGCCTCTCACAACAGATATGTGACCAGACGGCATCTGCTTTGATGCAACCCGTGACTTGGATGTTTTCCAGAGATCAAGAGCGAGAGGCCGACGATTTTGGATTTAGCCTGCTGTGTCGAGCCGGATATAACCCTCATGCTGTCGTTTCAGTCTGGGAGACAATGTCTGCCAAAATGCCGGAGAATAACGGTTGGAGTTTTCTGCGTAGCCATCCTTCAAACATTGAGCGATTGAATACATTATCAGCCAAGGTTGCAAGTTGCCCTCGCAAGCAAGTACAAACGCCGGCTTCGCCTGTTAAGAAATTACAGAAGATTCCCAAAGATAAGCGGAACGCGAAGTAGTAGTGTGAATAGGAATGTGTTGAAAGATGCAGAGTTTGCTGCTGACACATTCACGTCGGACGAAGAGGATGAAGAATACTGCTCAAAGGATCAGGCGAGGAGGTGGGTCATGGTTTGGGACGCGAACAAAAACAAATCCGATCGTGCAATTGCGTTAGTCGTGAATTACGAACGTCGGCAGGGCCAGGAGGTCAACACTGCAAAACGTGGCACTGGCTATGACTTATTGAGCTGGGGTCCAAAGGGACGGAAAAGTATCGAAGTGAAGGGGACTAAGAAAGACTTCGCGATTCCGGACCTCACCTCCACGGAGTTCTCAGACGAGCATGGGACCAAACTGAAAGCCACACACCTGTATGTCGTGGGGAACGTGATGAGCCGCAAGCCGCAGCTTTACATCATCACACGAAGAAACTTCTGCAGAGCACTCCAGCAGGTGAAAAATCGGAACAGCAGGAAGCGAATACGGTGGCATGTCCCTGGACCTGTGCAAGAAGCATTGGCGGTGTCCTTGGAACCACGTCCACTGAAGCGGATTTCGTGACTCACGCTGAGTGCGAGGTACGCCTCTATGTCTCTCGGAGAAAGAAGAGGGGACAGGATATGGTAGCCCAGGCTGGTTTACTGACCGCTAGTGCTCGGAATTCTGAGAAGAGAGTCTCTAGCCTGTCGGTGAATGACTGTCTATCGCTTCGTTTTCTGGGATTCATGTCGATACGCCAGATAACTTCCGACTAAACCTACCACAGTCATCAATCATCAGGACGAAGATCCATTCAAGGTTCGTCATTGTCTATCCCCGAATTTGACCACTTCAGTGGCGGTGGGGATGATGATGCTCGTGGGGCGGGCCGGGGTGCTGGTGGGCGACGGGCTCGACCTTGCCCGGCGTGAACTGGCCGGGGAGGACGATGCGGCCTCCTTCCCTCCCCTGCTTGGCCAATTGCTCGGCGATCTCCGGGTGATGCGTGCGAATGTAGCCAATCAGGCCGGTCAGGAAACGGTGGGACTGCAGGCCCGCGCCTGAAAACCCGGAGACGAATTTCAGCGCCCGGTCCAACACCTCGGTCGCGGTCTGCTGATCAATCCACTGTTGCGCTGACTGCCCCTGCTGGCCCTGTTGCTTGGTCAACCCCTCGTACTCCTTCTTCAGATGCTCCGCAAAGACCTGCTGGGGAGCAGGTGGGATATGCAGCGGGCTCAGAGTTCGCCGGAGTGACTGGATCGCCGCAATGACTTCTCCATCCTGCCCGTCACGCCGGTTCTGAAAATAGCTGAACGTGACGACTTCAAGCAGGTTGAAGAACCCGGCCGCCTTTTCTCCTCCCAGCTCAAACAGCTCTTTGTAGAAGTCCCGACGGGCCTGCGCAAACCGATCTCCGACCCGCTTCTGCTGGTACTCGCTGTTAGAGTCCAGATAGATGCAGTCGGAAGGGCACGAAATCCGCACCACGCGATGCTCGCCACAGCACTGACTGCAGATCAGGCCACCCAGGGCCGGGCACGCCCGTTTCCCTTTTCGCTGATGGCAATAAATGCATTTGCTCATCAGCGCGGTTGGCCTTCCTTGCCTTGCTTGGGAGGGCTGAAGCCGTAGTCTGCAAGGGTGCGCTTCTTGCCCTGGGACTTCACCGGCGATTCAAGCCCGTTCATCTCCGCCGCGTTCCCGTACAGGTACGGGACCAGGATCAGGTGTTTCGTACGATCCACGGCGATGTCGGCAGGAGTGGGGAGGAATTCGGCAATGACGTCGAAATGACGGTCTGGCCTCATTCGCCAGATCTTCCCCGTTGTGAAATCCGACACATACATGTTGCCCCACCGGTCAAAGTCCACGCCGTCCAGATTACTGAATCGAGATGAGAAAAATGAGTTCGAGACGAGTTCGGTGATGGTGCCTTTGACGCTGACCTCAAGAATCTTGCCCTTGTCCCAACTGACCACGATCAGGTGGCCGGTCTTGGGATGCACTGCCAGGCCTCGTGGCCCGGCCAGCGCGGTGTCATGAACGAGCACGGAGACGGCATGCTGTTTGGCTGTGTCGATCCGATAGACCGTATTGGCGTGGGTGTCCGACGCGTAGAGGAGGCCATGACCGTCATGCGCCAGGTCCGCCAAGGCCGTTCCCTGCCCCTGCTCTGCGTTAGCGTGGTTCGCAAAGGACACGGTGACGACGGGCTGGCCCGTGCTCTTGTCGAAGCCCCGGACCATGTCCAGATCAGCCACATACAGGACCTGGCCGACGATAGCCATGCCCTTGGGCGCGTGGAGGATCGCCTGCTCCTCTCCGCCCTTAATAAATTGCAGCTTGACCAATTTCCCGTCCCGGTCCAGCTTCGTGATGAACCCGTTGTTGTCCTTCAGATCAAGGTCCCCATTGACGTTCGAGATGAAGTACTGCTCACCAGAGGGATCGGCCAAAAAACTCTGGGGGGCCTGGAGGCCCGTGATCTGGAGGGCTGTTGTAACGGGGGGAGCTAATAGGAAGAGCAGGCTTCCGGAGAGAACCAGCAACGCCTGTCTTCGTGAAGACCTGTGCAACGGAATCTGAGGAGACACGGGGATCGGCGCCTTCCTCTGCCCGTGCAGACTGAAGGTTCGTGAGAACGATGATATGCTGATTGTCAGGATTCATGCATGGTAACGGACGTTCCGAAAGCCTGTCAAGGAAGCGAGGAGCCAGAAGGCATTCTCCGACAGGTTCCTAGACATTGACTTGGATTTCCACGCCCTGGTATTGTGCACGGTCACTGACTTGGGAGCTGAGTTTTCAGGAGGAGCCAACAGGTGGCAGCACGATTGATTGACGGCAAAGCCCTGGCGCAGACAATCAGGGAGCGCATTGCCAAGGATGTGGCAGAGCTTCATGCTAAGACTGGAATCAGGCCTGGGCTGGCGGCGATTCTGGTCGGCGACGATCCGGCCTCGAAACTCTACGTCAAAAACAAACAGAAGGCCTGTGATGCGGCCGGCATCTATGTGGATGAGCACAAGCTGCCGGCGACCACGACCCAGGCGGAATTGCTGGCTCTGATAGAGAAGGTGAACGCCGATCCCAAGGTGCACGGCATCCTGGTCCAGCTTCCGCTTCCCAAGCAGATTGACAGCAAGGTCATCCTGGACGCGGTGGATCCGCATAAGGATGCCGACGGGTTCCATCCCTACAACATGGGGCGGCTGGTGGAGGGGGCGGCGATGTTCACCCCCTGCACTCCGAAGGGCGTCATCAAGATGATCGAGTCCACCGGCGTCACGATTGAAGGCAAGCGGGCGGTGGTGGTGGGTCGGAGCAACATCGTAGGCAAACCTGCTGCCCTGCTGCTGATGCACCGTCACGCGACCGTCACAGTCTGTCATTCCAAGACACGAGACCTGCCGGGCGTCTGCCGGGAGGCGGAGATCCTGGTCGTGGCGATCGGAAAAGCCAAGTTCGTGACGGCTGACATGGTACGGGAAGGCGCGGTGGTGGTGGATGTGGGCGTGAACCGGCTGGCAGATGGCGCGTTCGTGGGAGACGTGGATTTCGGACCAGTCAGCGAGCGAGCCGGCTGGATTTCTCCTGTGCCAGGCGGCGTCGGACCCATGACGATTGCCATGCTCCTGGACAACACGCTGGAGTCGGCCAAACGCGCAGCAGGCCTCGCGTGAGGGAGAGGCGATGAGCAAGGGACCACGACGTCTCAAGGAAGTGTTGGACCGGGGCGGCTTCGCTGTCACGGTTGAATACAACCCGCCCAAGGGCACGAATGCGTCGGCCCTGCTTGAGAACGCCAAAAACCTGGTGGGGCGCGTCCACGGCGTCAACGTGACCGACAACACCGCCGCCGTCATGCGGGCGAGCTCGCTCTCGATCTGCCGGCTCCTCTATGAGATGGGCCATGACCCCGTCATGCAGATCACCTGCCGGGACCGGAACCGGCTGGCGATCCAATCGGACCTGCTGGGAGCTCACCTGCTGGGCATCAGGAATATCCTCTGTTTGACTGGCGACTACCCAACCGTCGGGGACCACAAAGATGCGAAACCGGTGTATGATTTAGATTCAGTCCAGATCATGCA
>JBOHOI010000193.1:0-5541 GCA_050731155.1 Nitrospiraceae bacterium | reverse complement strand
TAAACCCGTAAGGCGTGAGGCGTCAGGCGTTAGGCGTCAGGGGAAGTGAGGCGTGAAACGTGAGGCGTCAGGCGATTCTAAATGATAGTCGAGAGCGCGGGTCTCGCTCGTGTTTTCCCCTTACGCTTCACCCCTCACGCCTAACGGTCCACGCCTTACCCCTCACCCCTTACGCCTTACCCCTCACGCCTCACGAATGTTTATGAGAGCGATGATCCTGGCGGCTGGCCTCGGCACGCGCCTGCGCCCGCTCACCAACGCCCTTCCCAAACCATTGCTGCCGGTCGCCGGTATGCCGTTGATCCTGTGGAATCTGTTCTTGCTCCGGCAACACGGGATCATTGAGGTCATCATCAACCTCCACCATCTCGGCCATCTCATCGAAAAGGAACTGGGCGACGGCTCGCGGTTCGGCCTGCGGATCTCATACTCGCGTGAACCAGTCATCCTGGGCACAGGTGGCGGCATCAAGCAGGCGGAGTCGTTTTTCAACGGCGAGCCGTTCGTGGTGCTGAACGGTGACACGCTCCTGGAATTAGACCTGGGAGCGGTTGTCCGATTTCACGAGCACCGGAATGCGCTGGCCACGATGGTGCTCCGGGAGGATCCTGACGTGGATCGGTGGGGGGCGGTGGAGATCAATCCGCAGCGGCGCGTGGTTCGCATCATCGGTCGCGGGCTGTCCGAGGCCGGTCAGACTGCCAAGCGCATGTTTGCAGGCGTGCACGTGATGCATCCGCAGTTGCTGAAGGATGTGCCGACGGGGCAGGCCTCCTCGATCATCGACGCCTATGTGAACGCGATTCAACGTGGAGAGGTCATCCTGGGCTACAGGATGGACGGCTATTGGTCGGATGTCGGCACGCCTGAGCGGTACGCCCAGGCGCAGCAGGATGCAGAGAAGGGGCTTATCCACTTATCTGCACGGAAGGGTTCTTAGCGGGGCTTCTTGTTCAGGCGATGCGTTGCGCCGCGGGCTTATTCTGGGCCGTCATCAGGCGGGTCTTGCGGAGGGACATGAGGGTAAGCTGCTCATCGGTGGGGCCGTGGGGAATTTTCCCTTTGTCGCTGTAGGCCTTCACAAACCGGTCCACGACGTCGAGTGCCTCTGCCTGGCGCCCTGCTCGCTCCAGCAGATCAGCGAGCCGAAGATAGGCCGGCCCGACGAACGCGAGGTCGCGATCCGACTTCGCGTTCTCCGCGACAAAGCGATACCGCTGGAGGGCAACGTCCGGATTACTGCCTTCATTGCGCATGGCTTCCAGCACGTGCACCGAGATGCGATCCACGGTTCCGCTGACACCTTGCGCCCACTGTCCTCCTAGCAACGCGTCGAGCTCCTTCTCCGACAACTGAAGCCCTTTCGCAGAGGAATTCGCTTTGAGTTGCTGCAACAAGCGCCGCGCTTCTGGCCATCCGCCGTAGAGTCCTACCAACAGGCACCGGCAACCGGATGGATTCGTGCAAGCTCCGTGCAGCGGCGTGAATTTCTTCTTTGCCGCGACGATCGGGAGGAAGGCCTTGCCGTTGGCTTCAAGACACACCGGGCAGATGTGCCCGTCCTTGGGAGTGATGTGGATGAACATCCGGATGCCGGACCGGTCCCAGAAGTCCACGGCTTGGATGCGGCCTGCCCGAACCTGCACTTCATGAAAGGCCCAGAGGGCCAGCAAGCCCAGAATGGCGAGCAGATAGGGAATAAGCTCGTGGAAGGTCATGTGAATCTGACTCGCTTGAGTCCCTTAGAATAATCTATGTTTCTTGTACCACGGCTTTTTCAAAGCAGGAAGAAAAAAGTGATTTCCGGCATGGAGCAGAACGAGGACCTCCCTAGTCGTCGGTATCTGGAGTTCTATGCAGGGGTAGCAGGGCAGAGAGCGCGGAGAGTACGTCGCCGGTGCGCTACGCGATGCCCGCCGGTCTAAACCGGCGCAGGCGCAGCGCGTTCCCCACGACGCTCACGGACGAGAGGCCCATGGCGGCCGCGGCCCAAATAGGATTGAGCATGCCGAGCGCCGCAGCCGGGATCAGGAGGATATTGTAGATGAAGGCGGCGAACAGATTCTGTTTGATGTTCCTGGTGGTCGCGCGCGACAGGGCGATGGCGGTCACCACGCCCCGCAGATCCCCGCTCATGAGCGTGACGTTCGCGGTCTCCATCGCCACGTCGGTGCCGGTTCCGATCGCGATCCCGACATCGGCCTGAGCCAGCGCCGGCGCATCGTTGATCCCGTCCCCCACCATCGCCACGACCTTGCCTTGCTCCTGAAGCCGTTTGATTTCGCGCGCCTTTTGCTCGGGCAGCACCTCCGCCAGCACCCGATCAATCTTGACTTGCTCGGCGATGGCCCTCGCGGTCCGTGGATTGTCGCCGGTCAGCATGACGACCTCCAACCCGAGCCGATGCAAGGCGTTCACTGCCTCGCCGGCATGGTCCTTGAGCTGGTCGGCGACCGCGAGCAGGCCAATGATTTGAGGGGTCTGAGCTGTGCCGGGCTCGGCGAGATTCTGGACAGCCAGGTACATCGGGGTCAGGCCGTCGGACGCGAGTTGCTGGGCGGTCTTGTCCGCCTCCGTGCTGACCGGAATGCCATGCGCCTCCATCAGCCGGAGATTTCCCAGGTACAGGTCGAGCGCCTGTGATCCCTCGCCGACCTTGGCGCGGATGCCGTGGCCGGGGATGGCAGTGAAGTCCCTGGCCTCCTCCAGCGTCAGGCCTCGTTGATGCGCGTGGCGCAGGATCGCCTCTGCAACCGGATGCTCCGAACCCTGTTCGGCTGATGCCGCGATCGCTGCCAGCCGGTCCTGGGTCCAGCCATCGGCGAGTGGCACCACGGCGCGAACGGCCGGTTCGCCCCGCGTCAGCGTCCCGGTCTTATCCAGCACGACCGTCGTGAGTTGGTGTGCTCGTTCCAGGGCATCGCCGCCTCGGATCAACACACCGTGCTCGGCGCCCTTCCCGATGCCGACCATGATGGAGGTCGGCGTCGCCAGCCCGAGCGCGCAGGGACAGGCGATGATCAGCACCGCCACGAAATTGATGAGCGCATGGGTGAGCGCCGGAGGCGGTCCGAACGCGAGCCAGAGCGCGAAGGTGACCGCGGCAATTGCGATCACGGCCGGCACGAAATAGGCCGCGATCCGGTCCGCGAGCCTGGCGAGCGGCGGTTTCGCCGCCTGCGCTTCTTCCACAAGGCGGATGATCCGAGCCAAGGCCATCTCGCGCCCAACCTTGGTCGCCTCGACCCTCAGGCTTCCGGTCCGATTGAGGGTGGCGCCGACCACCAGATCGCCTGGCTGTTTGTCCACCGGAAGGCTCTCGCCTGTGAGCATGGATTCATCCACCGTCGAGGCCCCGTGGCGTACGATCCCGTCCACCGGCACCTTTTCACCAGGCCGCACGATGACGACATCACCGATGCGGACTTCCTGAATGGGGATGTCCTGCTCGCGACCATCGCGGATAATCCGCGCCTCCTTCGGCTGCAGGCCGATCAGTTTCCTGATCGCCTCGGAGGCGCGCCCTTTCGCCCGCATCTCCATCAGGCGTCCGAACAGAATCAGGGTGATGATCGCTGCCGAGGTGTCGAAATACACGGCAGGCGCCAAGCCGCCGGCCGTAAAGAGCTGAGGGGCCACCGTGACGACCAGGCTGTAGAGGTAGGCCGCCGATGTCCCGACCGCGATGAGGGTGTTCATGTCGGTGGAGCCATGACGGGCGACCGCGAAGGTCCCCTTGTAGAACTGCCATCCGGCCCAGAATTGAATGGGCGTGGTCAGGAGAAGCTGCAACCAGAAAGACGCCGATCGTGTCAGGGGCAACCCAAGGTGCTCCGCCATGCCCAGGACCATCACAGGCAGCGTCAGCAAGGTTGCGACCCCGAACCGCATCCGAAGGTCTCGGTAGGCAGCCTTCGCACGTTCCTCCTTCGCTGCCGGCGTCTCTCCCTCGCCTGCGGTCAGCTCGGGCGTGGCGACCGGTGTGTAGCCGAGGCTCCGGATTGTCTGGTGAACCGCAGACAGGCCTGTGACTCCCGGCAGGTATTCGACCGTGGCCTGCTCGGAAGCCAAGTTGACCGAGGCACTGACGACGCCTTGTATGGTCCGTAGTCCCTGCTCGATCCTTGACACACAGGATGCGCAGGACATGCCCTCGATCGGAATGGTCAGCGTGGCAGGCGAGTGCTGAATGCTGAATGCTGAGTGCTGAATGGGGGGAGTTGAAGGCGGACGTCTTTCCGCTGGCTCGGAAGAGGGCGCCTTCCGTGGCGAGCCGAGCATCACGGTCTGCAGCGGAGGCGTCATACCTTTCGGCCCGTCACGAAGAATTCGCTCGGGGGCAGCCTCAAAGGTCCGCTTGCAGCCTGGTGCGCAGAAATAGTACGTCGTCCCCTGATAGACCGCTGTGGCCGGGGCCTTCTGTTCATCAACGGTCATGCCGCAGACCGGATCAATCGCCATCGCTCGTTTCCTCGCACGGGCATGAGGCTAGAGGCGCGAGGCAATGGGCAAGAGGGATGAATGCCTTGCCTCTAGCCTATTGCCCATAGCCACTCGCCTCTGGCCCGCGCTTCTATCCTACTAACATCCGACGGTTGAAAATCAACTGGCCAGAGGATCCGCAGGAAGATTCTTCTGTTTGATGAGGCGGGCCAGGTAGGTCCTTTGGAGTTGGAGCCGCTCGGCCGCTTTGGTCTGGTTTCCCTTCTCGTGCTGGAGCGCCCGCAGAATGAGGGTGCGGCTGTGTTGCTCCATGGATGCATGATAGGGGAGGTCCAGATAGCCGGGCTGGTGCTCAGCCGAGCCTGTGGGTGTTTCCTGGAGTGACAGGGCGAGCAGCTCAGGCTGGATGACCTCATGCGGGCTCAGCACCACGGCGCGGGCGATCGCGTTCTCCAGTTCCCGGATGTTCCCGGGCCAGGCGTAGCGTTTCATCGCAGTGATCGCCTCGTCGCTCAGCTTCATCGCCGGTCGCTTCGCCTCTCGTGTCTGTCGGGTCAGGAAGAATTCCGCCAGAGCCGGAATGTCCTCCGGCCGTTCCCGGAGCGGCGGAAGGGTCAGGCCGACGACGTTCAGGCGGAAGAACAGGTCCTCCCGAAACTGTCCGGCCTTAATGGCCTGTTTCAAGTCCTTGTTCGTGGCAGCGATCACCCTGATGTTGACCTTGACCAAGCGGGTGCCCCCGACCCTGGTGAACTCATGGTCTTGCAGGACGCGCAGCAACTTGGCTTGCAAGCCCAACGGCATGTCGCCAATCTCATCCAGGAAGACCGTGCCTCCGTCTGCCATCTCGACTTTCCCTTTCTGCAGACGGTCGGCTCCGGTGAAGGCGCCTTTCTCGTGACCGAACAGCTCATTTTCGAGCAGCGTATCGGTCAGTGCCACACAGTTGATGACGACGAACGGCATGGCCTGGCGCGGGCTCCACTGGTGGATCGAGCGCGCAAACAGTTCCTTGCCGGTTCCACTCTCGCCCAGCAGGAGCACGCTGGCATCGGAGTTGGCCGAGCGCTGCGCCGCCTCCATGACCGCTCTCATGTT
>JBOHOI010000192.1:0-5622 GCA_050731155.1 Nitrospiraceae bacterium | reverse complement strand
GGCGAACACGATCCAGGTGATTGACGGGATCAAGGAGACACTCCCGAAGCTGCTTGGGCTGCCGAAGGAACTGACCGTCAAGCTGATCTTTGACCAGTCGCTCTACATCCGCCAGGCTATCCGGACGCTGGAGGAGGAGGGGCTGCTGGGCGGCGGACTCGCCTGTCTCATGGTCCTGCTGTTCCTGGGCAGCCTGCGGTCCACACTCATTATCACACTCGCCATCCCCCTCTCGATTACGGCAGCATTCATCGGATTATATTTCACGGGCCATACGGTCAATATCATGACGTTGGGGGGTCTCGCATTAGCAGTTGGCAGGCTGGTGGACGACGCGATCGTGGTCGTGGAGAACACCCATCGGCACATGGCGATGGGCAAGAGCTCCATGCAGGCGGCCGGCGACGCGGTCACCGAAGTGGCGCTCCCACTGCTGGTCATTACTATTACAGTGTTCCTGGTTTTCCTGCCTATTACCTTCTTCACCGGCATCATCAAGTTCCTATTCGTGCCGTTGGCCTTGGCCGTGACGTACTCAATGATGGCCTCGTTCTTCGTCGCCTTGACAGTAGCGCCTGTCGCCATGGAGCCGCTGCTTCGCCGGGAAACAGCCGAGGACAAGGAGCGTCGCTCGCGTCCAGCTCATGGGTTGAGCGCTCTTTGGAATCGGTTCAATCACTTTGAGCCCTTTGTCCAAGGGTATCTGAGGGTCTTACGTTGGTGTTTAGCACACAAGGCGCTGGTGGTTGTCTCCGTGACAGGAATGTTCGTGGGATCGCTGCTTCTAGCGCCCCGGCTGGCGACCGAGTTCTTTCCCAAGGTGGATGCGGGCCAGTTCATCTTGAACATGGCGGCGCCAGAGGGCACGCGCGTGGAGAAGACTGAGGCGATCGTGGCGCAGGTCGAGACTGTCATTCGGCACGAGATTCCGGCTTCGGAGTTGGACCAGATCGTGGCGAACATCGGCTTGCCCCATGGCTGGATGGTTCTGTTCACGCCGGTCAACGGCCCACATCAGGGGTTCCTCCTGGTCAGTCTCACGCGGGAGCACCGGCTGCGCACTGAGGAGGTCATTGCCCGGCTCCGCAGGCGGTTAGCCCAGGAGTTTCCCGGGCTGAAGTTCTCGTTCCAGACCGGCGGGATCGTGAGCGATGTGCTGAACTTTGGTCTCCCGGCGCCGATTGACATCAAGGTCAGCGGGCCCAAGCTGACCGAGGTGGCCGAGGCAGCTAGCCGAATTCGGGCCGCGGCGGCCCAGATCCCCGGCACCGCCGATGTACAAGTGCGGCAGGGCATGGACTATCCAGAGCTGCATCTGGAGGTGAATCGGACTAAGGCGGCCTATGTAGGCCTCACCCAGCAGCAGGTCGTCACGGATCTCATCACAGGCCTCAGTTCCAACATCACGCTTAACCCAGGCTACTGGATCGATCCCAAATCCAACAATGCCTACTTCGTTGTGGCCCAATATCCGGAGCAGTCCCTAGTCCAGTTGGAGGACTTTATGAACACCCCCCTCGTCGGCGCCCCAGTCGAACAGCCGCCAGCCATCACTGGGGTTGGCACCTTGGCGTTCCAGCAGACTCCCTTCCCAGAACAGTTCTCCCTCCCAGACCCTCGGTCTGCTTCTTCACAAGTGGACGAACGAGCCAATGGCGCCCCGGTCTTGCTGCGGGACCTCGTGGGAGTGACACGCAGGACTGGGCCAGAGACCGTGGACCATTACAACCTCCAACTCACCATGGATGTGCTGGTGAATGTGCCGGGTAACGACCTCGGCCGGGTGGCTGGCCAGATTGAACAGGCGCTGGCTCTGGTGGAGTTCCCGAAAAATGTCGTGCTCTCCTTCAAGGGCGAGGCGAATAGCATGCGGGCTGCACTCACAGCATTTAGTGGAACGTTACCGTTGGCGATAGTGCTGATTTACCTCGTGATGGTCGGGCTGTTCCGCTCCTATCTCGATCCGTTCATCATCATGTTCGCCGTGCCGCTGGGGTTCATCGGCGTCATCGGGATGCTACTCCTCACCAACACCTCCGTCAATGTGGAGTCGCTCATCGGCACGCTGATGATGATCGGGATTGTGGTGTCGAACAGTGTGCTCTTGGTGGATTTTGCGAACCGACGGCTGCGGGAAGGCATGCCGCTGGAGGAGGCGGTGGTGGAAGCTGGACGGCTACGCATCCGGCCGATCCTCATGACCTCGCTGGCCACAATCCTGGGACTGGCACCCATGGCCTTAGGGATTGGCGAGGGTAGTGAGACCAATGTGCCGCTGGCGCGAGCTGTGATCGGCGGGCTGGCTGTTTCCACCTTCATGACCTTGCTCTTCGTGCCGGTCCTGCATGCCATCGCCCGTAGGCGACTAGCAAGCAGCGAATAGCTAATAGTGAACAGCAAGGAGCGGTGTTGGCTGTTCGTTACTCGCTGTTCGCTACTAAACGAACAGGAAGCAGAACTAGACGGAAAAGTTGTATACTGGTGAAACTCACTAGGCGAAATCGATGAAAAGGGGTCCTCTCAAGACAATCCTCATCTTGGCTGGGGCAGCAGGCCTACTAGTGGCTTTGGTCATAGCCTTCAGTGTTCGCAAAGACGACACGACGAATGCGACTCCACCGGAGAATGGCAAGAAGGCCAACCAGACCGAGCCAACTACTGCGGGAATATTACCGGTCCAAGTCATGAACCCGCAGCGGCGAGACATGACTTATAGCATCACTCTCCCAGCAAATATCTCACCCTGGTATCAGGCCACCCTCTACGCGAAGGTGCCGGGCTACCTGACATGGATGGGATCCGACAAGGGCGACTCGGTTAAGAAGGGACAACTGCTTGCGGTGATTGACGCCCCTGAGGTGGAACAGCAGTACCAGCAGGCTGAAGCAGACTACAAGATCAAGAAGATCACGTATCAACGCCTTCTTAATGTCTGGAAGGAAAATCCGGATGTCATTGCGAAGCAGGATGTGGATGTCGCGGAAGCAGCGGCCGAGGCGGCCAAACATCTGATGAATAACCGTCGCGCCATGCTGGATTACACCAAGGTCTACGCCCCATTCTCAGGCGTCATCACCGCGCGGTTTGCGGACCCCGGAGCCCTCATACAGTCCGGGGAGAGATCTGCCACCCAGGCGGTGCCACTGTACACCATCATGGACATGGACACGGTGCGAGTCTATGTAAGCGTCCCCCAGGAAGTTGCCCTGCTGGCCAAGCCGGGCGTGCAGGTCGTGCTGAGTTTCAAGGAGATGTTAGGGCAGGAGTTCAAAGGCTCCATCACCCGCACCACAGAGGCCTTGGACCCAGCCACACGTACGCTCCTGGTCGAGATCGATATGCCGAACAAGGAGCGTCAGCTCCAACCGGGGACGTTCGTGAGCGCTACGCTCTATCTGCGTCAGCATCCGAACGCCCTTGCAATTCCTCCGGCCGCCATTGTGACTGGCGTAACCAGCAAGGCGAAGTCTGTCTTCGTGGTTGAGCAGGGCAAAGCCCGATTGGTTCGGATCAAGACCGACCTCGATGACGGGCTCTGGGTGGAGGTCGTTGAGGGCCTGAGCGGCAATGAAGACCTTGTGGTGGTGGGCAAGGCCGGCCTGACGGACGGCCAGGCGGTCAAGGCCTCCGCGTACAACCTCCCGGCAGGAAAGCCGTCCAGCCAGAAATACTGAAGGGCTGAGGTTAAGGTTGAGGCTCAGCCTAACCTGGTTTTATACAGAGGAGGACTCCCATGCGACGGCACAACGTCAACACAGTAGGATTTTTGGCCGCGCCGATCTTCATTGTGCTCTGTCTCTGGCCGGAGGCTCTTCTCTGGGCTCAGTTGGCAAAGCCGCCAACTGAATCTACCAAGGAGATTGGCTCCTCAGGCCGGTTTCTGGGACTGAGGCAAGCCATTGAGATCGCGGCTGAGAAGCATCCGGCCCTTCAAGCCGCGGACGCGAACCTCAAAGCCGCTGAAGCCCGGACCGAACAGACCCGCTCCCTCTACTATCCACAAGTCTATGCGAACTTCGACAGCATCGCCGGCGTTGGAGGAATCAACCCCCGGTTCGTGGCACCGGCCGGCGCCATGCTTCGACAGAACATGAGTCAGTACGCGGGCGGCGTCATCGCCAACCAGCGGCTGTACGATTTTGGATTTACTCAGAACCTGGTGGATTCCTCGCAACTCGCCGCTCGCGCCCAGGAGCAGGACCTCAACGCCCAGCGGGCACTCGTGATCGTGACCGTTCAGCGAGCGTACCTCAACAGCCTGAAGCGGCACCGGCTTGTGCAGATTGCCGAGGACACGGTCCGGGAACGTGGCATCATCCGGTCGCAGGTTGACACCCTCTACCGACAGCAGCTCAAATCCAAGCTCGACCTGAACCTGGTACAGGTCGAGCTAACGAACGCCGAGTCCTTGCTCGTCAAGGCCCGGAATGACCTGAAGGGGAGCTTCGCCGAGCTCAACCGGGCCATGGGCATTACTGGACTGGAGGACTACGTGCTTGAAGAGCTGCCCATCGAGGTGCGACCAAAGCGCCCGCTTGGAACGTTCATTTCAGACAGCCTCTCTCACCCCGAGCTTCAGCGGGCCAGGGAGCTGACGCGTTCAGCAGACTCGCGTCTGACAGCCACAAAAAGGCAGTATCTGCCCACCGTCTCTGCCATTGCCAGCGCCGGCGACTACCAAACCTTCGATCCGAGTCGGGACCAGAGAACTGGCGGCTGGTGGACCGCTGGCGCGCTGGTATCAGTCCCACTCTTCACAGGGTTTCTGATCGAGAACCAGGTTCGTGAGGCAAACGCCCAGAAAAACGCGGCGGACGCCAACAGCCTGAACATCGAACAAGCCTTGACGCAACAGGTCACGAACGCCTACCTCGATACGGTGACCTTTGCGCAACAGATCAAGCTGACGGAGGAGCAAGTCAAGACAGCCCAGGAGGCCTTACAGCTCTCCAGGCAGCGGTACAAGTTGGGGTTGGGATCGATCGTCGAGGTCACGCAGTCAGAGGTCGCTCTCACCGGCGCTCAGACCCGACTGGCTGAAGCACAGTATGACTATAAGATCGCCGAAGTCACGCTGGCCTATGCAGCCGGCCTCACGGGCGTCCCGAACAGAGAAAACTTGTTACCGTGAGGAACAACCTCCGATCCTGTGCGCCTCACTTTCCCACAAGAGGCAATGGGTGCTGATTTGAGCTCTGGTTTTGGCGCGAACTGTGACCAGCATTCATTTCCGGCAGAAACGAGCGCATGGCGACTGGGGTGACGGCGTAAGGAGCGGCAGTCACGATTACGAACGAGGCTACGTCAAAAGCCAACGGTTTATCACGACAAAACTTGGCTCGACTTTTTCCTATCCCGAGGCAGCCGTTTCGTCTATAATGCGCCACCCTCTGGTGATTGTGTGACAGAGGGCAAGTTCCGATCAGGAGTTCTGAAGGCAGTTTAACCGTTTGCAGCGCACCCGTCTCCCAGAAAAGGCAATGGGTGCTGATCACAAGGAGGTTTTGCCATGAAGAAACTTATCGGCCTGATAGCGCTTGCAGTGGTGCTGAGCTTTGGGATGGCCGCGATGACTTACGCGGCCGGTCAGCCGATGGCGGCCGGCTCCCAGACCATCCAGGG
>JBOHOI010000191.1:0-5674 GCA_050731155.1 Nitrospiraceae bacterium | reverse complement strand
GACATGGCTGTCTTGGAAGTCTTTGTCCATGGCGGGTGTTTGTCGGAGCAGCTTGCTCTTACGTTGGCCCAGGAGATTCAACAGGAATTTTCTGGGCTGAAGGTCGAGGTCCATCAGGTGGCCGAAGAGCGAGCGCAGATACTCGGGATTATCGCAGCTCCGGCTTTTGTGCTGGATGGTCAGATCTTGGCCGTGGGAGTCCCCAGCAGGGAGTGGCTGGCGCGCAGACTTCGGGCTCGCAATCTCCAGACAAACGGCTAACCCGGACAGCCGACAGATATTCGCGCCTGATGCCATCAACGTACGATAAGCGGGTCAGCAAATGCTAGGAGTCACGGGCGGAGAGGCAGCTATCGCCCATGATATAAGCCAATATATCTTCACCGACATCAAGAGGGCGTTCGGGATCGCGTTCGTTCCTGACCTTTTCAGGGACATGGCGACTCGCCCCGCCTATTTGGAAACAGCCTGGGAGCTGTTCAAGGATGATCTCGCTCTCGATGTGATGGATCTCAAGACTAAACGGATCGTCGCGCTGGCCATCTCCGCAACGCATGACGGCTCCTACTGCATCAGCGCCTACCCCTACGCGTTCAGAGGAATCGGCGTCGAGGAGGCCCTGATTGACAAGATTCTCTTTGCGGTCCAGCTATTCAGCAGCTTTAACCGGTTTCTTCAGGGCATTCGTGACGAGCATGCTAGCGGAGCCGTGCGGGTCGTCAACGAGCATCTGCGCCAAGGGGCCACACGAATGAGTGCGACCATGCCCAGCCAACATTCGCGACCTGGACACGGCGAGAAACCGGCAGCCAGTTGGGCGGAAAAGATGATCGTGATGACGCTCCTGATCCTGATCGTCGCCGTGGGAGTCTTCCTCTTCCTGTTATGAGTGCACGACAACCTGGACTCTTTCCAACCAGTCCGGATGAGGAAGGAATCTCCAGGCACCGTCGCAGGCTGTCTAAGTGGGCGTGGGGTGTGATCAGTGTGGTTGGAGGAAGCCTGTTACTGTTCGGGTGGCTCGGACTAGGCCAACGGTCATCTAATGAGTTCGATCTCTCGAAGCACAGCGTGCCGCTGAACCAGATCGAGTCCGGCGGTCCTGGCAAAGATGGCATTCCGGCCATTCTCAATCCTCGGTATGTCCAAGCGTCCCAAGCCACGTTTCTCCTCGACGCAGACCGGGTCCTTGGATTGAGCACGAGGACTGAGGCGAAAGCCTACCCGATCAAGATTCTGAACTGGCATGAGATCGTGAACGACTGGATCGGCGGGAAACCCGCCGTGATCACCTACTGTCCTCTGTGCGGCTCAGGGATCGGGTTCAATCCGGTTGTTAACGGGCGCGCGTTCACGTTCGGCGTTTCGGGTCTCCTGTATCAGAGCGATCTGCTCATGTACGACCACCAGACCGAGAGCCTCTGGTCTCAGATCGCGATGCAGGCGGTGGCAGGCCCACTGACCGGCACACGCCTAACGCCAATGTTTCTGGAGCACACGACCTGGGGCGAATGGCGCACAGCCCATCCATCGACGCTGGTGCTGTCCACAAAGACCGGCCACTTTCGCAACTATGATCGCGATCCGTATTTGGGCTACGCCGACAGGCGTGATCTGATGTTCGACACCACGCACTTCGATCCAAGTTACCATCCCAAAGAGTGGGTCCTCGGGGTTGAGGTCAACGGGGTATTCAAGGCGTATCCATTTTCGGAGCTCAAGAAACTGAAGGCACCGCTGACTGACCACCTGAACGGACAGACGATCAACATGCGCTTCAACCCGCAGGCTCAGAGCGCCTTGGTCACTGATGACGCCGGGAGACCGCTTCCCTCCATGATGGCCTTCTGGTTCGCTTGGTACGCGTTCCACCCGGACACGCAGGTGTTCACGTCGACTCAGTAACGCATCAGCGAGCCTTTGGCTCTGGACGAGAGACGGTGGTGGGTTAAGAAACCAAGCGGTGCAGACCGTAAGAGTCCAGAATCGTGATAGATCGGCCGTCCATCCGGATCAGGCGTCGCTCGCGGAACCGACCAAGGGTGGCGCTGACCGTCTCTCTGCTGCAGCCAATGAGATTGGCCATTTCCTGATGGGTGAGCTTGACACGGAGACGTGTCCCAGCCCCGTCCGGAACCCCATCTGTCCTTTTCAGCTCCAAGAGCAGATGAGCGAGTCGAGCTGGGACGTCCCTGAAGACTAAATCCTCAACACGGCTCCGGATCTTTCTCAGACGGAGGCCAATGAGCTTGGTCAACTTGACCGTCAGGTCGGGATGCTCACGTAGGTAGCGAGTGAAATCTTCTCGCCTGATCGTACAGATCAAGGCATCGTCCAGCGCTTCGGCCAGCGCTTCGCGAGGAGAGTCTTCTAGCGCCTCCAGCTCGCCGAAAATTTCACCAGGATCGAGAATCTCAAATGTCACCTCCTTGCCGCTTGGTGCGCTGCTCGCGATTTTGACTCGGCCTTTCTTGAGCAGATACACGGTAGTACTGGGATCGCCCTGCAAGTAGATGGGCTGCCGCTTTTTAACTTCCTGCATCCGAGTGATTCGATCCATTTCCATGAGTTCGGCCTGGCTGAGGCCGGAGAACAGGTGGATGCGTTTCAGATACCAGAGCTTGGTTGGTGCAGGGGTGGCCTGGCCCATAGGGACACTCCGGTGGGAAGTAGAACGTAGCCTACTTGATGCAAGGGACGGAGCGCAACTCTGCGTCGGTTGCCACACGGTGGAGCCAGTGGATACCGCCCGCATGGCGCCGCAGCCTCGAAGGGCGTTGACAGGTTGCGCCATGCAGCCCTAGGATAGCACCATATCAGATCGTCGAGGAGCATGTTCACACGGTTTTTATTTTGGACCGTCTGCCTGACCTATTTTTCGCTGGCGGTCTGGATGCACATTTGGACGCTGGAGGCTGGGGTTCCATGGCCAGGTGAGCCCTCAACCCCTCACCACCAAGTGTGCACCTGGATCGGCACCAGCGGCGAAGCAGGCCTGGCGTCCTGCGACATCTCCTCTCCCAAGCCGACCGTTTCACGGTGCACAGCGGACCATCCTTCGATTCCGCTCCTGTCAATCATTGCCTGTCCCTTAAAGGCCCGCGCGCCGCCTTCTTCTCTCTAACCGTCCATTTTGACTCTTTAATCCATCGACGCTCTTGAGGACAGGGAGGTCCACACAGGAGTGGCCATCCCTTACTTCTTGCCTGTCTTCAATGACAAGGCGTGCGTTGTGGCCTGCGTTGTCCAAGACCCTTGCGCGGAGAAGGTCTCGGTCAAGGCGCAAGAAAGGGAGACTCCATCATGGCACGGAAACGCCGACTCCTTATCATTGGGATACTGCTCGCAGTCTTTCTTGCGATCCTCGGCTTTGCGCTGTGGTTTCAGTCTCGTTATGACAATGCACCGATGCAGACTATCGAGCTCATAAGGTTCAGCAATGCGGACTACCCGGAAGACCCCGAAGACCGAAGCCTGGCCTTTGGAAATTATCCGCACCGTCGGCTCAGAGTCCTACAGATTGCCGACACCCGGTTTCGTTTTGTCATCGAACCGGCTTCTGACCACGCACCTACGATCGAACTCCTGGACGTGGATCTGGCTCACTTCGTGGCAGCGGTGCCCTACTGGGTGAAATCGGACCCGGATCTCACGAAGGTGGGACTGATCGACCGGGAGTGGAATCGACAGCAGGTGAGCTTTCGGCGAGACTCCCCATACGTCCAGGTCCATGAAGGCGGGGACGGCTTCGAGCGGCGTGCGTTGAGTCGCGTAGATCTCGCCCGGAACTGCCTGAACGCAGGGCTCTGGGAAATTCTGCTCTTCACCGTCGAGGACGGCGAGGAGCGGGTATATGAGCACACCTGGTTCACCTTTCCCCTGGGGCTCTACAAGCAGCTCTTCGAACGGGTGAACGGCTTACCCTATTGGGACTACTGGTGGTCGCTCGAACACTGGGTGGATCCATCAGGCGCGCCGATCCGATTGGATGGATTACGAACAGTTGAGCGAGAGTGGACTCTCAGCGCCAGCGCACGCTGGGACGAATCTCCCGGAGCCCACGGCGAGCAAGCGCTCAAGCGAAAGAACATCCTCTCGCCACCTATTTACAGCTATCGTGATTGGTACACCCAGCCGGTGCAGTTTGCCAGTTTCATTCCACCGGGACG
The DNA here is from genome assembly GCA_050731155.1 of Nitrospiraceae bacterium. Lineage (GTDB taxonomy): Bacteria > Nitrospirota > Nitrospiria > Nitrospirales > Nitrospiraceae > NS-7. Next base: position 1,505 of record JBOHOI010000191.1, on the reverse strand, counting down.
GTATTCTCTCGCCCACCCTCGGGATACGAAACTCCAGTATCTAGCTGAATTCACAGGAGCGAAGCTCCGACAAGTCCAAACACCGGCAGAGGCCGGGTCGCTCTACGAGATCGAACTCGCATTCCGAGACGGCCGCACACAGGAACCTACTCGACTGATCTTCGGGGGCCTTGATTTACGAAGCCTTCCTTCCACCTCAGTTAATCAATACATACGGGGCTGGCAGGTTCCGATGGGAATCGGGAACCCCAGTTTCTTCGAGTCCTACGAGGAGTTGCTGGCCGACCCTCCGGCACGTCGGCCCTTCTACGGGTTTCATCTGGACGCCGCGGGCAGTTGGATCGACCACCATGCAGTTGGAGTGGATGGGCCTCTGCTGCATTGGGATGCCGATGACCCCTCGACTCTGCACCTCTACTTGATTGCCTACGAGCGCCACGCACTGTTGAATCATTTTGTGATCACCTGCCCGCCGGAGGCCTGCCCGAGGCACTAACCTGCCACCCTGGACGTCTATGAAGACGCCACCACTCTGTAAGCCAGGTCACAGACCTTGGGCGATCGGCTCAGTATCCTTTCACGGCAGATGATGGATCATACGTTCAAGACTAACGAGTCAAAGAGGAGGTGTGTCATGAATATCATCAAGCTCAAAGGAATCATGTGGATCGGGTTGCTGGCCGGCTTCTTGTGGGCCGGCACCGGGTTCGCAGGCGAAGGCAAGAAGGGACCGTCCACCGAGGCGCTTAAAAACGTGGGGGCAACGTTAGCAAAAATCTATACGTTCGAACCGTTCCATCCCGCCATGCCGGACCATCTCTGGATGGATGCCGGGAACGGGCGCGCGGTCTTCCTCCATTTCAACAAACCGGTCACTGATCCCGCTGCGACCGTGATCTTCGTCGGTGAAGGAATCAAGGGCCGGTTCTGTGCTGAGGATCAACCGGATGACGGAAAAACCGGGTTTATTCACTTCCATCGGTCGCACACGCCGGAAGGGGAGAAGGGAATGGCCGCCCATGGCCATGGCGGCAAGACTGCCGAAGAAGGCTACTGGCTGAAGCACATCGCGGTCGGGGAATTCAATATGATGGATATGCACTTCAAGCCGGGAACTGCGATGAACTTCATGCCGACTCCAGCGCCTAAGTGCGGGGCGCAAGGGTAAGGCTAGTGGCACGAGGCAAGGGGCTACGGGAAATGACATGTAGGCATGAAGGGTGAAGTGTCAGGGATGGCTCATCCGCCCCCACCTCTGGCCTCTCGCCACGAGCCCGAACGAACGGAGGTGAGTTATGGCTAAAGTCGCAATCGTAGTGCTCGCCGATACTGAGACCCACGGTGACCTGGGCCGTTTGGTGAACGCGTTGGAAGCGGTGAAAGAGTTCAAGGAAGCCAACGACGACGTGCAGCTCATCTTCGATGGGGCGGGGACCAAATGGGTCGTTGAACTTTCCAAGCCGGATCACAAAGCGAACGGCTTGTTTGAGGCGGTGAAGGATCGG
>JBOHOI010000190.1:0-5699 GCA_050731155.1 Nitrospiraceae bacterium | reverse complement strand
ACCGATCCTCCTCTCCATCGGCTACTCCGCTTGCCATTGGTGTCACGTGATGGAACATGAGTCCTTCGAGGACGAGCGGATCGCCGCGATCATGAACGAGCACTTCATCTGCATTAAGGTGGACCGGGAGGAACGGCCTGATCTGGACGAGATCTATATGCAGGCGACCCTGGCGCTCAACCAAGGGCAAGGGGGCTGGCCGATGACGGTGTTTCTCACTCCCGAACAACAGCCCATCTTTGCCGGCACCTACTTCCCTCCGTCCGACCGGTGGGGCCGACCAGGCTTCGCGACCGTGCTTCAGAAGGTGGTCGAGTTTTGGCGGAAGGACCAAGAGGGCCTACGCCAACAAGCAAACCAATTGACTGAGCGGCTGTCCGATTCGATGCGCGTCACCGCCCCCATGGCTGTGGGCGAAGCAGAGTTGGACGCCGCTGTGGCTGAATTCGCCCAGGACTTCGACGCGCGCCATGGGGGCTTCGGCAGCGCGCCAAAATTTCCTCCCGCCACGGCCCTTTCGTTTCTCCTGCGACGCTACCACCGGACTCGGGATCCCCATACGCTCCAGATGGTCCGGAAGACGCTCGATGCGATGGCGTCCGGCGGCCTGTATGACCAGATCGGCGGTGGCTTCGCGCGGTACTCGACCGACGAGCGCTGGCTGGTTCCCCACTTCGAGAAGATGCTGTATGACAATGCGCTCCTGACACGGACCTATCTGGAGGCCTACCAAGTCACCGGCGAGTCCACCTATCGGCGTATTGCGACTGAGACGCTTGATTACATCCTTCGAGAGATGACTTCACCGGAGGGCGGGTTCTATTCAGCGACTGATGCCGATTCGGAAGGAGTCGAAGGAAAATTTTTCGTATGGACGCCTGAAGAAATTCGGAAGGTAGTTCCCACCGACGATGATGCGCGCCGTTTTTGTGCCTATTACGACATCACGCCCGGCGGCAATTGGGATTCGCCCGTTGCGAAGGCCCATGGCAACCTGGAGAGCCATGGGCACCCCGAGCAACGGGCACCCAGCATCCCTAACCGGCCCCGTTCGATTGAAGAGGTCGCCCATAGTCTGAACGTGACGCCTGAGGATCTGAGCAGCACGATCGAACGGCTGCGGCCGCTTGTCTATGAGGCTCGGCGTCAACGTATACCTCCCGGGTTGGACGACAAGATCCTCACAGCCTGGAACGGCATGATGATCAGCGCGATGGCGGAGGGCGCTCGAGTGCTGGGCAGGCTCCGATACCAGCAAGCAGCCGAACGTGCGGCCGACTTCATCCTCAACACGCTGTCTCGGCTGGATGGCGGACTGTTGAGAACCTATCGAGCCAGCAAGGCGCACCTGAATGCCTATTTGGAGGACTATGCGTATCTCACTGAGGGCCTGATTGACCTCTACGAGGCCGGAGGGAGCGAGCGCTATCTTCTCGAGGCCGTTCGACTGTCGGAGCGCCTGCTCGCCGACTTTCTGGATGAGGGACGTGGAGGCTTCTTTACGACGGCTCGGGACCATGAGTCACTGATTCTCCGCAGCCGTGAGGGCCCAGACGGAGCCACGCCGAGCGGGAATGCCGTCGCGGCCGCAGCGTTGGCCCGGCTCTCGTTTCACCACGGGCGCAATGATTTCCGCGAGGCGGCCACCAGGGCCATTCGAGCCTATGGCCGTGAGATCGCTCGATATCCACGAGCCTTCGCAAAGAGCCTCTCAGTGGTGGACCTGCTCCTCGCCGGTCCGGTGGAGCTGGCGCTCATCGGGAGCCCCGGCGAGCCCGGGTACGAGGTACTCTGGAGAGAAGTGAACCGACACTACCTCCCGAACCGGATTCTTGCGCACCACGACCCGGATAGGCCTGCCGCACGCCATCCATTGGTGATCGGCAAAGGTCTCGTCAACGGAAAAGCCGCATTGTACCTGTGCCGGAATTTCGCCTGTCAGACACCGATCACCGATTCCGAAGCAGTCACAGCAGCGCTCGTGAACCGGCATCAACAGGCTGTGGCTGAGCATCTTCCAGGTTCGAAAACCCTCACGGGGAACCGACTCGCCGGCCATGCGACCCCGGGCGGCACAGCGACCTATGTCGCCCGCTTCGTGAACGACCCTGCTGCTCCGCGGACCGCCGCACATGGGTACACAGCCTTCGGCTCAACCGGACTGACCACGAGCCGCCTGGGGTTCGGTGGCTACCGGATCGACACTGAGGACGATGAACATCGAGAGGCGCTGACCAAGGCGCTCCGTTCCGGTTGCAATCTGATCGATACGTCTACCAACTATACAGATGGAGAAAGCGAGCGCCTGATCGGCATGGTGCTGGCCGAGCTGAACAAGAGGGGTGAACTGAAACGCGAGGAAGTGATCGTCGTCTCAAAAATAGGTTATGTGCAGGGGCAGAACCTGAAACGGGCTGAGGCCCGCGAACAAGCTGGCAAGCCTTACCCCGAGATAGTCAAGTACGGAGAGGGAATCTGGCACTGCCTCCATCCTGAGTTTCTGGCCGACCAACTGGACCTGTCGCTTGACCGGCTGGGATTAGACACGCTGGATGTCTGCCTGCTGCACAACGCGGAATATTTCCTGTCAGACGCCAAACAGCGTGGCATGAGCGATCTTCCGCAATTGCGTGATCAGTTTTATGCCCGGTTACAGGCTGCCTTTACCTACTTCGAGACTCAGGTCGTGGCAGGACGTATCCGGTTCTACGGCGTCTCGTCCAATACCTGTACCGCCGACCCGAATGACCCCGAAGCCACCTCGCTTGGACATATGCTGGCGGCGGCGCAGGCGGCGGCGCGCGACAGTGGCAGCTCTGTCCATCGTTTCAAGGTGCTCCAGTGTCCGATGAACCTGTTTGAATCCGGCGCGTTGCTCACACCGAACACCGGTCTTGGCGAGAAGCAGACTGTTCTTGAACTTGCGCAAGCGGAGAGGCTGGCGGTCCTGGTCAACCGACCACTGAACGCCATCCCGGCGAAAGGTGGCGGCATGGTCCGATTGGCTGACCTACCTGTCGAACCGGAGATTGGCTCATTTGAAACCCACCGAGATAAATTGTCTGATCTGGAGCAGGAGTACCGGCGTGATATTGCTCCCCACATCAAGAACCCCGGCCAGGGCCTGCCTCCAGAGGACTATTTCCGATGGGCGGATGAACTGGCGAGGCTCCGGCCGCGCGTGCAGAATCTGGAACATTGGGAGCAGATCGAGAACCAGATGATTGCTCCTCATATCAATCAGGTGCTGCGCGCCTTGACACAGCATCTCACCGGAGAGTCGGGTGATCGTTGGCAGGTCTGGCGGGAACGGTACCTCCCTGAGCTGGTGGCGTGCTTGAGAGTGATGCGTCGGGAGGCGACGGTGAAAAGCCGAGAAAGAACTGCCGTTATCATGAGGCTGATTGATCCGTTGCTGCCGGAGTCGGCACGGAAACAACCCTTGTCGCGGAAGGCGCTCTGGGTGCTTACGAGCACGCCAGGTGTGACCTGCGTGCTGAACGGGATGCGGACGAAGGCCTATGTGGAAGACTCGCTAGCGGTCATGTGTAAGGCTCCCCTTCCAGATCTGCGTCGGATTTACGAAGCGATCAAACAGGCAGGGTAAGAGCGACGGTCTTCACAACGACATCAGGCAACGACGGACTCCGAGACCTGGTCAGCTCCTCCCAGCATCCCCTCGATCATTAGGTTTCGGAGAACTTGTTGCAAAGCGGCTATGTGGTGCTACACTTAGACCAGCACTTCTAAGTTCGGTCTCTGGTTCATCGTCTAGCAGCATCCACTCGCGACGATCCAGACAGGGACAGAGAGGAGGGTTTATCATGGAGAGACTCACGAATTCACCAGTCACATGGATTGCATGTCTAGGCCTACTTCTTATGATTACCGGCTGTGCCAGCCAGACGGTTTCTACAACTGGAGAACAATCGGGAAGAAAGTCCTCAGTCCCTATCACAGAGGAGCGGGTCGCGCCGGATTCAGTCGCGCCACTGTCTGCTTCACGTCCTTCCGAGGGAGCCTTGAAGAGTTCCGCGGCAAAGGATCCTTCCTCGCCGTTTTTTCTCGATATCCCCTTCAACTTTGACCAGTATGCGCTCCGCAGCGACGCCGTGGCCATGGTCGAAGTCAACGCGAACCGTCTGAAAGAGGAGCGTGTAGGAAAGGTCCTGCTCGAAGGACGTGGAGATGAGGTAGGCACCGCGGCCTATAATTTAGTCCTTGGCGATCGTCGGGCGCAGGTCGTGAAACAGTATCTCGAGGGCCTGGGACTCACGCCCCTGGAAATTGCGACGATCAGTTACGGCAAAGACAGACCGTTCTGCACCGACCATAGCGCCGAGTGCTGGGAGAAGAACCGGACGGTTCACTTTGAGGTGCAGTAGATGGGCGATAGACAAAGTGCCGGCGTACTGCCTCAGTCCGCTACGGACGAAGTCAAAAGAATAAAACCTCTTCGAGATCGCAGTAGGATGAAATGGTCGGACATGAAGGATCTTGAATGAGGATGATTTAGACATCGAGGTCGAAAGGGGGGGCGGAGAAGATCAGGTCAGGCGGTCTCGTTGCTAGAAGATCACCTCGTAATTCCCGCCATCATTGGTTTTCGCAAAGCCGGTCCCGTGTCCGGTCCACTCGCTAGAAAAGATTATCTCCAACAGCTCACCGTTCTTACCGACCAGCTGAGCGTACCCTCGAAAAATGTGATCTGATCTCATCCATGGCACAGTGGCCATATGTCGCTGAGAAAATAGTGAGCTGCCCCCTATGGTCGAACTTGTTAACGGCACATAGTGGCCATCCACAACCTCTCCAGAGGGGAGTTTCAATTGAAGGGAGCGACGTTTGAGATCACGACTGCCCCTGATCGTAGTCCCGTCTTCCAGGTTGATGAGTTTCACTTCACTTATGTGGCCCAGCAGGAGAGACGTGACGAATTCCGTGAGAAACGGGTTCTTCATAACGACGCCAAAAGCCACAGCGTTAAACAATCGAACTTATCCTGATTTCAGCTTGTACCCAATTCCCCTGACCGTCACAATGAAGTGGGGGTGAGCCGGATCGGCTTCAATTTTGTGCCTAAGCGAGTGAATATGGACATCCAAAGTATGTTCCTCCAATGCACAGCCTTCACCCCAGACTCGGTTGAGTAGCTCGTCACGCGAAAAGACCCGCGAAGGATCCTGGATAAGCTGCTGGAGGATCTGAAACTCCTTTGGAGTGAGTTCAACAACCTTCCCGTCGACAGTCACTTCATGCCGATCCATATCCATGCGCATCCGACCGGCCACATAGTGAGATTTCGGGGCAAGCAGGAGGTGTTCCCGACGCAGGAACGCTCGAATTCTGGCGACTAACTCACGGTACCCCAGCTTGCAGAGGGAAGCGTCAGCGCCCCGATCGAGTTCTTCGAGGCACTCATCCTCGGTACAGTTCGTCCCAGGATGCTCCAGAGCGATGATCGGAACGTTGCGCAATCGTGAATCACGGCGCAGTTGTTCGATCATGCGCCGCTGCCGATCGACAAGGATGAGCGAAGGTGAGCCATCCAGTGCCACAGGCAGCGCGCCGGATGTGTCGAGGACCACCGCCGTGGCATAGCCATGTTCATCCATGTGTATTTCGAGGGTCTTGGCTAATACCACGTCGGATGTCAAGATCAAAATAGCCTCACGCACACATGCCATAGTGCCCAGCCC
>JBOHOI010000189.1:0-5705 GCA_050731155.1 Nitrospiraceae bacterium | reverse complement strand
CTTCAGCGGCACCCCCACCTGCAGCTGCGTCATTGGGTTTTCCGCGAACTCGTAAAAGCCTGGGTGGCTTCTACCGTAAGCCTCCCGGCTCTGTCAAGCGGATTGTGCCGGGTCAACGAAGGCGGCTCATGATCAAGGCCACACAGCCGGCCAACAGGCCTCCACCCAAAATCGTGATCGCAAAACTCAAGTACGCGCTCGCGCTGCCGGTTGGGTGGGTTCCGTACAGGAGATCTCGAACCCCTCCCTGCACCATCAGCACTGAGAGGGTTGTCAGTGACCCCATGCCAAACCACCAGATGAAAGTCCTCACCAGCTTCCCCCCTCGCCTGCAGCCCGGAACCACGAGTGCGGCAAGGCCGCACACGGCCTACTGCCAATCTAGCCGACCACCCGACCACAGTCAAGAATGAGGGACGAATCACGCAGGGCCTGTCCGCAGCAGCCGTCAGGACGAGACGGTGAGAGCTGAATCACGACGCGGCTGGAACCGCTTGAGGAGCATGGGATTTCAGTCCTCTGTGTAGAAAGATGGAGACGCTGCTGGCCCCGTTGTTTGCGGTGACCAACCCCGGCTCCTCCTCCGCCTGTTTGGTGGTGAGATTGAGTGTAGCGATGGCAAAAGGTCCACCCTTCGTCCGGTAGTTCATCGGCGGATATTGAAACGTGCCGTCCCCGCGTCCGTAGAGAATTGACAAGTCGTTCGATTGGATGTTGACAACCGCGACATCGGCAAATTGGTCGCCATTGAAATCCCTGGCCAACCCATAGACCGGACCAGCGTCCGCACCGGCTTCCTTCCCTTTTTGGAAAGTACCGTTGCCGTTTCCAAGGAAAATGGTAAACGTGTCCATTTCTCCGTTGATGACCAAGAGGTCGGTCATCCGGTCATTATTGAAGTCGGCGAACCCAACGACCAGCGGCCGCTTGCCGGTTCGGTAGTCGGTCGGGTCTCGGAACGTGCCGTCGCCGTTCCCCAACCAGATCGAGACGGCGCTGCTCATGGGGCCTCCATTGGAGACCGCCAGATCCAGCTTCCCGTCCTGGTTCAGATCAGCGATGGCCAGCGAGGTCGGCGTGTCGCCATATTCATACTGGGGGCCCTCCGAAAACGAGCCATCTCCATTACCCAGGAGGATTTTCACCTTGTCGTTGCGCAACGCCACGACAAGATCCGGTTTCTGATCCCCGTTTACATCGCCGCTGGCAACGGACACGGGGATCTTGTGAATCGTATAGCGCTGTCCCGCTCCAAACGCCCCGTTCGCGAGGCCGAAGAAGATGGCGATCTGATCGCTGCCAGAGCATGCGACGGCGATATCCACCCGCCCATCTCCATTGTAGTCATTGAGCGCGAGGGCGCGGGGTTCCCTGGCAGCCTCGATCTGGACCTGATCCTTGAAGGTTCCGTCCCCGTTGCCCAACAGGACGGACAAGGAATTATTGCCGATGTTGGTCGTAATCAGATCGGTGAAGCCATCCTGGTTGAAATCGGCTGTGGCGACTGAGGTAGGGTTCTTCCCAACCTGATAACTCGCAAATAGATAGAGGAGATCCGGCGGCACATACGCGTCTTTCTGGAAGCATCCACCCCCCGTCGTCAGCCCTACGAGGAGCGTCACCCTCAGCGCGAGCTGACCGGCACGAACCAAAGGGTCTGGGATGATAGACGCCACCATCTGACTGCGCACGGTACCTCTCAGCGATCCAGACCAAACATTCTAGATCCGCGCACCCCACTGCAACGGCACAGCAGGGCGGGGTTGGCTACAGGATCAGGAACGTGGGGGAGAGTATACAAAGCCCCTCCCTCGTTGGCAACGGCCATGCAAGGGTCTCCGCCCAGCTCTACGGAGATCTCCCACTCCCGTGGGCAGCCAACCCCTGCGTAGGCCACCTCTGGAAGAACAACAGGTGTTTGCGATAGAATATGCACATGCTGAGGAGGGACCAATGGCAGAGACAGTCAAGATCGAACTGACCATGTACGGCATCGCCGAGGTCATTAAATGGTGCATTGACAAGAACAAGGGCCGGATCCCCGGCGCGGACACCGATGGGTTTAAGAAGATGCAAGCGCTGCTTGCTGAGCGACCGCAGTCTGGCGACTACTTCACGCTGGACCAGTTTTGGAAGAAGAAGGTCGTCCTGGAACTGACGGAGCAGGAGGTCGAAATCATCGACCGGTGTCTCTATGACATCCCGAATTTCGAAAACGTTCAGCTTCCGCAGATCCGGCACAAATTCTGGCCGAAACAGCACACCTCAACCTAAAGAAGATCGACTGCCTGGAGTCTGGCTCCGAGATGAGAAAAAGCTCTGCCAGACTGGGTAGGCGAGGGCCCTTGCAAAATGCCCTCGCAGGTGTTTTATTGAATATGGTGGAGGTTGTGTCCTTCGGTTGTGCCCCGAAGCACCTGATGTCTCTTCTCCTCCTGTAGAGATGTCCCTCCACCGCTTTTCCCCTCTCTCTTCCTCAACAGGTCCCCACGCCGTCGCACCGGCAGTCATTCCATCTGCACGAAAACTGGTTCTGGCAACGCGGCCACCTTCGAAAGTCGATCGGTGCAATACAGGGTGATGAAATCCGAGTCGGCATCCGGGTCATGGCCATCCCACATCACAGAGTGGATATTCCACCGGATGATCGGGTAAAAGATCAGGCCAGGCCCCGTGAGCAGCACCAATCGGACGTCTGAGAGGATCTGCTCTTCCTCCAGGCGCGTCCGCAACCGATCATAGACCCTTTCGTACCAATCCAGCGTGGACTGATGGCGAAGCCTTGCCTCGAGCAACCGTGCGTACGCCTCCAGGGTGGCGCGGCGCGCCTCTTTGTCGCGATCCCTTGAACCCGACTGCAGAGGATCGGAGTCTGATAGAAACGGTCGGGCCGGTAATTCTGGTTCATCCGGCTCCGCAGAGAGCCAGGGCCTGGATGACAGGAATGACTCCTCGCCCTTGAGGAGCGACAGGCGCCAGGCAGCCTCCAGGCTCGCTAATTCCTGGGTCGCGTGTAAAAAATCAGGTGTGAGGCTGGCCAGACACCGACCTTCTCGCTTGAGCGAGGTGGCGCAGCCGAGGAAGGAGACAACCAGCAGCGCCAGACACCAGGCCTTGATAATCTGCCTGTCCGTACGCACGAGGAAGGCCTCTGCTTCCGCACTCCCCAATAGCTTTACTCTATACCCTGGGTGAGGCCCGTTCAACCGCTGAGTCCGGTGGACCAGGCACAGAAAACGACGCGACAGGTGAAGAAAGGGAAAGGCGGACGCCTTGTTTTCGGGAAGGCCTGGGAGCGACGAGCGGGAGCCCCTGGGACACAGAGAGAAGAAGGTTCAACGAAGAAACGATCGAACTGCGGGTTTGACCAACTGGCTAGAGCGTGCCTTCTCCTTTCAGGTACTTCCTGAACCGTTCCATCAGTTCTTCACCCAGCACGCCCACTTCCGGCTTCTTTTTCATGTACTCACGGATCTCGGCGAGGCGTTTCTCCGCCTGCTCATTGCCCTGCAGTCGTTTGACCTTCTCCAAGGCATCCTCAAAGGCGTCGAAGGTGAGCTCACGGTAGCCGAAGCTCCGGATCCGTTTGACGGCCTTCATCATGGCCTCGTTGCGGAACTTCGTGAGATGTTCGGAGTCGATTTGTTTCAGGCCCATCTTCCGAGCCCGGCGTTCGGCTGCCTTGCGGATCCCGCTCCGCACAAAGTCCGGCGAGGTAAGCAGGCGCTTCCACGCTTCGTCGGTCCAGAGAATACGTTCCTGAGGCGCATCCCAGATCTGAACCAAGGCTGCCTCATCGATTCTGGCGACCCCCTTCTCGTGGGCCAGTTCCTCTGTGTCCCGCTTGAGCATGTCCGTGACGAAGTCCATCGCAATCGGCGGCGTGCTCTTGATCTTCTCCTGGAGCCGGGCCCTAGCGCCCTCACTCCATTCCATCGGCGGCCCACCCTGCTCCTGGACGTCGCCCAGCGCTTCCACCTTTTCGAATAGCTCGACGTTCACCTCCAGGTGTCCTCGCTCAAGAGCCAGCTCCTCGGCGATTTGTTTGATCATAGGCCGCATGAACTCGGGCACCGTCTCCAATCGCTCCTGTGCCGCGGCAGTCCAGGGCACCCGGCCTTTCTCGATCTGACCAGCGGCGGCAGCCAGGCCTGCTTCGCCCCCCATTCGACCCATCATCTGGTTCTTGAACCGGTCCAGGATCTCCGCAGTGATCTCCCTGTACCCCAGCTCGCGGGCCTTCTTCTCGGCCAGTCGTTTCACCATCCCACGGAGGAACACCGGCGCGCGCTCCATACGCTTGAGCGCTTCATCGGTCCAGATCACCTCCGAGACTGCTGCCTCTTCTTTGGAATCGAAGATTCCCATCGTGTGTTTGCAGCGGCAGTTACTTGTTCAGGAGCTCCTTTAATTCCTTGCCAGCCTTGAAGAACGGGACCCGTTTCGCCGGGACGGACACGGTCGCGCCCGTCTTGGGATTGCGCCCTTCTTTCATGCGGCGGGCACGCGACCGGAAACTTCCGAACCCTCGAATCTCGGTTTTATCCCCCCTCTGGAGGGAATCGCGAATGCTATTGAAGATCGTATTGACCACGATCTCCGCTTGCCGTTTCGTGAGGGTCGTCACTTGCTCAGAAACCTTCTCGATGATCTGCGCTTTCGTCATACTCGTCCTCCTGCCGAGCTTGCTATTGACCCACCTTGCCTGAAGTCCCCCTGGTACCATGGACCACCTAGGGATGCGCGTGGGTGATGTCGTTTAGAAGGCCATCAGGTACTTGAGGCTCACGCCTGCCTGGAAATCGAGTCCGGGCAGCGCGCCGAGCAGATGGCTCTCGAGCAACTCACGGATCGAAAACCGTTTCCGCGGCTCCACCACTTTGGGCTCTCCTTCAATACCGGCCAAATCGGCCGCGAGTCGGATCGCGTCTTCCAGGTCGCCCAGTTCGTCCACCAGCTTCATCTCCCTGGCCTGCCGCCCGGTGAAGATGCGCCCGTCGGCCATCGGCTGCACCTCCGCCTCGTCAAGCGAGCGTCCTTCCGCGACCGCCTGGATGAACTGACGGTGCACGTCGTCCATGACTGACTGGAGGATCCGGCGATCGTCCTCGCTCATCTTCCGCAGGGGAGACCCGATGTCCTTGTACTGGCCGCTTTTCACGACCAGGCTCTCCACCCCGATTTTCTTGAGCAGCCCTTCCACGTTGGCCAATTCCATGATGACGCCGATGCTCCCGGTGAGGGTGCCGGGATTGGCGATGATGCGATCGGTCGCGGCCGCGATGTAATAGCCGCCCGAGGCCGCTACGGTCCCCATGGACGCGATGACCATCTTGTTATTCTTATTCCGGACCCGCTTGACCGCGTCGTAGATCTCCTGGGACGGCACGACGCCCCCGCCGGGGCTGTCGATGCGAAGCACGATTGCTTTCACCGACGGGTTATCCGCGAACCGCTTCAGCTCCCCCACCGTTTGCTGCGCATCCAGAATCACTCCCTCCACCCGCACTAGGGCGATGCGATCTTCGTCTGAAAGATCCCAGTCTGGGAACAGGGTGTTGACCAGAACCACCAGGAGAAGCCCGGCGAGCAGCATCCACAGAAGGAGCCGCAATGGCTTCCGGCGTTTTACGGGATGTGGGGAGGTCTCATCAGTCATCGGCCTTGAACCTGCCGTTCACGTTTCTCGCCCGACACCTCTCCGT
>JBOHOI010000188.1:0-5707 GCA_050731155.1 Nitrospiraceae bacterium | reverse complement strand
GTGTGGAAAGAGCTCGTCCCATCGCCGCTCTGAAGCGAGTTCCTCCAGGAGCCATTGCCCCAGCGCTTCCTGCTCGTTGTCAGGCAGCTTTGAAGCTTCCTCGAACGCCTTTTGTAAAATGGCCTTCACGGGAACACCCTTTGCCATGCTCGGATTTTATCAGCTTTCATCCCAAGTCTCCAGCCTGAACACGCACGACTAAACACGCACGACTAGATGACGGGTTTACGCGCTGGCAGGAGTGCGCCCGCAAGAGCGTCCGCTGCCAGAACGACGGCACCTGCCTGCTGGTGGAAAACAAGGACGCTGGCTCCACCACCGTCCGCGACCACCTCTCCGGCCCCGCCGCCTATACCCGCCTGAACGCGATGTTGTCCAACACGACGGAGATGGCGAAGGCATTCTATTCATCGTAATAAAATGTTACCGTTCACTCGCTCTGGTGGTCCATAGGAAGAGCCACGCGCGACTTGTACGCATAGAATCTTGTGGTGACATGCTCAAGGTAAGGGTTCTTCATAAAGCAGCGCCGGTAGGTTTTTCCGAGGCTTATTCTCAAGTACACTTCGTCAGTGGGTAGGCTAAAATACCGCTTGAAATCAATACCAAGTTCAGGCAACCCCTGCCCTAAAGCATCATCGGATTCTCCTGCTTTCTGAAGAAATTGGTAGCGCGGATGGTCATTTTGTCTGATGCGCTTCCAAACGTCTGCACCCGCAACGAGTTGGAAGAGTTTTCCCGCCGTTGTGATCTCACAGAATAAGATGTTTGGAATCATCTTGTCTGGCTTAACAGAATCAATGCCATTTCTGGCCTTATAATCCAGCTCGAGATCGCAGTCCTGACCCATAACCATCACGAAGGGATGAGTTACATATTCAATCTCTGGATTCTCGGTTTCGGACCTAATACTTTCAAGACTTAACTTGGACTGTGCTATGTCTGACAGGATTTCGCTTTGCCGCAGCGCCCCTTCTCGCGGCGAAGGGGTATAGATCAATTGACTGTCAGGCAAAACTCTACTCCGGAATTATAGGGAACTCCGGCCTTTCGTAGGTTTTGCCGCGCTTGGCTGGTATTTTCTTGGAAGGAGTTGGTAAGAGGGCAACAGAGGACGAAGGCCTGTCGCTATAAAATTCCCACATGCTACGAAGGGATTCGCAGAGTTCTGGTAACCCTTGAGCGGGCAGTCTATCCAAAATCACATGACAAGCGTACCGAACTCCTGACGTATAAGGATCTTCCACCTGTGCAGAAGTGCGTTGTACATAGCGTGGCGCCAACGCCGGTAAGCCTTCAAGATCGACCATAGTGCTTTGCATGTTGAAGGGATCAAAGATAATCACCTCACCCCTTTCACTAATCGAAACAACGACCCCAGAAGAACTCGTTTGGACGTTAGAGGGGTTGAGGTCCCAATGCATTATGGAGTAGGTCGGTGATGCACCACCTGAAGAGACGACCGGCTTCTCTGTTGTACCGGTCAAGCGTTTCAATGGCATTGCCAACCTCCGTTCTCTGATCAGTATAGAAGTCCGCGTCGATCGAATAGCAGATTTCGGAGGAGTCTGTTGCTTCTATCATACCGTGGTGGATGCGAACGTAACCAGTACCTCCCTCTAGGGCCACAAGCAACTCTCTCCTCATCTCTTTGATTGATGGCGCAATTTTCGAGCAAAGTTCGCCAGTAATGTGCGGCTGTAAAAGCTCAGACCATTCACGTTCTTTTAAGCCCAGGTCGGACCTTTTGATGACGTCTTGGTAACGCAAGCCGATTCTTGAATAGAATTCAGGCTTGTAAATATCAATAAGGGCCCCAAGAGGGCCTTCCAAATGACGCTTAAAGTCTTCCCATCGCTGGTATTTTGTGGTTGTGAGGGCCAAGAAGTCTCGGACTACCACCACCTGCCAAACGTTGTCGTTTGAGGAAAATTGATAGCCTTGCTTAACTCCACGGAGCTTTACCTGCATGTTCAAGGCCTTAGCAATTTGTGGCGGAACAACGATATCTTGTGGCTGCCGATCCTCAAAGAGTGGATATTCGTGCCTAATCCTATCCTGAAAATCCGCGGGGACATCCGCATCAATTCGCAGTACGGGAGGAAAACGCAATTGGCAGATGACGGTGCCTAGCGGGTTCTTTTGATAAATGACACGCTTTGAGTCTGGAAAAGTCATTTCAAAGCTGGTCGAAACCGGCTGTAGAGGGAAGATTCAATCAAACCTGACTTACATGAAGTAAGTCTAGGCTTTCTGCCTTCGCTATTTCAACATGAGCCGTTAGCAATACCGCGGCCAATGTTGACTTCATTCCTCAAAAAATTTAGCGACAAAGGCTTGAAGGAAGGGCTCTTCAACTCGCTCTGCGTACGCTGACTGAGCAAGCAAATCTCACGTCGGTAACTATGGTCGAAGACCTATAGATTTGTCAACCCCGAGGCCCTTTCCAGGAATGGTCTCCCCGGGAATGACTACCTTCCAGGATGCTCAAAAAGGCCAGCCAACGCGGCCGCAGGGAGTCCGGCGACTGAGGCGTACGTTTCTCGGTACGTCGCAGGGAGACGGGCGACCGAGAACAAAGTTGGGGGCCCTTTTCAGCATCCTAAGGATGCGCCTCGCGCCAATTGCGGCCCACTCCCAAATCCACTTTGAGCGGCACTGACAAGCCGAGCTTCTTACCCGTCGCTTCCATCTCAGCTTTCACCAGTTGCTTCGCCTCCTCCAAGTCCTTCTCCGGCGTCTCGAAAATCAGCTCGTCGTGGACCTGCAGGATCATCTTTGTGCTAGGAAGCTCGGTGTGCAGCCGCTTACTGACCGCGATCATCGCGACCTTGATGAGGTCGGCTGCTGAGCCCTGGATCGGGCTGTTCACGGCCATCCGCTCGCCGAAGCCGCGTTGCGTGGGATCGGAACTTTGCAGTTCCGGAATCGGACGACGCCGACCGAGAATCGTGGTCGTGTATCCCTTTTCCTTGGCCTCGGCAATCGTCCGGTCCATCAAGGCCCTGACCCCCGCGTACCGTTCAAAGTAGGCGTCAATGTACTTCTTGGCTTCCTGCTGCGAGACGCCGATGTTCTGTGCCAGGCCGAACGGACTAATGCCGTACACGATCCCAAACACGACGGTCTTCGCGGCGCGCCGCATTTCTCTCGTGATGTGGTCAGGCGGCAACTTGAACATCTCCGCCGCGGTCGCTGTGTGGATGTCCTCACCCTGCTCAAAGACCTTCAGCAGCCGTTCATCCTGCGAGAGATGCGCTAGGATGCGCGGCTCGACCTGGCTATAGTCAGCGCAGAGCAATGTATGGCCTGACGCCGCGACGAAGGCCTCGCGAATGCGGAGCCCGTACTCACCTTTGACTGGAATGTTCTGTAAGTTCGGATCGGCCGATGACAAGCGGCCTGTCGCCGCGACCGTCTGATTCAGCGACGTGTGCAGCCGGCCGGTCTCCGGATTCACGAGCGCCGGGAGCGAATCCACGTAAGTGGATTTGAGCTTGCTGAGGCTCCGGTAATTCAGGATCTGGGCCGGCAGTTCGTGCTGCGTCGCCAACTGGGTGAGCGTGTCTTCATCGGTGGAATAGCCGGTCTTCGTCTTCCGGATGGGCTTCAGGCCGAGCTTGTCAAAGAGCACGGTGGCCAGTTGCTTGGGCGAATTGATGTTAAACTCGCTGCCGGCTAACCTGGCGATCGTTTCCATCATCCGGTCCAGCTCACGCTCCAGTTCCTTGCTTATCGCCTCCAGCACTCTCACGTCCAGAGCGAACCCGTTCCATTCGATCTCCGTCAACACCGGCACCAGCGGCATCTCCACTTCCTCGAACAGCCGCAGGCTTCCTTGTTCTTCCAACCGCTCTTTTAGCACCGGCACGAGCTTGACGACCACCGCGGCTGCTTCCGCCGCCTGTTTGAACCGACTTGGATCGGCTTGCTCGAATAGATCCTTGGGAGTCTCCGCCGATCCAGCAGCCTGGTGCGCTCCCAGCCGATAGCCCAAGACGTCGAACGCAACGGATTCCAAGCTATGGCCGCGCCGGTTCGGGTTGAGCAGATAGGCGGCGATCATCGTGTCGAAGCCTGGGCCGCTAATCTCCAAACCAGCCCGATGCAGCGCCAGCAAGGCCGGTTTCAGATCGTGCGCTGCTTTGATGAGCGCCGGGTTGCGCAGCAACTCCTGCAGCGGCCTGAGGAGCGTTCGGCCCTCCACCACCCCCAAAACCGTCTGGCCATTGGAGGTGCTCAACGCCAGCCCCTGCAACTTGGCGTTGATCCCGGTTGCCTCACTCAACAGGCACTGGATCCCAAGCAGCCCCGCGCGCGCGGCTCTGTCGGCAAATCGCTTAGCCTCGGCTTCGTTCCCGATCCTGTCTGCATTGGCTCCCAGAGCCTCACCCTCCGCTGACATGGGCTGCAGCGTTTTCACCAGCGTTGAAAACTCCAACTCCTTCAACAGCGGCACAAGCGCCTCCGGATTCGGCGGCGAGACCCGGAACTGGTCAGGATCGAACTCCACCGGACTCTCCATCTGGATGGTCGCCAGTTTCCGGCTGAGGCGGGCATTCTCCGCCTGTTCGGTGAGCAACGATCTGGTCTTGGGGGTCTTGACTTCGTCCACCCGCCGCAGCAACTCTTCGATCGTGCCGAACTCTGCGATCAGCTTGATGGCGGTCTTCTCACCGATGCCTTTCACGCCTGGGATATTGTCCGTGGCATCGCCCATCAGACCCATGACCTCGACCACCCGTGCCGGTTCCACACCGAACCGCTCGCGGCATTCTTCTTCGCCGAACCATTTGTCCTTGACCGGATCGTAGATGCGCACCGCCTGGGTCAGAAGCTGGAACATATCCTTGTCGCCGGTCACGATGACCACGTCGAACCCTGCTGCTTCCGCCTTGCGGGCCAGCGTCCCGATCAGGTCGTCCGCTTCATAGCCGGAAGCGCGGACGACCGGCAACCCAAAGGCTTCGACCACCCGATGGATGTAAGGAACCTGCGCCTGCAAGCCCTCCGGCATGGGCGGCCGGTGCGCCTTATACTCCTTGAACTCTTCATGACGGAGGGTCGGACCTTTCTCATCGAAGGCCACCGCCAGGCAGTCCGGCTGATGCTCGCGCAACACCTTCATCAGCATGGTCGTGAACCCGTAGATGGCGTTCGTCTGCAGGCCCTTGGAGTTCGACAGGGCAGGCAGCGCGAAGAAGGCCCTGTAAATATAGGCGCTGCCGTCAATGAGGTAGAGGGTGGGCATGGCCAAGTGAAAAGGTAAAAGGTAAAAGTAAGGTAAAAGTCTTGGCTTACTTCCGGCTCTGAACTTTTTACTTTCTACTTTTTACTTGTCGCTTGCGACAGTCAGCGGTGGTTGGCCGAATTTGTGCCGCAGGGCATTGATCGTCTTGAGCACCTTAGGCTGGCCCATGAGCTTGCTTTCCAGACGGCGCTTGCCAGGAAAGTCCACCATGGAAAGGCCGATCAGCATCGTCAGGAGGCCCTGGCCAGGGAAGAACAGCATCGCCACGCCGGCTAGGAAAAACACGACCCCCACCACATTCTTCAGAATCAGTCCGACCCATCGGAGCACCGGATGATGCTCTTTCATCCAAGTCCGAGGGTACCGCACATCGAAGTACTGAGGAGGAAGTCTGACTAGGACGAACGGAATGACGATCAAACTTGCAACGAATCCGACGACTGAGAGGACGAACAG
>JBOHOI010000187.1:0-5713 GCA_050731155.1 Nitrospiraceae bacterium | reverse complement strand
CGCGCCGGGGCGAACCACCTCCCCAACCACGTAGACCTTCATGGTGCGTAACCGCGCCATCGAGACATACAGCTCAAAGCGCTTCAACAACGCACTCAACCGAGTGCGGATGACCCGTTCAGCTTGGGAGAACGTGAGGCCACCCACAGGAATCGCCCCCACCTGAGGGATGACCATCATCCCATCCCGTTCAACCGGCACGATGTAGCTTCGATTCAAGGTCTGATCAGGCACATTCCACACATGGACGGCGAGGGAATCTTGCGGACCGATGACATAATCAGGTCCGACCGGCACGTCGCTCACGGCTGCAAAGCCGGACACTTGCGTATCGAAGAAGTCGTACCCAAACTGCTTGAGCCGGCTCTTGATCCCCTGGAGCACGGAGAACTGGGCAAACGCCTCCTCAATCGAAAAATCTTTCGCGGTTTCCCGCGGCTTCGGCTTCTGCTCGGCTGCGGCCTGCACCGCTGGCCCAGGCTGTTGCAAGTCAGCCTTCTCTTGTCGCTCTTGTCGCTCTTGCCGCTCTTGCCGCATCCGTTGCTCGACCGAGGAAGGCAGAAGGCTGGATGCGTCCATCGGCCAGAACTCGTTCAAGGATTGGGTGCTTTGTTCCACCGCTTGACCCGTCGCGGCGGGGACGGGACAAGGAGTCCCCGCTGAAACCAAAGGCTGAAGAGCCGTCGGGTTCGTGATGATAGGCTGACCAGGCGCAAGCGCGTTGCCTCCTGGAATCGCCCCTCCCTGCGACAACCCCAACGGCGGAGCACCAGTGCTCCCCAAGGTCTGCGCCAACAACGAAGGCGGAGCCGCCGTGAGAACGACAACCGCCCACACGATCACCCGTATCCATCTCTGCAATCCCATGGCCCTCATGATGCTTCTGCCCTCCCATGACCTGAGTTCACGCGCCTACTCCAAGGCCTGTTCGCTAGCCCAACTTCCGTAAGCATCCAATGGTCAGAACTCGACGACCAGCGAGGTCCAGAGAAAGTGATTGTTCGCGATGACACCAGGGGCAAAGGTTTCAATGAACGGATTGATGCTGGTGATTTGTCCTGGATTCCTAAGCCGCTGGTACGTGTACCCCACTGTGAACTGCGTCTGACTCGACAGCCACCACGTGAGGTCAAGGGCCGCCTCCCGCTTGCGCTCGTGCACGGGCGCACCGCGGTCGCGTTCCTGCAGGTTGAAGTTCGTCCCAAGCTGCAGCGTCTCAGTGAGATAGCGGGTGGTACGAACAAAGAAGTCAATGCCATCAGTCCCCATGTGATGGCCGAGCGGGAACCCGCGGTAGCGCATGCCGCTGACATAGGTCCCATTGTTGTACCAGACCTGCGTCAGTTCCGGATGGCGGCGGCGACCTATATCCGTATCCGCATACTCGATCCTCAGATCCATGGAATCACCGGGAAAGACTTGCGGGATATAGACTCCTCCGAGAATCGCATTTCGGCTCGGGAAGGGAATCTGGGACCATTTGTCCTCCGAACCCAGCTCACCATAGAGCTGCATCCCACCTGGGAATGGGAGTAGGTAAGGAATCTTCGGAACCGTTGCCCGAAAGTCGAGCATCACCTGTTCATTGACCTGGCGGTCTCCCTCTTGGTTAGGAGCACTGGTGTAGGCATCAGTGACAGCTTTCGGGAAAGACTGATTTCGTCCTCGGCCACCAAACTGGGTCAGTCGCGTCACGCCCAGCTCAAGCCAACTGGTCGGAAGGTAACTGATGCGCAGCCCAAACAGTTTGGCCCGTGAAAAATCCCGGTCGCGATCCAGTTGCGCGAGAAACGAATTCACTTTCCAGTCCCCCAACCCACGCAACAGCCAGGGGAGCCGGAACGGTTCGTCGCTTCCCAGCTTGATCATGTCAAGCGGAAAGGCGTGATCCGTGAGCAAGAGCGACCCGTGATACCCTGGCCCCCACCACTGCGTGCCCCGCCCTGCCTCCAAAGCAATATTGAAATGGCTGAGCTTGAGGTTGAACTCCCGCAGGTAGAAGTTCTGACTATTGTTCGTGGCCCCGATGCCCAGGATATGCCGGTTGCTGATGAACTTGGGCTGAACCGTGAACGCCGCCCAGTCCGTCAACTCAAACCAGCCGCGGACATCGGTCTGGTTTTGCTCGCCGTTGACGTAATACTCTCCGCCTCTGTTTTCGCGGAAGCGAACCGTCTGGCCTCCTCCGACGGAAAAGGCGTCAAACTCTGTCTGAAGACGAGCGCCATATCGAATCGCGTCGCGCGTCTTTTGCGTCTGTTGTGTGTCTTGCGATTCCCGCGTGTCTCGCCCGCTGGCTCGTCTCGCTGAGATCGCCCCTAGGTCCGTCAGTTCTGGACGAAGCTCCCGCATCAAGCGGTCAAGCAGTGGCTCGGCGATTGCTTCCCGGCCATCCAACGGCACCTGATCGGCTCGGACCCCCTCAATGGCCCGGGCGACATATTTTGCGGCCTGTTTCCGGCTATATGGTTTGGGGACCACCATCGCGCGATCGATCACGCCCAGTGCGGTGAGCCGTTCGATCGCCTCGTAGGCCCAGTGGTGCAGCGGCAGGTTCACGGATGCCTGGGCTCTGCCTCCTCCCAGGAGTCCGCTTCCCACTACCAGCGCCACGAACCAGCAGCTTATGCATCGGCCCAACAATCACTCCCTTCAATTAGTGAGGGGCGATGAGCAATAAGGGCAGAGGGGCAAAAAGAATCCATGAGGCGCATGGGTACCACGGACCGTTGACAAAGGTATGCATCTGACTATAATGGTTAATTCAAAATGACCGAGGAGCCCCACATGAAAAGTGCGACGGTTTCCAAGCTGAAGGCCACGCTCAGCGAATACCTGGCCAAGGTCAAGGCCGGCGAGGAGGTGATTATCACCGAGCGGGGAAAGCCGATCGCAAAGATAGTCCCTTTACCGAGGAATAGCTCTTCTATTTCGCCTCATCTCCAAGAACTGGCCCGGGCAGGACTGGTTCGTCTGGGGTCCGGGAAGCTGCCGGCCGGATTCTGGAAGCTCCTGAGGCCCAAGGACCCGAAAGGAGAGGTGCTTCGAGCCCTTGAAGAGGAACGAGCGGAAGGGAGATGAAGTTCTGGGATGCGTCAGCCATTATCCCCCTGTGCCTCGAAGAGCCTCCGACACCTCGCCTGAAGAAGCTTGCGGAAGAAGATAGCGCCCTAATTGTCTGGTGGGGTACACCAATTGAGTGCTTTTCCGCACTGGCAAGGCGCCGCCGCGAAGCGATCCTTTCAAGCGCCGAAGAGGAACAGGCACGATCTATCCTGATCAAGCTGCTGGACGAGTGGACAGAGATCGAACCAAGTCGAGAAATTCGCGAACGCGCCGGGCGGATTCTCCTAGTCCACTCTTTGCGGGCAGCCGACTCCTTGCAATTGGCGGCAGCGCTGGTTTGGGCCAACGGACGGCCCACCGGGCACGAATTCGTCTGCATTGATCAAAAACTACGTGATGCCGCGCAGCGCGAAGGCTTCACGATCCTTCCGGTCCTTTAGGATCCCTCCGGACGATGTCGGTTAAGGGTGCGACAAGGCGAGATGGGGAGCAGCATACCTCAGGCATACACCAATCTCGATTCATTCAAGCATGACCGCTGAAGGGAGATCCATGCTCCACACGAGTAGCCTCATCCGGGAAAAGTCCATCGCTTTCTGCACGCACAATCTCTCGATCCTCATCCAACAATTCTCGGCCGAAAAGACCGGCTTGATCTGAAGCTCCTTCTATGGTCTCCAGTCGTAACTGCACACGGCGAACCGTCGCCTGACCATTCCAGTGTTGTGCCAATGCTTGCGCCCGTTGATCTGAAATAACCCGAGAGGAGATCCAAATCTCAGGTGTGCAATTCCAAGCCTGGCGTATCCATTCCGACCCATTCTTAACAGGTATCCCGCAGAGCCTACGTCCCATGAGACTCGGGTCATCGTCAATGAATCCCACAATGACGTAGCCTGTTAATTCCGGGTTGGAGGTGATTTCGTCATGGAGAATCTTTCCTGCTCTCGCCGCGCCATAGATCAGAACCGGTGTCTGCCCTTCGCGCTTGGCGTCAGAGCCATTGTGCGCAAGGACGGAATCAAGGAGCCGAAAGCTGAGGCGCGATCCGACAATAGCAAGAAAGGCGAGCAACCCGAAAATAATATACGCGCTACGGGAGTGACCGGTAGGGAATCGGGTGACGAGCGTCACAACCGCCAAGCTGAGGGCGGCACCCCCGAACACACCCAACGCATAGGACGGTACGTCAGACACAGAGATGAGTCGCCACTGGCCGCGATAAATACCAGCGAGAAAATAGGCGGTCAGGCAGCTCGTGACAACAAGAGGAAGACCAACCACGACAGCCTGTTTGGTTGACGAAGACAGCAGACCATCAAAACGGAGGAGGTAGGCTGCATAGAAACAGATGACAATCAGCACCGTGTCTAAGAGCACTTCGGCAGCACTGCGCTTGTAAAAAAGCTCCGTCACAAGAGGCGTCCAGGCGGGCGGCATTCTGCTCGGATCAGCCGTCTGGACTTTGACATATCCCAGGTACACGCCGGAAAGAACTAAAACGATCACGAACAGTCCCAGGAGAGGCAGCGATTCATGTGGAAAGCGCTGCATGAGCACCGCCATCACCCCTCCAAAAGCTGCAAAGGAATACAGGACCCAGACGGTCCTCTTCTCTGAGAGTCCCAACCCAACCAGCCGATGAGAAGAGTGGTCCCGCCCGCCCTGGGAGGCCTTCTCGGCGCGCCATTTCCTGGTAATGGTGACCAAGGTGGTGTCGAAAATGGGAATAGCCAATACAGTGGCCGGAATCAACAGGGCATACAGGGGCCCCAACAAGGATCCCCCTCTATGGATTCCCAGAAATCCATTGAGCGGACTCGGTACCGCCATCGCAGCCAACGTATAGCCGATGAACAGGCTACCGGAATCCCCCATGAAGATCGCGGCAGGCGGATGATTATGAAGCCAGAAACCCATCAGAGTTGCGATAAAGGCGGAGCCCAAATGGGCGATCAAATGGGGATGGCTCGGCACATCCTGCGTCGCCAGGAAGACTAGGCTGGTGCCGGATAGGATCGCCACGCCGGAAGCGAGCCCGTCCATGTTGTCCAGCATATTGATTGCATTGATGATGCCGACGAACCAGAAGTAGGTGACCAGAGTGTTGACAGCGGAGTTGCCGGTCAGAGGGAAGATGCCGCCGGCAAGAATGAACAGACTCGTGGCGACCAACTGACCTATGAATTTGGTGGCGGGACGCAGATTGACGTAGTCGTCCCACAGACCGAGCAGGAACATCAGCAAGGAGCCGCACAGGAGGGCGATGGTGAGCACGGCCTCTTGTGGGACTACCTGTAGTGATTGCCATTGTTTCCATTCAGCGCCGAACTCGGAAGCAAACACCCAGCAAGCTCCGAACAGGAACACCGGATAGAATCCCACCCCTCCGTGAAGTGCCGCGGGCTTCGTATGCCAACGATCGCTACGAGGACTCGCCAGCCAGCCGTACCTGAGCGCCAACCACCTCATGAGAGCAGTCCCGCAGAGCGAGAGCAAAAACATGCTGAGGAGCACTGACGTCAAGGACATGGTCTGATGGCCTTCAACTGCCAAGAGACTGCAGGTGTTGTGCCCAGTTATTCGTGGCGATTGTTATGAATTCATTTGATATGGAATGGGCCACTAACGCTACCGCTCAGCGAGA
>JBOHOI010000186.1:0-5796 GCA_050731155.1 Nitrospiraceae bacterium | reverse complement strand
GCTTTATTTTGCCGGTCCTTGCGCGGACTGAGGCCAAGCCGCATTACACCTTTCCGGACTCCAAAGAGTTGGCAGCCAATGTCGAGCAGTTGGTCTGGCAACAGGATGAGCCCTTCGGCTCGACGAGTATCTTTGCCCAGTGGAATGTGATGCGCATGGCGGCCCAACAAGGTGTGAAGGTGCTCCTGGACGGGCAAGGGGCCGACGAGCTGCTGGCCGGGTACCATCGTTTCTTCGGAGCGTTCTTTGCCGATCTCCTTGCTGACGGGCGAGGGCTCACCTTGCTGCGGGAGCTGCGCGCATACTGGCGTCTGCACGGACCGATTTCGCGGTACGCGGTCGCAGATCTCGCGCGGGCGCTCCTGCCCGCATCCCTGGTCAGTGCGATCCGTGGCCGCATGACTGGCAGCGCCAACTGGCTGGGAGCGGAATTTCGTCGGCAAGGGGGATTCCAAATGCCGGAGCGCTCAGCCGGACCGTCCTCGCACGTTCAACGCCTGCAGCACGCGTTGCTGACGGGAAAGGGTCTCCGCGCGCTGCTGCACTACGAGGACCGGAACTCGATGGCCTTCGGGATTGAGACACGATTGCCGTATCTGGACTATCGGGTGGTTGAATATCTGTACCGCTTGGACATTCGCCACAAAATCCATCTGGGCTGGACAAAGGCGGTTCTCAGAGAGGCTATGGAGGGAATCCTGCCTGAGGAGGTCCGGTGGCGCATAGACAAGATGGGGTTCGTCACCCCCGAGGATCAGTGGCTCAGGACCTCTCTGCGGGAGTTGGCGCACGACACACTCGCGGATGCGCGGACTCGCATGCGCGGCTATCTCAATGTAAAGGCGGCTCAGCGAGCCCTCGAGAGTCACATGGCCGGACGTACCAATATCGGCAATACGATCTGGCGGTGGATGAACGTCGAACTCTGGTGCCGCCGTTTTGTGGACCGGGACCCATGCGCCGCACGTGTGTCCTGATTAACAACACAGGCCTGGGGGGCGCGGAACGGCGCCTGGGCCGACTCTTTGCCCGCATGGCTGACGGGAAGACGGGCACGTTGTTGGTGATCAATGCCAGCCTCTGGAACAAGTTGCGGACAGTGGGGATTGTAACTGGCCGTGAGCAACGGGTTTGGCGGCTGGCCGAGCCCTGGGGGCGACTGGCGGAATGGATGGGATTGCGGCAGGGGGCACCAGCGTTCTGGCTGCGAAAGCTGGACTATCTCCTCTTCGCCTGTCTCTTACTGGTCCGCTACGCGCTGGCTCCCCGTTGCATGTTCCATTTGGTATTAGGCGGAACCTACGTTGTCCTTCCACTGATGCTGCTGCGTCCGGACCATCGGATTGTGGTCTCGGTGACGAACCGTAATCTGGCCGGGATGGTAGGGATCTCCTGGGCTCTGCCGGTCTACCGGTACGTTCTTGCCCGATGCGCTCTGATCGATGCGTTGACCGAAGGCGTACGGGCGGATCTGGTCGGACGCGGGCTTTCCGACAAGAAGATTATTGCCTCCCCCGGGAGTGTGGTTGCCCTGGACCATTATCAATCGGAGCCGAAGAAGGAACCCTGGGTGGTGTTTGCTGGCCGCCTGATTGAAGAGAAGAATCCTCTCCTCTTTCTTGATGCCGTGCCGAGTATCCTGCGGACGGTTCCAACCGCTCGGTGCTTCTTGTTGGGAGAGGGGCCACTTCGTCCACTGGTTGAACAGGCCTTGGACCGCTTGCACCTGCGTGGCTTGGTCGAGACTGGCTTTCGCGCTGACCTTGCACCGGTGCTCAGCAGGGCGAGTGTGTTCGTGTCTCTGCAGAGGCTGGACAATTATCCTTCCCAGAGCCTCCTGGAGGCGATGGCCTGCGGCACGGCCACGGTGGCAACCGATGTCGGCTTGACCTGGCAACTGGTGGATGAGACGACGGGCATTCGAATCAAGCCGGACCCTGAGCATCTCGCCCAGGCCGTCATCAGTCTTCTGAAAGATCCAGAGCGGTGTGACCGTCTGGGACAGGCTGCGCGTCGTCGTGTCGCGGAGCGGCATTCAGAAGACAGGTATTGCGCCTATCTGGACGAGCTCTATAAGCGGCTGGACGGGAGCGAGAACTAGGGTGTTACTGTACGCACTCACCTTTGTCCTTGCGCTGCTCTTGGCCCTGTATGGGGTGCCGCTGGCGCGTCGCGCCGCACTCCAGTTCAACATCGTGGATCGCCCTGATGGGCGGCTCAAACATCAGGCCGAGCCGGTGCCGTACTTCGGCGGCCTCGCTGTGTATCTGGCGTTTCTCATCAGTTTGGCCTTGACCTTTGAGTTTCGGCACGAAGCCTTGGGGCTCATGCTCGGCGGGACACTCATGGTGATGCTCGGATTGATCGACGACTTCGGAGTCCTCAAGCCATGGCCCAAACTGATCGGCCAGCTCATCGCGGTTTTTGTGCTGATCCGTAGCGGGATCCGCATCGAAATTGTGGCGCTGCCGGACTGGCTGGACCTCCTGCTCACGGTCGTGTGGATGGTCGGCATCATCAATGCCATCAATATCATTGATGTCATGGACGGGCTGGCCGGAGGCGTCGGGCTGATAGCGTGCGGGTGGCTCTTTGTCGTGGCGGTGGTGAACCACGATGCACTCGTCGCGGTCATGGCCTCAGCGCTTGCCGGGAGTCTCCTCGGGTTTCTCCGGTACAACTTCTACCCGGCGAAGATCTATCTGGGAGATGCCGGGTCCTTGTTCCTGGGGCTCATGCTGGGGGCCCTGGCAATGATCGGGAAGTATACTGCGGTGCATCCGGTCGCGGTGCTGGCGCCAGTCCTTATTCTGGGCGTTCCCGTGTTCGACACGCTGTTTGTGATGTATATCCGACGCCTTCGGGGTGTTCCGGTATTCCTGGGAAGCCATGACCATTTCGCCCTTCGGCTGCGGCACTGGCGTCTCTCAGTACCTCAGGTCGTGACGGTCAGCTACAGTGCGGCGGTCATCCTGGGCGGTGTAGGTATCGCCATGATGTTCGTGGCTATGCAGACGGCGCTGTTTATCGTGTGCACGACGACGACGGTGGCGGTCGTCGTGACGGTCTGGCTGAAGCGCATCGATATGTCCCGGCCGTCACAGACGATGCTTCAGCGAGAACCCTCCCCAGAGCCAGCGCGGAGAACACCATGATCGTCATCATCGGCGCTGGCCTCGCCGGTCTGAGCACGGCGTATCACCTGACCGGCGTGCCGTATCGGCTGTTCGAGAAGGAGAAGGAGGCAGGAGGGCTCTGTCGGTCCTATCAGATGGATGGGTTTACCTTTGATATGACCGGGCACCTCCTGCACTTCCGTCAGGCCGAAATCAGGACCCTGGTTGAGGGCCTCCTGGCTGGTCGCTTGGAAAAGCATATCCGCCGCTCGTTTATCTACTCCCACCAGACCTACACCGAATATCCGTTCCAGGTGAATACCTATGGATTGCCTCCCGAGGTGGTCCGCGAATGTCTGCTGGGCTTTATCGCCACGCTGACTCATCCGTCCGCCCCTTCCACCCGGCCGGAGGACCGTTCCTTCAAAGCCTGGATTCTGGAGAACCTCGGTGAGGGGATGGCAAAACATTTTATGGTGCCATTCAACGCAAAGCTGTGGCAGGTGCCTTTGGATGAGCTGACGTCGGACTGGGTCTCCTGGCTGGTCCCCAAGCCTGAGCTCAAGGACGTGGTGAACGGAGCACTGGGGATCAAGGACAAGGCCTTCGGCTACAACCCCTCCTTTCTGTATCCGGTCCAAGGAGGAATAGGGACCCTTCCCAAAGCGTTCCTGCCTGCTGTGGGAGAGATCACCTATAGCTGCGAGCTCGTCGAGGTTGACACAGAGTGCCGGCGGGCGACGTTTCAGGACGGGCATAGAGAAGACTATGAGACACTCATTTCCACGATCCCGATCCCGGAACTGGTTCGCTGCTGCACGGACCTTCCCCGAGCGATCCGGGAGGCCGCCGCCGGGCTGCGCTGCGTCTCGGTCTATAACGTCAATCTTGGTGTGGCGCGGGAACGCGTGTCCGACAAGCACTGGATTTATTTTCCGGAGCCGGAATACCCCTTTTATCGGGCGGGATTCCCCATGAACTTTTCGCCTTCACTGGGACGACCTGGTTGCAGCTCCGTCTACGTCGAGGTCTCTCACCCGCCCGCAAAGGCGACCGCGCCTGCCGTCTTGCTCAAGCAAATTCGCGAGGGGCTGGAGCGGGCCGGCATCTTCAGGCCGGAGGACGACATCATCGTGGCCGACGTGCGTGACATTCGATATGCCTATGTCCTGTACGACAAACTCCGGACCCGCGTCCTGCCGGCGATTCTCGAAGAACTCGAGCGTCGTGGCATTTATTCCATCGGCCGCTACGGCAGCTGGGAGCATACCTCGATGGAAGATGCCATCGCCCAGGGGAAAAAGCTCGCCGAAAAATTTCGGACAATGACGAGAAGTTGAGTCATGATTCGGTACGGGCTGAGACTCTGCTGTGCACACTATCTGTCACATCATCACCAAGCTCGAACTCGGAGGAGCCCAAGAAGTCGCCATCTTCACGGTGGCCCACCTTGATCGCACGCGATTCCGGCCGGTGCTGTTCTGTGGTCCAGGCGGCTTGTTGACTCAGGAGGCGACGGCTCTCCCAGGAGTCGAGGTCGTAATCATTCCGGCTTTGCGTCGTGAGATTCGGCCGTTCCAAGATTTGAAAGCCCTGATCATGCTGGTGCGTCTCCTTTCCCGATTGCGGCCGAGTGTCGTTCACACCCACAGCTCCAAGGCCGGAATTATAGGCCGCTGGGCCGCATGGCTGGCCGGCATTCCTGTCATCGTCCACACGATCCATGGGTATGGCATCGCGCCAACGCAGCCGGCCTGGTTCCGTCGCATGCTCATTGCTCTGGAACGCTTCACCGGCTTGGTGACGACACATTGGGTCGCGGTGGCCAAGGCCGACATTGAGGCTGGTCTCCGTTGGCGGCTCTTTTCTCTGGATAAAGTGGCATTGATCCGTCCAGGGATTGACCCACGCCCGTTCCAGGCTTCTCTTTCATGTGTCGATCGGGATCAGCTGCGCGCGGAGTTGGGTGTGGGGAGAGAAGAACTCCTTGTGGGGACGGTCGCATGCCTGAAGCCCCAAAAAGCTCCACAGGACTTCGTGAAGGTCGCGACTCTTGTCTGCTCCAGGATTGCGTCGGCTCGCTTTGTGCTTGTTGGGGATGGAGAACTCCGTCATGCCGTCGAGGAACAGATTAAGAATGCTCGGCTGGAAAACCTAGTCCGGGTCGTCGGTTGGCGTCGGGATGTTGCGGCCCTGATGCAAGCCTTGGACGCATTCCTCCTGACTTCCCACTGGGAGGGTCTGCCACGTGTATTATTAGAGGCAAGGACAAGTCGTCTCCCCGTTGTTGCCACGCGAGTGGGGGGCGCGGCAGAGGCGATTGTCGAAGGAGATCATGGCTGGCTCTGTGAGTCCGGTGATGTGCAAGGTCTGGCTGATCGAATCTGTCAGATATTGACGGACAGAGATCATCGTGAGATGTTGAGTCGCAATGGTGGCGTTTTGCCAAGCGAATTCGACATCTACGGGATGGTGAAGCAGTATGAACAGCTTTATGCTGAGCTGCTACCCGATAGAAAGCGTGCTGTTGGAAGCGATGCCTTCCATGAGAACAGGTCGATTTCCTAGAAAGGAGGAGTCGTGGTCGTCCCGTTGCTGGACCTGAAAGCACAGTACCGTCAGATACGAGCAGAAGTCATGGCCGCGATCGAGGCCGTGTGCGACGAGCAGGGGTTTGTAT
>JBOHOI010000185.1:0-5808 GCA_050731155.1 Nitrospiraceae bacterium | reverse complement strand
TGAAGGTGAAGGACCATGTGGTTCGCATCGCGCAGATGGAGGGGCTTGACGCGCATGCGAAATCAGTCGAGAGTCGGCTCTCATGAGCAAGGCACAGACAAACCGGCGCGCCACGATCGAACGGACCACAACCGAAACGCAGGTCAAAGTCGAGTTGGTTCTGGACGGAAGGGGACGTGGCCAGATTCAGACCACGATCCCGTTTCTGGATCACATGCTGACGCTGTTGGCGAAGCACGGCTTCTTTGATCTGACGGTTCACGCCAAGGGCGATACGGACATCGATGATCATCACACGGTCGAGGATATCGGGATCGTGATCGGCGATGCCCTCAAGCAGGCGCTCGGGAGCAAAGAGGGGATTCGCCGATTCGGATGGGCGTCGGTCCCGCTTGACGAGGCTCTAGCGCAGGTCACGGTGGATCTCAGCGGTCGGCCCTATCTGGTCTATCGGATCGATCTGCCTCAGCGTCGGATCAAGACCTTCGATCTCGGCCTCATTGAGGACTTCTTTCAGGCATTTGCGACCCACGCCGGACTAAACCTCCATGTGAACCTCTTGTACGGCCGCAACCCGCACCATATTATAGAAGCCGTGTTCAAGGCTTTGGCGAAAGCGCTGGATCAAGCCACGGCGCTGGATGAACGGGTGTCGGGGGTACTCTCGACAAAAGGCAAACTCTAAGCGCGCCAAGCGTCGTTCGTGAAGCGTGAAGCGTCTGAATTCCGGAACGAGATACGCTTCACGAGGTGCGAGGTGCGAAACTCGCTTCACGAGGAACGGTCTGGAATGATCGCGATCATCGACTACGGCATGGGCAATCTCAGGAGTGTCCAGAAAGCCTTCGAGGTTGTGGGACACGAGGCGGTGGTCACTCGCGAGCCCCGGGTCATCAACGATGCCAGTCACGTTGTGCTGCCGGGGGTAGGAGCCTTTGCTGACTGCATGGCGAATTTGGAACGGTACGGGCTGATCGAGCCGATCCAACGCTCGATCGCGTCCGGCAAACCGTTCCTGGGCATCTGTCTCGGGCTTCAGCTTCTGTTCAGCGAGAGCGAGGAGTTCGGCGTCCACAAAGGGCTCGCTATCATACCGGGCAAGGTGAGGAGATTTCAGGCCGGAGGCGGATCGTCGGGGTCGAATGGATCGGTCACCCGCCTCAAGATTCCTCATATGGGGTGGAACGCGCTTGCAATTCAACGCGAGGCGCCGCCTCTGCGCGGGATCGAGGCGGGCGCCCACGTGTATTTCGTGCACTCGTATTACGTCGAGCCGCTTGACCCCTCAGTCATCTGCACCGTGACGGACTACGGGGCTCCGTTCGTGTCGAGCATCTGGCGTGACAATATCTTCGCCTGCCAGTTTCATCCGGAGAAGAGCCAATCGGTTGGCCTCCGCATCGTCCGGAATTTCGGGGAGTGGAGATCGTAGCCGTGAGGCGTGAAACGTGAAATGTGAGGGGGTGAGCATGTGGCGTCAGTGGAAGCTCGCCTCACGCCTCACGCCTCACGCCCTCACGCTGGCTCTCCTCGTGCTGGTCTTGGGGGGGTGCGCCCCTTCCAAAGTCAAGATCGAAACCTTCCCCTCGGTCGAAAAATATCGCGTCAAGACGGTCGTGGTCATGCCGTTTGAGGCGCTGTCCACCCCGCAGATCGCCGACCCCCTGACCCATGAGTTTCTTGTTCCGGGTGGAGCCAAACGGTCGGATATCTCGGTCAGCGTTCTTCCCTCTCCTGATAGGCGGGACCGGCCCACGGTCACCGTCCCTGCGCAGGCAGCCGAAAAGGTTGCGCAGATCGTGTATGGAAAATTGCGAAACTGGGAAGGCATTCAAGCGCGCTCACCGGACGAGGCGGCTCAAGCGATCAAGGAACTCGGACCAGCAACAAAAGGATTGGCGGCGGACCAGGTGGCTCGTCGGGTGGCGGAAAAGCTGTCGGCTGATGCGGTATTGCTGGGGAAAGTGCTGGTGTATCAGGAACGGGTTGGAAGCAAGCTAGGCGCTGATCCAGCGGCGGTCGGGTTCGAGGTCAAGCTGATCGCAGCTGACGGCGAAACCTTGTGGGTCGGAAATTACTATGAGAAGCAACGGCCGATGAACGAAGATTTTGTCGGATTCGTGCAGCGTGGATTCGGGTTTGTCACGGCCGAGGAGCTAGCTCAGTACGGTGCGGATCATGTCATCCGTGAGTTCCCATACGGTGGACCCTCACCCCGTTGATTGCTGAATGCTGAGTGCTACATGCAGAATAATTGAATAGAGAATCTTCATTCAGCATTCATCATTTCGCGTTCATCATGATGCTGGCTCGCTCATGCTTGTGATTCCAGCCATTGATCTGAAGGATGGACGGTGCGTCCGTCTCCGGCAAGGGGACATGAGCGAGGAGACGGTCTATTCCGGGGATCCTGCGGCAACGGCCTTGCGATGGGAAGGACTTGGCGCCCGGCTGCTCCACGTCGTGGACCTGAACGGCGCGATTGAAGGGCAACCCAGGAACTTGCCTCAGATTGAGGCCATCCTGAAAGCCGTTTCGGTCCCAGTCCAGATCGGAGGCGGAATTCGGACTGCTGAGACGATTCGGATGTATTTCGCCCGTGGGGCCAGTCGGGTGGTGGTAGGGACCGCGGCGCTGCAAGATCGAACAGTCCTCGAACGAGCCTGTGCAGAATTTCCCCGACGCGTTTGGGTCGGGATCGATGCCCGAAACGGCAAGGTGGCGCTCCGGGGGTGGACCGTCCTGTCTGAGACGTCGGTCCGGGATCTGCTCCAGACTCTTTCCGGATATCCGCTCGGCGGCGTCATCTATACCGATATTGCCAAGGATGGGATGCTGGAAGGGCCGAACCTGGATGCGCTCCGGGAGCTTGTGAACTGGTCGCCTGTCCCGGTCATTGCGTCAGGCGGAATCAGTCGGGTAGAGGACATTCGGGCGATCAAGGCTCTGGGGCCCCGCGTCGAAGGGGCGATCGTGGGCAAAGCCCTCTATGACGGCAAGTTGGATTTGAAACAGGCCATGGCCGCTCTCGCCTGACCACTTCTCACCATCGCGAGACCAGAGTATACTCCCACTCGCGCACCTTGTACCCCGAGCCTCCAGGATGTTCAAAAAGGCCATCCAGCGCGGCCGCAGCGAGTGAAGAGGCGTAAACCCGTTGCATCGTGAAGAGCACAACGGGTACCCAAGACGTTGAGCCTCTGACGAGTACCCATTGCCTGGCTGCTTGCAATGGGTGTACGAGAACAAAGCTGGAGGCCTTTTTCAACATCCTGCTATGTTGACCAAGCGTATTATTCCTTGCCTGGACGTCAAGGACGGCCGCGTGGTCAAAGGCGTCTCGTTCGTTGACCTGCGCGATGCCGGTGATCCGGTTGAGGTGGCCCGAGCCTATGATCGCGATGGGGCAGATGAACTCTGTTTCCTGGACATCACCGCTTCCCATGAAAATCGGAAGACCATTCTGGACGTGGTGGCCAGGACGGCGGAGCAAGTCTTTATGCCGTTGACGGTCGGAGGCGGCATCAAGACGGTTGAAGACATCCGGGCTTTGCTGAAGGCTGGATCGGATAAGGTGAGCATCAACACGGCGGCGGTGGAGCAGCCGGAGTTCGTCAAGGCAGCGGCGGAACGGTTCGGTACCCAGTGCATCGTAGTCGCCATCGACGCGAAGCGTCGTGTAATGGATGCGAAGCGTCGTGTCGAAAGGGGCGAGGCAGCCAGCCCCAGCCGCTGGGAAGTGTTCACCCACGGCGGCCGCAAGCCGAGGGGGCTTGACGTGGTCGAATGGGCTCAGAGGATGGAAGCATTCGGTGCCGGAGAGATTCTGCTCACGAGCATGGACCAAGACGGAACGAAGAACGGTTATGACCTGGAGCTGACTGCAGCCGTGTCCCAGGCCCTGTCCATTCCTGTGATTGCCTCGGGTGGAGTGGGAACGCTCGAGCATCTCTACGAGGGATTCGTGAAGGGCAAGGCGGATGCCGTGCTGGCAGCCTCCATTTTCCACTATCGGACCCACACGATTCCGGAAGCCAAGGCCTATCTGCGCGGCCGCGGCATTCCGGTCAGGTGAACCATGGATTTCAGTCAGCTCAAATTTGACGAACAGGGCTTGATCCCGGCGATCGTTCAGGATTGGCGGGACGGCACTGTCTTGATGCTCGGGTACATGAACAGCGAATCCCTCAAAAAGACGCTGGAGACGAAATCGGTCCATTTTTGGAGCCGGTCGCGGAACAAGCTCTGGGAAAAAGGGGAAGACTCCGGCCACAAGCTGATCTTGAAGGACCTCTTCGTGGATTGCGACGGCGACACGGTTCTCGTCAAAGCCGAGCCAATCGGGCCGACCTGTCATACAGGCGAAAAGGCCTGCTTCTTTACCCGCCTGCAGTCAGACGGAAAGCCGGAAGCACACAAAACACCCGACGCCTTCGGCGGCATCCTCGAGCGGCTCTATCAAACCATTCAGGATCGCAAGCGGTCACCCAAGCCTGATTCCTATGTCTCTTCGCTGCTCCAAGGAGGAGCGGACAAGGTGCTCAAGAAGGTAGTGGAGGAAGCAGGCGAGGTGGTACTGGCAGCCAAAGGCGGGAAGAAAGACGAGATCATCTACGAGACGGCCGATCTTCTGTTCCACATGCTCGTCGCCCTCGGCTATCACGACATCAAGCCGGAAGAGGTCTATCAGGAACTGGCGAGCCGGTTCGGGAAATCGGGGCTAAAAAAAGGGAAAGAAAAATGAGCGATTGCCTTTTTTGCAAGATCGCGGAGAAGAAGATTCCTTCCAAGATCGTTCATGAGGATGACCGTGTCGTGGCCTTCGAGGACGTCAATCCACAGGCGCCGGTTCATGTACTGGTCGTGCCGAAGCGGCACGTCCAGTCGGTCGCCGAGCTGAATGCGGCGGATGCCGGCTTCCTCGGGCACCTGTTGCTGACCGGCGCGGCGATCGCCAAACAAAAGGGCATCGCGGACTCCGGCTACCGGCTGGTGCTCAACACCGGCAAGCACGGCGGCCAGACCGTCTTTCACCTCCACGTCCACGTCCTCGGCGGCCGCCCCATGCACTGGCCTCCGGGGTAGATCACAATATGGGCAGCGCCGTGAATCAACGGGATCGCATCCTGGGTCTGTACGAGGCTCCACGTCTTCTCAAGAAGAACAAGTCGAGGCAGAAAAAATTCTCGGGAATTGCTCTCGCCCTTCATTTATCGGACATGTGGGTTCTGGAACTTGTCGCAAAGATTCGAAGCCGCTTCCCTAAGGCTTCTCGCAAAGAAACTGAGGATCGACTGTATCGCCATATTTGCAGGTTGGAAAAAATCCATCAGCGGACTCGAGTGGTCGTGAAGAGGTGCCGCGATGGCGGGCTGATTGCCACGGTGGTGCGAGGGACGGGCTCCAACCGGAACCTGTCACGCCGTCCTAAAGGCGGCCGGCCTCAAGCATCGAGAGGGGTAGCGTGATCAATCTCAAGTACTCTCTGGTGATCGAAGCTACAGACGATCCCGCCTTCTTTGGATTTTATTCGCCTGACCTTCAAGGGTTCACCGGCGTAGGGCATTCCATCGAGGATTGCCTGTATCAGGCGCGATGGGGCATGGAAGAGCATCTGGCTCTTCTGAAAGAGAGAGGCCTGCCCGTTCCTGTTCAAAGTCCGAACCCCACCGTAGTCATCCAAGACGAAAAGCGGTCGAAGCAGGCAGTCTAAACAGGCCGCCCCATTCACTGGCCCGTGGGATGAGAGGAGCGAGGCGACTGAAGAGTAGAATGTCCCTGCCTTTGTTGTTCTGAAATGTAGAAGAT
>JBOHOI010000184.1:0-5849 GCA_050731155.1 Nitrospiraceae bacterium | reverse complement strand
ACCCAGCCAGCGGCGATCTTCTGCACGCCGTCGTTGAAAGCATTCGGAAAAAGGAAATTGGGAGCAGTTAGAACAAGGATGCCGGCCGCTAGCACGACCAAGCTCACAGTAATACGCATCGCGGCCACGTGTCTCGGAATGGGGGAAGTGGGCACTAGGAGGATCTTTCAGTAGGTTTCTTAAAAGCCGCGATTGTTTCTTCGATTTTTGACCCGAATAACGGGTTCAGTTTGTAGAACGGAATGTTTCTCATTACGCTGTCATGAGCAACCTGAATAGCCCAGGCAATGATAAAACCAATCATAATGCCGATAGCTCCGAATGTCTCGGCTTTTACTTCCGTAAACTGGTGCAGGATATGGCTTAAGACCAACGCACTGGGAATCATCACTGCGAGGTAGACTCCAAACCTAACAGGCGCAGGTATCGGCTTTTCCCCTGAACTGGCCTCTCTCACTCGCCTTCCATAAGCCTGGGTCTGTTCTTCGATCGTTGGTGTTGGCTGGGGAGTGGTAAACGCAGCTATCGTTTCACGAATCTTTGTGAAGAACATACGGCACCTCCCTTGTCAGGGGGATAGGTGGAATAAACATGAACGTAAACTATGCTACGGGAGGCTTCCCAGGTTGTCAAGGTGGACCGATTTGTCCATAGATATAACCTTAGCCCGTTCGAACTGACCCACTACCCAAAGCCGGTATGCTTGACCCGCCGCCACTCACGCCTATTTGCCCTTTGCCTTTTACCTTTTGCCTTGCCGCCCATCTTCCTCTGCGAATGCCTCGTCACTTTTACCTTTTTACTTTTACCTTTTAACTTGCCGGCCTACGGCTCGGCCCCCCCTGTGACCTTCCTCATAGCTTTCATTGAGCAATTTCGCTAGACTGTCAGCGCCCTATCGCCGAAGGAGACTGTCTGATGGCCAGACCTGCCCTGCTCAGACGCTCCGGCCCAACCGCACGAAGTCTCCCATCTGCTCGGCTGTGCAACTCACCCCGTCAATAGGCTTCGACTAGACGGGGTTCAAACATTGCTCGCCGTCCGCTTGCAGCGGACCCCATCTGTTCAGCAGGTGCGGTGACCTGAGCCTCCGCGTGATTCGCGATGTAGGTCTGGCCATTCCGCCGGTCCAGACTCGTGACTCTTTCAGGGCGTACTTACCCGCTTCGTCGTTCCAGCCGATCCCGTTTCTGCTCGACTGCGGCATGACTTTACTGGTTCGTAGTGCTATCATTCGCCCGGTTTCTCTCCGAGCCTAGGAAACGTAGACGATATCTGAGGACTATCGGATGAACAGTTGGAATGAAGTGCGGCTGGAGATCGAGGGGACTAAGCCTCCTCCCGGAAGCTCATCTTTCGACGTGGTCCGGCGGCAGAAGATGAAAGATATCTCGACACTGACAGGTCGCCCGCTGATCGTTTATGCTACTAACTTCCTCAATAATCCCAGTCCCGCTACCAACATTGATAGGAATGACAAAGAAGGGTTCCGTGAGGTACTGCGCGACTTGGATGGGAATGAGATGGACATACTTCTCCATAGCCCAGGAGGACAAGCGGAAGCAGCAGAGGCGATCGTTAAACTAATCCGTGCGAAAAAGCGACACATCCGGTTCATCATACCAAACCTAGCTCAGAGCGCTGCGACGATGCTGGCGATGGCCGGTGACGAAATTCTGATGGACACAGATGCTGAACTGGGACCCATTGATCCGCAGTTCCTAATTCCCAAAGCGGACGGGACTGTCGCCGTGGCGCCTGCTCAGGCTATTATCGATCAATTTGATGCCATTGAGAAAAAGGTTTCCAAGAACCCCCAATTCCTCCCTCCGTGGATTCCAATTCTACAGGTATACGCTCCATCCCTGTATCAGCAGGCGAGGAACGCTCTGGATCTTGCTGAGGTCTTGGTCAAGCAGTGGCTTAAGGAATATATGTTTGCAGATGAGCCTAAGAGAAAGCGGGGGCGTCTTGCTGCCGGGGTTGCTCGCTACTTGAGCGACCACAACAAATTCAAATCCCATGGTCGTGGGCTGTGCCCGGACGATTTCCGAAAGATTCCTGCTCTGTCAGTGGCTAAGGTTCGTGATCTGGCTGACATGCCGGATGTGCAGAACCGGGTCCAGGGCTTGTATCACGCCATCAGCCTGACTTTTGGAGGCACGACGGCCATCAAGATCTTTGAGAACACTGAAGGTAAGGCCTTGATACGGTTGCAGCAGCAGATCGCGATGCAGATCCCCCTTATGATGCGACCGATGCCTCCGGGTGAATCCCAGTTACCAGGTAGAGAGGGGAGTTCAGAACGTCAGGAAAAACAGGGACAGGGCTAGGAGGATTTGGTATCAGACCGAGAAAAGATATGTGGGTGCGAGAGATAAGACAGACTTCGGGCGTACTGTTCCATGCCGATGTCGAGAAGTCGCATCGCCTCCCGAAGATCTGGCTGCTTGGACAGGTAGGTTTCCATCTCTCGAAAAGAGCGGGAGGGACGCAAGGTCTGTTTCGCCTTGGGTTTCTTCATAGCTGAGTCATTCATGTTCACGGTGCATTATCGTTATGTTTCGCTTGGTAGTCAAGAGAGCACGGCCGTGCAACCAGGCAGATTTGCTGACCGCTACGGGTCGACCCTTGTGCTGAATTGTAGCACTATATCTTGTTAAGGCAAGACAAATGGCCCGACTGAAGAGAAAGGCTGCGGAGCGGGCGGAGAACAAGCCCACTAAGAAGCCGATTAAGCAGTATGAGCATGCGGACAAGAAACGGAAGAACAATCCGCCGGTCGGGTTGGTGACGCCGGAGACCGACCGGGACACCGGCAAGAAGACTTACGCGTACGATCCACACCTCGATCCGCAGCTCATCTGGGCCGGCAAGGCCGAGCACACCTCCTTTGAAGTTCCCACCGTCTCCCTCCACGTTCACGAGCGGATTGACCCGCGTACCATCATCGAAGCCGTAAGGCGAAAACATACCGGGCCGGTTCAAACATCTTTGTTTGAGTTGCCTTCAGAGAATCTGCCACTTCGCGATGCCATAGACTTCTACAAGCACGAGCATAACTGGTCCAATCGGTTGATCGCCGGCGATTCGCTGCTAGTGATGAACTCGCTGATCGAAAAGGAGGGCCTGGCCGGGCATGTGCAGATGGTCTACATCGACCCGCCCTACGGCATCAAGTACGGCTCCAACTTCCAGCCCTTCGTCAACAACCGTGAGGTGAAGGACGGAAAGGACGAGGACCTCATCCAAGAACCGGAGACGCTCAAAGCATTTCGTGATACTTGGGAACTCGACATTCACTCTTACTTAGCATTTCTCCGCGACCGTCTGCTGCTGGCGCGTGAAGTGTTGCACGAAAGCGGCTCATGCTTCGTGCAGATCAGTGATGAGAATGTTCATCTCGTACGCAACCTAATGGACGAAAACCAGCGGACAAACACGGACTCTGGTCCCCGTCGTAAATGATTTCCTCCTTTGGTATGCCCGAGACATCAAGCGAGTCAAGTTTCGCCACTTATACCAAGAAAAGACTTTGGGGGACGCAGGATCAACAGAATATTTCAATCTTGAATTGCCAAACGGCGAGACAAGGCGCCTGACCCAGGAAGAGATGACGAATCCATTGCTAGTGCCAAAAGGTTCTAAGGTCTTCGCAACAGATTCGATCGTTTCAGACGGGTTCAGCCCTGAAGGTTCTCAAGATATCAAGCTTGAATATGGTGGGCAAAGATTTGTCTTAAGGTGCGGACCAAAGCGACACTGGAAAGCTGGCGTCGAAGGCACAAAACGTCTTTGGGCTGTCGGAAGGCTCGTTCGTCGTGAGGGACTGCGCATATACAAACGGTACTTCGATGACTTCCCTTACACGCCGCTCAACACGATGTGGACGGACACACGTGGTGAAACAGACATGACGTACGTTGTACAGACCAGTAGAAAGGTGGTAGAGCGGTGCATTCTGATGACCACTGATCCCGGTGACCTGGTCTTCGACCCGACCTGTGGTTCAGGTACTACAGCCTACGTCGCCGAGCATTGGGGCCGTCGCTGGATCACCTGCGATACCTCGCGCGTTGCCATCACGTTGGCGAAGCAGCGTCTTATGACGGCACTCTATGACTATTATGAGTTGGCCCATCCGAACGAAGGCGTCGGCAGCGGGTTCAACTATAAGAAAGTCCCGCACATCACGCTCAAGTCCATTGCCAACAATGAGCCGCCAGGGCAGGAGGACCTCTACGATCAACCGTTCGTGGATAAGAACAAGGCTCGTGTAACCGGTCCCTTCACCGTAGAGGCGGTGCCGGCTCCCGCTGTGAAGCCGCTCGCCGAGGTCGAAACCATCTCGCAGCCAGCCGATGCCTCCATCGCTCGTTCCGGCCCAACACTGCGGCATGCCGAGTGGCGGGATGAACTGCTGAAATGCGGCATCCGCGGCAAACACGGGCAACACATTCTCTTTTCTCGCGTTGAGCCGTTGTCCGGCACTCGCTGGCTTCATGCAGAAGCCGAGACAAAGCCGAACGACAAGGGTGCTGACTCGGTGCGCATGCCGCAGCCGAAATACGGCCAGCCTGCTCGCGTCGTGATTTCTTTCGGTCCGGAGCATGCCCCGTTGGAACAGCGACAGGTCGAATTAGCCTGGGAAGAGGCACGGCAACTGTCGCCTAAACCGACGATGCTCCTGTTTGCCGCCTTTCAGTTCGATCCCGAGGCGGCCAAGGACATTGATGAACTCACGCCGGAGAAAACCGGTATGACCTTCCTCAAGGTCCAGATGAACACAGACCTGCTCACCGAAGACCTGAAGAAGAAACGCGCGAGCAACGAGAGCTTCTGGCTCATCGGTCAGCCGGATGTGGACCTGCGCCCGATCAAGAAGGGTGAGCATAAGGACAAGTATGAGGTCGAGGTGCGCGGGTTTGACTACTACAACACAAAAACCGGGGCCATTGAGTCAGGAGGGACTGACAAGATCGCCGTCTGGATGCTCGATCCCGACTATGACGGGCGAAGCCTATATCCCCGACAGGTCTTTTTCCCCATGGCCGGCGAGAACGACGGCTGGGCGCGACTGGCCAAGAACCTGAAGGCCGAGATT
This sequence comes from Nitrospiraceae bacterium, assembly GCA_050731155.1. Lineage (GTDB taxonomy): Bacteria > Nitrospirota > Nitrospiria > Nitrospirales > Nitrospiraceae > NS-7. The sequence continues at coordinate 745 of JBOHOI010000184.1, read as the reverse complement.
GACGAAGAACTGATTGAAGCCTATCGCGGGACTGTGTCTCTACCCTTCGAGCCCGGAAAACACAAGCGCGTCGCGATCAAGATCGTGGATGACCGTGGGATTGAATCTCTGAAACTCATTGACGTGCCGTAATGCCTGCCACCATCGACCAGCTCATCATCAACACACCGTACGTCGAGCCCACCCGCCACTGGAGTTACCACCGGGAGACGCGAACGTTCACGCTGAAGGATGGGCGGCGGCCAGCCGGCTATGTGCGCGCATCGGAACATTCCAAGGCATTCGATGACCCCGGCATCTTCATCGAACTACCGCCGGTGAATCAGATTCGCGCTCGCGTCGCGCCTTGGCGACAGGCGGGCTATTCGGGCGTGACAGGGATCACCAAACGACTGCTGGAACACTGGCATGACCCCGAGCAGCGGGACACCGCACACCGACTCTTCTTCTGTTCCCTGGAAGCCATCGAGACGCTGATTTGGTTGACCGAGTCGTCTCCCGCTGATCGCCAAGGGATTGAGGTTCCCGGCGACGGCGGGGAATTTACGCGCCTCTGCTGCAAGATGGCCACCGGCTCCGGCAAAACGATTCTCATGGGGATGATCATTGCCTGGCAGGTGCTCAACAAGGTGACCTATCCCCAAGACAAGCGGTTTTCGAAGCACGTCTTTGTGGTGGCGCCGGGCTTGACGGTGAAGAGTCGATTGCAAGTGTTGCTGCCCTCCAGGCCAGGGAACTATTACGA
>JBOHOI010000183.1:0-5854 GCA_050731155.1 Nitrospiraceae bacterium | reverse complement strand
TCCAAGTGAAGAGGAACAGGTGAGCGATTTCGACATCGCCCGCTCCGTGACGCCTCGTCCCATCATTGAGGTCGGCGAGGGGCTTGGCCTTCGACATGACGAACTGATTCCCTATGGACGGTGGAAGGCGAAGGTGTCCTTGGCCTGCCTTGATCGGTTGTCGAACCGGCCACGGGCCCGCTATGTGCTGGTGACAGCGATCAATCCGACGCCGCTGGGCGAGGGAAAGACCACCACAGCAATCGGGCTGTCCATGGGGCTCTGCCAGCTCGGCCTCAGTGCAGTCGTCACACTCCGCCAGCCGTCGCTCGGGCCGGTCTTCGGCATCAAGGGTGGGGGAGCCGGTGGGGGGAGGACCCAGATCATCCCGATGGAGGATGTCAACCTGCACTTAACAGGCGATGCCCATGCGGTAGCAGCCAGCCACAATTTGCTCTCGTCGTTCGTGGACAATCATCTCTTCCACGGGAACGCCCTCAATATTGATCCAGGTCGGATCGCTTGGCCGAGAGCGATGAGCGTCAGCGACCGGGCGCTGCGGCAAGTGCGGATCGAAGAGTCAGAAGGAGTTCCCGGCCGGCGCGCGCAGTTTGTCATCACGGAGGCCTCCGAGGTCATGGCTATCATGGCTCTGGCGTCGGATCCAACCGACCTTCGTCAGCGCCTCGGCCGCATTCTGGTGGGCTTGACCCAGGATGGAAAACCGGTCACGGCGGAGGATCTCAAGTGCGCAGGGGCGATGGCTGCTCTCCTTAAGGACGCGCTCTGCCCTAACCTCCTGCAGACCTTGGAGGGCACCCCGGCTTTTGTCCACACGGGGCCATTCGGCAACATCGCTCATGGGAACTGCTCGATCTTGGCTGATGCAATTGCGCTACGGTGCGTAGACTATGTCGTCACCGAGGCCGGATTCGGCAGCGAACTTGGAGCGGAGAAGTTCTTCAATATCAAGTGCCGTATGTCCGGATTCCGCCCCAATGCCGCGGTCATTGTGGCGACGCTCCGGGCTCTCAAGCTACACGGAGGCGGAGGGGCGGTCAGGGCGGGCAAGCCACTCCCGGCAGGGCTGACTGGCCCGAATCGAGACGCGCTGGCGAGGGGCCTTGCCAACCTGGAGCAGCACATCGCGAACGTGAACGCATTTGGAGTGCCTGCGGTCGTCGCGATCAACGCGTTTCCAAATGATCCTGAGGACGAATTGCAGTTTGCCAGGGAGCAGGCCCTCGCCGCCGGTGCGGTGGCATCGGCCGTCTCCACCCATTGGACTGATGGTGGGAAGGGGGCGGAAGAACTCGCGAAGGCGGTCGTTCAAGCCTGCCAGGGACCCTCCGGATTTACGCCTCTCTATCCAGATTCAGCCTCCATCAAGCAGAAGATCGAGACGATCGCACAACGAATGTATGGTGCGGGTGGCGTGCGGTACGAGGAACAGGCAGAGGCCCAAATCGAGGTGGCTACCAAGCTAGGGTTCGGCCAGTTGCCCATCTGTATGGCCAAGACCCCGTCCTCGCTCTCTCATGACGCAGCGCTGAAAGGTCGCCCCTCGGGATTCACGGTGCCGATCAAAGAGCTTCGGATTTTAGCTGGAGCCGGTTTCTTGACCGCGGTCTGCTCGGGGATTCAGCTCATGCCGGGGTTGCCGAAGCGGCCGGCAGGAGAGCGGATTGACCTTGATCCGGATACAGATCAGATTATCGGATTGTCGTGAGGCGTAAGGGGTGGATGGAAGGAAAGCGAAGCGCTCACCTTACGCCTAACGTCTCACGAAGAAATCAGCGCTGCTTGAGGTATTTGAAGAACTCCGAGTCCGGGCTCATCACCACGGTGCTGTTGTTGCCGCTGAAGGTCTTCTTGTACGCTTCCATTGAGCGCGTGAACTCGAAAAATCGCGCGTCTTGCCGGTAGGCCGCCGCGTAGATCTTGAAGGCTTTGGCATCGCCTTCGCCCCGCAGCTCCTCCGAGGTCTTGTAGGCTTCGGCCAGGATGATCTCACGGTCCTTCTCGGCCTCGGACCGGATCTTCTGCGCTTCTTCAGCTCCCTCCGCACGATACTGTTTCGCCTGGCGTTCCCGTTCCGCCTGCATGCGGGCGAAGACTGCTTTCTCATTTTGCTCGGGCAGATCCGCCCGTTTGATGCGGACATCCTGAACCTCGATGCCGTACGCCTTGGCCTTCTCGTTCGCCCGCTGGGTCACCACGGCCATGATCTCGGAGCGAGTTTTAGAGACAATCTCGGAGAGGTCGTGCCGCCCCAGCTCGACTCGCAGCTCCGAATAGATAATGTCGTCCAACCGCCGGAGGGCCGCACGTTGGGTCTGAAAGGCTTGATACACCTTCAGGGGATCGGTGATGCGCCATTTGGCGAAGTTGTCGATCAGGATCGTCTTCTTATCCTGGGTGATCACGTCCTGCGCCGAGGAGTCGTAATCCAGCAGGCGCTTGTCAAAGTAGGTGACATCCTGGATGAAGGGCACCTTGAACTTGAGGCCAGGCTCGGTGATATTGCGCACCGGCTTTCCGAGCTGGACCACGATCGCCGTCTGGGTAATGTCCACGACGAAGAACGGCGAAGCGCCCAGCACGAACAACAACACGACGATAGCGACCAGCGCGATCACGATGTTCTGGTGGGTCATGGGGAGGGCCTCTTGTCATCGGCGGCCGCGGCGGCCTTCGGTGGCTTGTGCAGGCGGTCGAGGGGAAGGTAGGGAAGCAGACGGTCGGCTGCCTTGCCGTCGATAATCACCTTCTCGATACCTGTCATGATCTCTTCCATCGTTTCAATGTAGATGCGCTTGCTGATGATCTCCTTGGCCTGCTCATACTCCTTGAGGGTCTTCAGGAAGCGAGTGGCCTCCCCCTCGGCCCGTGCCACCCGCGCCTGCGCATTCCCCTTGGCCTGATTCACGATCTGCGCAGCCTCTCCCTTGGCCTTGGGAGTGATGTCGTTGCGGTAGCCCTGCGCCTGGTTGATCAGCTTTTCGCGGTCCTCTTTCGCGCTGGCCACGTCCTTGAATGCGGCCACCACCGCCTCCGGCGGGTCCACGTCCTGCAACTGGACCGCTGCCACCTGCACGCCGGCCTGGTACTGGTCCAGAATGCCCTGCAGGAGCGTTTGGGTGTCCTGTTGGATCTGCGCCTTGCCGGATGTGAGGGCTTCGTCGATCTTGCTCTTGCCGATCACCTCGCGCATGGAGGCTTCAGCCGACTTCCCAATCGTCTCCTCGATTTCATCCACCCGAAACAGGTAATCCTTCGCGTTCTTAATTTTATATTGGACGATGAACTCAATCGCCAGGATGTTCTCATCCCCCGTCAGCATCAAGGCTTCCTTGGGCAGCATTTGTTGGCGGCCCTGACGGTCCGTGCGGAAGCCGACCTCGATGCGATGGAGTTTTTCGACTTTGGGCCGTTCCACAGTCTCGATGAAGGGGATTTTCAGATGTGGACCGGGACCAGCGCTGCGGACCACGTCGCCGAACCGTTTCACCACCCCTTCCTCGTCCGGAGCCACGATAAAAGTTCCTTGCCAGACCAGAACCACTGCCACGACGATGAAAAGCAGCGGGCGGAGGCCACGCAACGGTATCAGCTGGCGGAGTTGTGACTGAGCTTGCCGGAGCACGTCATCAATGGGATCAGTCTTTTTGCTCCAGGGATCTTTCGGGTCCCAAACCATGAGAGCTCCTCACCCTGATACTCAGGTCAAGGGCATCAGTTATGTAACGGGGGCATCACCATAGCAGACTTTACAGGGAGGGGCAACAGACAGTCATCATGCTCCGCTCTTTTTCACCGTAGATTTCATCAGGCTGTCCGCCTGAGGCGGAGAGAAGCCCTGGTACCCTTCGTGCCGTTCCGTCAGTTCCACCACGGAAAAGGCCGCGCCATCCACCTCTTCCGGAACCGTGAAGACCTGCCGCAGCGGCCCGCCCTTTGCTCCCACGATCGGACCGGCGAACTTGGTACCTGCCCGCTGCAGGCGCTCCATGGCTACTTCGATGTCTTCCACCCGCACCGCAATGTGGTGGAGCGTGCGGTCGCCAAACCGAGCCACCCAGCCGGGGATGATGCTGGTCTTGCCACGCTCGCCGGCGTAGGCCTGGTCGATGAAGAGGGCCGGATAGCCCAGCTTGCGATAGACCTTGGCGAACCAGTCCTCATACTCCAGCCGTTCGGAAAAGGTATAGCCTAACCGGAGAAATTCTTCCGCGCGGCGGTCGATGTCGTCAGTCCGGAAGGTCAGATGATCGGCGCTCGGCGAAAAGCCGACTCCGACGTCATCCAACCCCTTCTTGAGGGTTTGGGCGGCCCGGTTCCTGGCGACAAAATCTGCAATGTAAGTCGCAAGGACCTCATCCAACTGACGTGCTGACGTCATGGCACACCTCCCACAACGATTAGCGTAGCTTGCGGAAGGTAGGATTACAAGGGAGCATGGTCACTATAGATTGGAGAGGAACAGGGTTGCGAACGGCCCTCTTTACCGCATTATTATCTTACCTGTCTTACTCCAATAGTAGTAGATCGAGAAATTTGGATAGATCGCGTCCAGGACGTTCTGCCCTGCGATGGTGAACAAGACCCCTGCTGCACCAACCCAATGTTCGCCCAGCCTGTACTGAATGGTCGGCTGGAGGCCGAGCGAGTTAAAGCCGTTCCTGCCGCCTGCGTTGATCTGATGTCCATCGGCTCGCCAGGAAAGCCCGTGGAACCCCACGAATTCCAGGTTATAGCCGAAGCCTCGTTGGTCATTCAGAATATGCTCGACAATGAGCCGAGTGTTGACGATGTCCGCCGGATAGGTCGTCTGGCCAGCGTCGCTCCCCGGAAAATGATAGGAGTAGAACACGCCGCCGCTGATCCGAAATGGTTGCAGGATTTTCCGAAACATGACCCCCTCCGTCCACGTCAACGCCCCGAACCGTGAGGCGGGCAGTCGACCTAGCGGCGCGAACCCGCCTGGAGGACTTTCTGTGCCGGTCACCCATCGGCTGGTGGGAAGTACGATCATGTTGAAGGTCGTGATAGAGGGCCGCCACCCGTCCGGGTCCTGGACGATCGGGCGGTACTTGAGATAAATCTGGGTGTCTCCCATGCCGACGTTGGTGGTCCACGGCCCCCCCCTTCCCTGGTTGAATTGTGCGGTGTCCTTGGCCCAAAACGCGGACATCCCGAGCCCGACGTTCAATTCGAGATGGTCTGTTATCCCATAGGCCATGGTGACTAGCGGGGCGATCTGGTAGGAATGTGTCTGGGAAGTAGTCCGGTCTACCGTGAATTGGTTTCCAAATCGCTTTTCACTGATCTGGGAGAAGACGAACGGATGGGCGGTGAATTGACCTTTGGGGTGGATGTCCACCCCGCTGATGAACATTGGCCCGTTGGACAGTGGGTTCCAACTGCGCCGGTACTTCTGAATCTCCTCCTGGGAGGGGACCCAGTCGAGCGCCTGGACGCTGCGCCATGCATCCGGTTCGATACCGGTTCCTAAGAGCGTTCCCATGATCGCGATGGTCAGGCCTCGCCTGAACGGGCACGCGCTCACAGGAGCCCGCTCAGAACCAGGTAGGCGAGACAGGCCAGAACTGCGGCGGCGGGCAGCGTGATGACCCAGGCCAGCACCATGTTCCGGACTGTGGTCCAGCGGACTGCCTCAATGCCCTTCAGCAGGCCTATCCCGATGATCGCGGAACTGCTGACGTGGGTGGTCGAGACGGGGAGTCCAAGGGTGGCGGAGATCAGCACCAGTGATGACGTGGTGAGGTTCGCCGAGAGGCCCTCCACATGATCCATGCGGGTCACTCGTTCTGCGAGGACCTCTGTGACACGAAGACCACCCCAGTAGCTACCC
>JBOHOI010000182.1:0-5874 GCA_050731155.1 Nitrospiraceae bacterium | reverse complement strand
TTGAGACCCTGCGGTTGGCCGGCATTCCAATTAGGGTGAATCAACACGACGGCCTGATGCATCTGAAACAGGTGGTGGTGGATGACGAGATCAACACGTCCGGTTCAATGAACCAGACGACAAGCGGGCATCGTTACAATGACGAGCGGTTGGATGTGATGACTGATCCGATTACGAGTGCGAAGGCGCGGGACAAGTTCCTGACGATGTGGAAGGATCCTGTTCGCTACGCGGCCTGGCGGTAACGAGCAAAGGGCTGAATGAGCACAAAGATGGCGGAACGGACAGATGTCGTGATCGTGGGGGCGGGCGGCGGGGGTGCCGTGCTGGGCTTGGCCCTTGCCCAGAAAGGGATCAGCACTGTGGTGCTGGAACAGGCTGCCGGACCGCCTCGAGGGTTGCGAGGCGAAATCATCCAGCCCAACGGCCAGCAGGTGCTGGATCGTCTAGGTTTGCTGGGACAGCTTCCACCTGATGCGACGAAGTCCGTCCGGCTGTTCCACTTTTGCTGCGTGGGTGGTGAACGGGAAGGGGCGCGTCTTGGCGCGCCTGGGGAGGGTGGGTGGAAAAGACTCTGCACGGTGGACTATGACATGTTGCCACCGCCATACAATCGCGCGATGGTCACGTTGCCGAATGTCGCGCATCACGCGATCTTGCGAGCTCTTGAGTCGCGCGCTCCCGGTGCGCTGCGATATGGGGTGCAGTTCAAGGGGCTCTTGCGCGAAGGGAGACGTGTGGTCGGAGTGGAGGCGGAATGCGAGAGGAAATCACTGACCATTTCAGCCAAGTTGGTGGTGGGCGCAGATGGAGCCTTCTCCAAGGTCCGTGAGTCGCTTGGGATCCCGGCCCGTCTACACCTGTACCGTGAAGGGTATCTCATTGCGATCCTGGATAGTCCTGACGAGATGGAGGAAGCCCGCTACTATGTCGGTCGCCGGACGATCTTTGGGTTGTTCCCAGCCGCCGATCGGAAAGTCTATCTCTTTTATATGATCCCGGCCAGTTCGATGCCGGAGGTTCAGGCTGCTGGCCTTGAGACGCTTCGCGCGAACTGGCTGAGAATCGATCCGAGTCTCGAAAAGGCTATCCAAAGCCTCGTGGACTGGGACCAAACCGCCTATATGCCTACAGCGCGGGTCAGGACGGCCAGATGGGTAGCCGACGGGGCAGCGCTGATCGGCGATGCGGCGCATGCCATGAATCCCCATGCGTCCCAGGGGCGCATGCAGGCTATGGCGGATGCCATGACGCTGGCAGATCTGATCCCGTCGTGCCTGGAACGGGAGGACTGGTCCGCTGAAACCCTGGCGTCATATGAGCAGAGCCGTCGTCCCCAGGTGGACATGCTGCAGCGCTTGGCGGATGAGCAGGTGTTGTTCTGGAACACGGGCAATCCTCTGCTGGCTTTCCTTCGCGACCGCGTATTCAGGACCCTGGATCGCAACCAACGGCTTCGCTATCGGGTTCTGGCCACCACGGCTGGGCTGCGCGCTGAGAAGCCATTCGGTTTGCTCGACCGTCTGATGGCGGCAGGCTTCCTGCCTGATCCCCATGCCGACAGGTTGTCAGCAGAAACAAGTGATGAGCAATGAGTGATGGGGTCCTCCAAGACCTTCCGCTTGACGTTCGCGAGACGCTTCGATCGTATCTGACGGATGTGACGGCTCTCTTTGGCCCTTCGCTAGAGGCCGTGATTCTTTACGGTAGCGCGGCTCGTGGCGAGTACCTCCCTGGACGATCGAACATCAATCTGCTCCTGCTTCTGGCCAAGCACGATATTGATGCTCTGCAGCGATATGGCAAAGAGCATCGTCGTTGGAGCAAAGAACATATCGTGGTCCCACTGTTCCTGACCGAAGAAGGGCTCCGATCGTCCACCGCTCTCTTTCCTCTGGAGTTCTTGGAGATCAAGGAACAGCACGTGCTGCTTGCTGGCCGTGATCCCTTCCCCACTCTTGCCATAGATTTGCGCAACCTGCTGGTGCAGTGCGAGCAGGAAATCCGGGGAAACCTCCTGCGGCTCCGACAGCGATTTGTAGAAGGGGCCGGCAAACCGGAAACGGTCGAGATCCTGCTTCCGCTTTCCTTCACGGCTCTGCTCCCCTGTCTGAGAGGACTGTTTCGGCTGTTGAAAATTCCAATCCCTAGGATGACCGAAGCCTTGCTTGAGAGTCTCCAGCCTAGCTTGGGAGTTGATCCCGTGACTTTTCAGGACGTGCTGCATTTAAAACGAGGACTGATCTCCCCTGGTCCGTTGGAGATGCCCCGCCTCTTCGAACGCTATGGTTCCTCCCTCCAGACCTTAATTGAACGGGTGGAGCAATTGAAGGCAGAGGGTCGTCTCTGAGAGACAAACGTGAGGTGTGAGGCGTGAGGTGTAAGGTGAGAAGCGTTAGGCGTAAGGGGTGAGGCGTGAGGGGGAGTAGATTCGGTTGGGCGGTTGCGCTGAGTATGGTGCTCGCACCAGGGTTGGCGAGCGGATTGCCGCAGGGGAAGCCACCGTTGCTCGAACCGCTTGGCTACGTGAGTGACCATGCCAAGGTGTTGGAACCGGATTGGAAGGCCCGCGTCCGATCCGTGTGCCAGGACTTGGAACGGAAGACCGGTGTGGAAATGGTCGTGGTGACGGTGGCGTCCACGAAACCCTATGACACTGCCAAGGACTATGCGTCAGCGCTCTATGAGCGGTGGGGGATTGGCTCGGCGCAGCAGGAACATGGCATCCTCGTGCTTGCGGTGGCGGACGGGCGACAGGCCACGGTCACGGTTGGACGGAGCTTGCTTGCGGTGGTCTCCCCGCAGGTTGTGGAAGACGTCGGCAAGAAATATTTGGAGCCCGCCTTTCGTGGCGGGCGATACGGCGAGGGCCTCTATCGCGCAACAGTTGCTCTAGCCTCCATTGTACAAGACATCCGAGTTGTCGAGCCGCCTCGGTCACGGTTGAAAGGGCTGGGCATCGTCTTGACGCTATTCACCAGCTTCGGAGCCTTGTGGTTCCTCTGGTGGATCAGCCGGCCGGACCTCACGCATCCCTATGGCCGCCTGCGCCGAGGCGAATTCTGGGGCAGTGGCCAAGGCGGGTTCGGCGGCAACTTCGGCGGCTTCGGAGGAGGAATGGGAGGGGAGGGGCTTCGATGAGGAACGTTAAACGGTATTCGTGAAACGTTAATCGCAAGAGGTTTGAGCAGTGACTCGGTGGTTAACGATTCACCCCATACCACAGGAAGCCCCGCCTGTGAAGGCGGGGAGGAATGTGCTTTATCCCCCGAAGGGTAAAACCCCGATGCCACGGCTGTGAAGCCGTGGTACGGGGTTCACGTTTAACGATTAACGGCGCCCTGGATCGGTACGGGGCGCTGCTCTTCCAGGTCCAAGAGATCCGCCCAGCTCGTGATGTCTGTGCGGCTCGGATCCACCGCTTCGAGGCACCTTAGAAAATAGGCCCATTACTCTTCCGTGTCTGGTTCCCTCGTCAGCATCATGCTGTTCCAGGCTTCGATTTCAGCTGAGGATGTGGCGCTGCTGTGGTGAGAAACCAGGCGACCACAGCCTCGTCCGTACGTCCCTGGACAGCCTGTAAGAACTGATCCGCCTCAAGTCCGGCGAATTCCAATAAGCGGCGATCCATGGGGCAAGGATAAATGTATTCTCCTTGCGTCCCGGCCAGCACGGCTCGGCACTTGTCAATCATTCGCCCCAGGTGCACGTAGCCGCCCAGTTTCGCTCGCATGCTGCGCGGGTAGTGAACTCTCAGATCAATCAGGAGAGCATTTTGTGATTTTCAAAGGTGAGGCTTTTCACCACCACTTCACCGTTCTCATAGGAAATAATGCGCCGCGTTGCCGGAAGGTCGGAAGAGGCCACACGCTTGTGCGTATCGGTAAAGCTCTCGACATTGGTCAGCTTCCCGTCTTGGGGCGAGTAGTAATAGACGGTATAGCGTGTAGTGAGAAACTTCCCGTCTTGCGTAATGGCACTGTCCTCAACGTTGATCGTGAAGGCGATGGGCGGCATGCCGGGGTGGGCCATCTTCCGGTTGATCTGCGTGATCCGGTCGCCCTTGATCCGATAGAATGAATGCATGCCGTCTCCGTTGATCGCGATGCTTGGTCCCATCGGATGGTCCACGTCCTTGCCCAAGGTCAAGGCGTACTTGCCGTCTGATTCCTCAAAGCTCCGGGGCCCGCGGTGGACGGCGATCATGGCAATCTGGCCTTCCGCCCACTTTTGTAGCTCTGGGTCGGGAAGTCCCACGCTCACGTCCCGTGGACCCTTGACCGTCACGGTTCCCCGGAATTCCTTGCCATTGATGTTCACCGTAAGGTCAGCCGTAAAGCCATTGAAATCAGGTTGCCAACGGGCTGTTTTTTCAAAGGCTTTGCGCAGGAGGTCACGTGCGAGCGGATCATCCTTCACATCGGTTTTACTCTCTTCGCGCTGATACTGTTCCATCGGTGTGGCTCCTTGTTAACGGGATTGCTTACCGAGTCGAAAGTGTAGGGCGTTAGTGGACCGATTATAGATCGAGCAGTTCCTGACATACAACCGATGATCTTGTGACCCTGATTCGTCAGAGGCCAATGGCTCTGGTGCGACACAGGCTAGTGCTAAATATTTTCAACAACTTACGATATGAAGACTCACAACTGCTGGAGTCGGAATCGCCAGGTTTTTGAGAGTATTTTGACTGGCTAAGCTTATTTCCCCTGGTAAAATGACTGGTTCGTGGATATAATGACCTCTGTCAGCTTAAAGCCCGTCCATCCTGGTGATAGCTCGGAGGGAGAAAAGCTTGAAAATGCAGCGGCGAGCGGGCTCCCATACAGAAGAAGAAGAACTGAACCTGCGGAGACGACTCCTCAACCTAGCCAGGAAGGGTGATCCAAAGGCGATAAGCCGGCTTTTTGAGTTGTACCAGGTCAGGGTGTATAGCGGAGAAATGCTGAATAAGGTCGGGCGCTTACCCTTCTTTCCTCCCATGCATCAGAAACCAGGGAAGGGCACCGTCCGGAAAAGGGTCACGAAGAGAACATCCCGCGTCTCCCGCCGAGTTGCCAGGAGAAAGCCAGCGCGAAGAAGGGCCGTTCACCGGTAGTCCATTCAGCCCTTCATTCCCTGTCACTGAACTGCCACCAGCAGCCCGCCTCCGACGAGATGTTTGGCAATTCCTTCTGCGGTCTTCCAGTCCCCCGTATAGACCGTAGCACTGCCCTGGTGGTCAATCCGCCAAGCCAACTCAAATGCTCTATGCGGATTCATGCCCGGGATTGCTTCGCAGAACAGAGTGATGACCTGTTGGTACGTATGGCAACTGCAGTTATAGACAATCACTCGGGCTTCCAGGTCATCGCCTGTGCCGGTCCTTTGCTCTTCGATCGCTTTTGGGATCGCCGCTGGAGGCGGAGATTTGGCCATACAGGCGCCATTGTATCAAACTTGCTGCCTTGTGCCAAGCCAGCCCTACCCAGCCTGACAGATGCATCTGGCTGAAATCTCTGCACAATTTCACTACCTTTCAAGAACAATCCACCGGTTGTTGATGGAAATCTGATCTCTCAAGCAGGTGCGCTCAAGCAACCGAAAGTGGGCTTCCGAATCGGTGACTGTAATCAGTCCATGTTGCAAGCTCAGGCGAATGGTGTAAACGAGCGACGCGGAGGTTTTGACCAGCGCAAGCGCATATTCGTAGTCGTACCCCTCCTCAAGCGACAGCTGGCGTCCGCTCAGGCGCTGGAGCTCCTGCACCGAATAGGGGCGATGCTGTCGCGAGGCTTCCACCAATCGTAACAGAGCCGCGGGGCCAGGCACCGTATCGGTGCCGATCCGCACTCCGTGCGTCAAATTAAACAATCCGCGCTGGAACCGGCGGTC
>JBOHOI010000181.1:0-5926 GCA_050731155.1 Nitrospiraceae bacterium | reverse complement strand
TCTCGATTTAGAGATGGAGGCCTCGTTGACGGCGCGACCATGGTTGTGCTGCAAATCGGCTGACCGTCGTAACGAGGTCAAGGCGCGGTCGAACTGTTGTTGCCACAGGAAGGTGAGCCCCAGATTATGATGGGCCTTCACGTAGTCGGGTTTCAGGCTCAGGGCTCGCTCAAACGAGGCGATGGCCGCTTCCAGCTTGCCCTGCTCCTTAAGGGCAATGCCTAAATTACAATTCGCCTCCACATGGATCGGTTTGAGGCTCAAGGCTCGCTCATAGGAGGCGATGGCTTCGTCCAGCCTACCCTGCTCCTTGAGCGCCACGCCAAGATTATTGTGCGCCTCCACGTAGTTGGGGTTGAGGCTTAGCGCCTTCTTATAGGAGGCGACGGCCTGATCCAACTTTCGTTGCTCTTTGAGGGCATTGCCTAGATTACTCTGGGCTTCCACGTGGTTCGGATTGATGGTCACAGCTCTTCGGTAGGACTCGACCGCTTCGCCTAACCGGCCTCCCTTCTGAAACACCACGCCCAGATTGAAATGGTAGAGCGAATTCTTCGCGTCCTTCCGGACCGCTTTCGAAAGCAAGTCGATGGCCTTGTCCAGTTGTCCGACCCGATAGGCAAGCAGGCCCAGGTAATGCAACGCATCGGCCTGGTCCGGATCAACGTCAAGGATTTGGCGGTAGAGTTGTTCCGCCTGCTGCAAGCGGCCCGCCTGGTGGTGAGCAACTGCCTCGTCCAGTAACGTCTTGAGCGAGCGCGTCTTAGGTGATGGGGCTGGACCGTGCTGAAGTTTTTCCTGGCGCCGCCGCTCCGCTCTGTTCATGAGGGGCCTCCGTGAAATCAGGCCTCTCCGACAACCAGCCGCCGGAAAGTCTCAAGAGCCTGGGGATCGCTGAGGCGATGGTCGCCTATTTTAAACACCAGTTCAAGAGGGAAGTGGGGATCTTGGGACAGGACATGCTCGGCGAACCGCCAGCTCCAGGCCGGTGGAATCACCGTGTCTTGCAGACCGTGCAAAATCGTGGTCTTGACCCGTCTCGGAGGCGCCTGCCGCCTCTTCCACAATTCCTCGCTTTCCTCCACCCATTTCCAGGAGAGCGGGTAGTCGCGATGCAGCTCGTCATCATCGTAGGGCATCCAGCCCCTGTGATACCAGGCCTGCCTCCGTTCCGGCGAGACCTGTCGAGCCCGTTCCCCCATCATATTGAAGGCCGGCGCGATGAGCAGCAGGTCCTTCACCACTTGGGTCTCCTGAGCCACCAGCCAGGCCAGCCATCCACCCAAGGAGGATCCGACGATGGTCAATGGCGGGCCCTGATCCAGCATCCTGACCACAGCCCAGGCATCCTCCAGCCAATTGCACAGGGTGTAGTCCTTGAAATCCCCCTCCGAATCCCCGTTGCCGCGAAAATCGAAGCAGCAGAAGCCCCACTTGCGCTCGCCGCACCATTGCGCCAGCGCCCGGCTCTTATTGCCCCACCGTTTGGAGAGAAATCCAGCGATAAACAGGATCTGCCGACCCTTCCCGCCAAGGCAATCCCCACGGATCAACTTGCCATCCGCGCCTTTCAACTCAAACGGCTTGGTGTCCGTCATCGCGTCCTATTCATCTTCTCTCTTTCGGTCAGGACGAGCAGCTCATCACGATATGCTTGCCTCAGTTCGGCGGGGAAGCCGCATGCTGCGTTAGGTCGAGGAGGGTCACCGCAGCGGTGTTGACTCCTTCGTAGTATGGCGATTTCGCGAGTCTGCGTCAAAAGCGGTCGTGTTTTCAAATTGTTAGCCGTATGCTATATTTCCTAGAAGTGATCGTCCCGCATTAGTGGAAGCAGACGATGGCTGTTCCCAGAATCTGTCCCTTCGCAATTCCACCTTCTCCGTGGTGGATCGATCCTCCCCGACGCTTTCCCAACCCGGCGCACCCGTTACGAATGAAGCTGGGTCCAGAGCCGAACAAGAGAGAGGAGACAATATGCAGAGCCACGTTCAGCACCCCTTTGAACTAAAAGAAACCACTCTTTTAGAGAGACTCGCGTTCTATCTCAACCCCTTCGATGAACGGTATGAAGATCTGAAAAGGGGGAATCTGGGGCTGAACGTGTTGCGTGACCTGATGGCGGGCCTTATCGTCGGGATGGTCGCTATTCCACTGGCCATGGGATTCGCCATGGCGTCAGGACTCCGGCCTGAGCAAGGAATCGTCGGCGGGGCCATTGCAGGTCTGATCGGTGCGCTCTTTGGCGGTTCCAAGTATCAAGTGTACGGGCCCACCGCCGCGTTCATCCCTGTCATTGCCTTGATGGTTCACGACTTCGGCACATCCTTTATGATTCTGGCCAGTATCTGCGCCGGCCTGATCATGATTGTGATGTCCCTGTCACGCATGGGCAGGTTTGTGAGCCTGGTTCCCGACTCGATCGTGGTGGGCTTCACCATCGGGATTGCCTGCGTGATCGTGACGACGCAATTGGGCAACGTGCTGGACATCAAGACCGAGATGATCGGGCACAGCTTCCTTGAAAAGCTGGGGGTCGTCTGGGACCATTCGTCCGAGATCAACGCATATGCGATCACGCTCGCGGTGGCCACGTTTGCGATCAGCAAAGCATTCTTCAGGATTTCCGTCTATATTCCCGGGCCGCTCATTGCCCTCGGAATCGGCACCGTGCTGACTTGGACCGTCTGGGCGGAGAAAGGGATCGTCTCAATCAAGGATGAGTACGGAAGCCTCCCAACCGACTTCTGGGTCTTCACGCCCCCGGCATCGTTTCAACTGAATTTCCTCTTTTTCTACGACCTGCTGTATGCGGTCGCCGCGATCACATTCGTCGGCGCGGTCGAAAGCCTGCTGTCATCGCGGATGGCGGATCGCCTCGCTGACAACACGCGCACGCCGTTTAATCCGAACAAGGAACTGTGGGGGCAAGGATGGGTGAATGTCATCATCCCACTGCTGAACGGGTTTCCCCACACCGGGGCGCTGGCTCGGACGGCCACCAACATCAAAGTCGGAGCGCTCTCGCCGCTGGCCGGCATCTCCAAGGGCGTCTTCAAGCTTCTCCTTGTGGCCTACCTCGCCACCTTCCTGGAGCATGTCCCGATGGCCTGTATCGGCGGGATCATGATGTACGTGGCGTACAACATGGTGAAGCCGGCGGAAGTCTCGCAGGTCCTGGCACGTGGTCGGATGGAGACATTCATCATGGCCTACACCGCGATCATGGTGCTGGTGACGGACTTCGTGACGGGTGTTGGAACGGCCATTGTGCTCTATGCGCTCGTCTCCCGGATTCATCCACAATTCATGACTCGCTTCACTCCAGCTCGGGGTTAGGCGGGGCGCGGCTGCTCGGGTAGCGGAACGCAATCGCCAGGTGGCCCTGAATGAACGGGTCGCTTCATCCGATCGTGGCGAATCCTAAGCCTTGGAGTCCACTAAGGACTCAAAGACCCCTCTCTCGTCGTCGTAGGCCCAGATGTCGCCGGTGGGGATGGAGTAGATCCACCCATGGATGGTCAGCGTGCCGCGTCTCAATCGCGCGGCGACCCCTGGATGGGTCCTCAGGTGGCTGAGTTGAACGCGGACGTTTTCCTGGATGGTGGCGACCAGCAGCTCTTCGCCCTTAAGATCGGTGTAGTTCTCTCGCACAATGCGCCTCGTGGCTTCCGCCTGAACCATCCAGTTCTTGACCGCCGGAAGATTCTCCACCGTTTCCGGGTGCAGGAGCGCCTTCATGACCCCACAATCGGTATGACCGCAGACGATCACGTGCTTCACGCCGAGCACCGATACAGCATATTCGATCGTGGCGGTGCTGCCTCCCAGCACTCCCCCATAGGAAGGCACAATGTTCCCCGCATTCCGCAGAATGAAGAGCTCACCGGGCTCGGTTTGTGTCAATAAGTTTGGATCAATCCGTGAATCTGAGCAGGTAATGAACAGGGCGCGTGGTTCTTGCTTCTGGGACAGTCTGGTGAACAGCTCACGCTTCGCACGAAAGACTTCGGACTGAAACTTCTTGAATCCCTCAACGAGTTTCTCCATCGCTACCCTCCCGCCTGCGGCCGGCTGCACTTGTTCCCATTCAAATGTCGTTCGGTTCCTCTGACGTTCTACAACGGCCAACCGTGTTCATAGAATGGTTCTTGCTTTTCGGTCAGCGCTTTCCCCCCGGCAGGCGCGAGCGACCTCCAGAGAGTACCCCGCGCCTTCCGTGGCGATGCCACATCTTCGACCTCTAACAGATGACCAGTGAACGACGCGCTGTCGCGACCTGACAGTGGGTCCTGGGACTACTGGAAGGTTGATTCAAGGTCCTGATCCAGGGTGAACACAATGATGCGTTCCCCGATCTGGGTGTCGATGTCGGTAAAGAGGCCGGTCGTCTTGGCGCCGGTGATTTCGTCTACCTGCTGACCGAGCTTCTCCCGCCCCTGCGCGATCAGGGTCTGCCGCAACCGCCGAACCATCTCGATCCCCTCCGCGGTCTTGGCGAGTTGCCGTTCGGCCGGCGTTAGGACCCCTTTCAGACGAACCAACAACAGGTCTTTAATAATGAAGGCCCGGACATCCTCCGGCCCCCGGCCCATGAATTCCTGCTCGAACTTGATGACAGCGTTGCGAATCGCGCTTTCCACTTCGCCTTTACTCCGACCTTCTTTCACGAGCCTTATATTTCCCATGGAGATACCCAGAAGACCTATCCGGTTTGGGCCTAATGGCAGGTTGTGAATTGTCGGGCGCTATGGTATGACACCTCCTCAAAGAATTGCAAACGATGGGGCCCCTGCCCTTGTCTTGTACAGACAGGCGGACCCATCATCGGAAATCCGATCACGGTGGCAGGTAGGGTAGCTGGCTCTCCAGCGTGAGAGGCCGGTCACAGTACGAGCCAGCCGGACGCCCCTCGGAAAGGGTGGGGAACCGGCTGGCTTTTTTTATGCCATACACCACGGACTCCTGATGCCGCTTGCCGAAGGCCTGATTAGGACTGACTTCCCCATCACGGGGGCCATGCGCCACAGTTTCCGCTCGAAGGTGGCCCACGCTGCCGAGATTGCACGCGTCGTCTTCTGCGTTGCGAAGCGTGTGAGGTGAGCCATGTTTTACATGATCCTCGTCCCGCTACTTCCTCTGCTAGCCGTCATCGTGATCGGAGTCGCTGGCAGCGTGCTGCGTGAACGGAGTGTCAGGATCGCCGTGCCAGCCGTCGTCGCGGCCTTCGCAGGTGCCGTCGCGACGCTGGTTCTGGTCACGTTGAACGGTCCGATCAGCGTCCGTTTCTACGAACCGGGCTCGGCGGGCCTTTCCGTCCTCTCGTTGGGCTTCTACATTGATCGTCTGAGTGCTGTCATGATGGTACTGATCACGGGTGTGAGCACCATCATCTATCTCTATTCCATGCGCTACATGCAGCAGGAGCGCGGCTACGCCAGGTTTCATGCTCTTCTCGCCCTCACCACCTTTGTGCTTCTGTGCATGGTCTCAAGCGCGAACATGTTGATGCTCTTTATATTCTGGCAACTCTTGTCCTGGCTACTCTACCTCCTTTCCTATAATTATTCTCATTCCCCAACCCTCGAGGGGGCCTTCAAAACGTATGCCTGGCTGCGGGTGGGCGATGTGGCCTTCCTTGCAGGAATCGTCTTGGCATATCGTCTCTACGGGACCTTGGATTTCCCGCCGCTCTTCGCCCGGGCCGCCGAGGTTCCCAGCACCTTGTCTCTATGGCCGGGCAGCGGGCTTGAGATCAGCGCGGTCACTGCCATCACCCTGCTGATCTTCATCGGGGCCATGAGCAAGTCGGCCCAGTTCCCGATGCATGTGTGGCTGCCCGGATCCCTCTACGCTCCCACACCGGTCCATGCCCTTCTGCATGCAGGAATCATCAATGCGGGCGGGTTTCTGATCAACCGGCTTGCGC
>JBOHOI010000180.1:0-5996 GCA_050731155.1 Nitrospiraceae bacterium | reverse complement strand
TCATCGTGCGGGCTCTGCGAGCACGAAGGACGGTCTGGCTACCCCCAGCCCCTCTCTTCCTCACCCCTGGATCACAGCGTGCCGATAGACGAAATCCAGGGCCTTGTCTGCCAGGATGCGGCCCTTCAGTTCATCCACGGAGTCCTCCCCGCCAGCATCCACCAGCTTCCGAACTTCTTGGGGCGCAAGCTTCAGGTCCGTAGCCAACCGGTTGATCTCGGCCTCGACATCCTCGTTCTGGACTGTGAGCCCCTCTTTCACCGAAATCGCTTCCAGGATCAGTCCCACCTTCACTCGACGCGTCGCCTCGGGCAGGTTCTCGTTCTGCAGCCGCTTGGTCTCTTCTTGGCGCTTGACTGGGTCCTCGAAATCCCCCGCCCTCCCTTTCTGTCTGCGTCGGACTTCGAGGAGCTGGCGGATCATGGCCGTGAGCTCACGTTCGACCAACGTTTCCGGCACCTCGAAGTGATGGGTTTCGAAGAGGCGCTTGAGGATTGCGTCCTTGTAGGTCTCTTCGATGTCTTTCTTCAGCGCCCGCTCCATCTCGACTCGGAGCTTCTCTCGCAGCTGGGCCAGGGAGGAGAAAGGGCCGCAATCCTTCGCGAATTCATCGTCCAGGACGGGGAGCTTCTTCTGCTTCACGGATCCAACCCTAATCCGGAAGACGACGGATTTTCCGGCCAGACGAGGGTCGGGATGGGTGGCTGGATAGGGCTGAGAGACTTCGACGAACTCACCCTCTTTCTTGCCGAGCAGGTGTTCGTCCACATCAATCCCGAGGATGGGAGTTTTGGAGCCCACCTTGTAGAGCTGCCCTTCCTTCTTGGTCCCTTCCAGTGGGACCAGGTCGAGGAATCCTTCCACATCCAGGGTGGCATAATCGCCCTCCGCCAGGGCTGTTCCAGGAGGTGCGGGGTGGAGCTGAGCCTGCTGCTCTCGCAATGCCTCAACCGCCTGGTCAATCTGTTCGTCGGTCACCGTGCGCTTATCCGGCTTGAGAGAAATCGGATTGGGGGGACGATAATCCCGCAGCTCGATTTTCGGTTTGATCTCGACCGTCGCGGTGAAGGAAAAGGCCGCGTTTCGCTTGATCTTCGCACGCTCAAGCGGCGGGACCTCAACCAGAACCGGAACAATTCCGGTCTGTCTGATGGCGCGATCGTAATAGTCGGGCACTAACCTCCGGACCACGTCCTCCTCGACCGCCTTTGCGTAGCGCTTTTCCAACAAGGCCAGCGGGGCCTTGCCTGGCCGAAAGCCAGGGATCTGGACCTGCCGGTTCAGCTCGGCATAGGCTTGCTCAAACCGGCGGTTAACCTCTTCTTGAGGCACCTCGATCTTGAGTGCGCGCTTAATCGGTCCGAGCTCGGTCACTTCCAACTTCATGGGTCATCCTGCCTTGTTCTCGAGTTCGGTGAACCCTAGCGGTGCGATACCTAGATGGAAGGTAATGGTGCGAGAGGGGGGACTTGAACCCCCACGGTTTCCCACGAGATCCTAAGTCTCGCGCGTCTGCCAGTTCCGCCACTCTCGCCCCTGTTCACCATCTACTTCTTACGTGGTTGTAGTCTGACCGGTCAGTTCGTGTCAAGACTGAGCAACTACTTTCTCACAGGCCCTCTGCTTTGCTCAGAGACTGGCGTTCAGCAGGAAAGAGGTGGCGCAAGAACAGTGAGTAGGGTATAATTTTCATGACACCTGGGAGGGTTTCCGGATCTTGGTGCACGAGGCCGGTGGCATCTCGGTGCGCGTAATTCCTTGATCCTGCCGTCGGTCACGTTTGATCTGCCTTTTTGGACGGTCATACCCTCTGGCCCTCAGTCGAGGCCAAGATATTTGAAAGCCCGGGGACCGTCATCTCAAAATCCATAGAGTGAGTCCGGCACCAAAGGAGGTGCATCATGAGGCGAACACTGGTGGGGACAGCCGTAGTGTTGCTGCTGGCCCTCACGAGCGGAACAAGCTGGGCCTATCGCGACTACTTTACGACAGAGCAAAAAGAGCAGTTGGCAAAGGTTAAGACCATCTTGGTGGAGGTCATCGCCCTTACCGACAAGGGCAATCTTGATTCTGGTCCTCTGACCGAAGTGGTGACGAGTCACGTCAAGGAGCTTGGCTTTGAGGTTGTCACGGACCCCGCGAAGCCTCATGACGTGGTGTTCAGGGTGAAGTGCGAGCAGCGCAAAACCTGGGAAGGTACCACGACAATGGGCAGCGATGCTGACCTGCCTGATTCACCGTCGCGCGTCTGGAAGGGCCCAGCCTGTCAACTTAACTACCTGCTGGGGGGGACCAAGATCAAGTGGCAGAAGGAAGTACGGACCGATTTCGAGGACGCTGTCCAGGCAGCGCAAGCGGCCAACGCTGGAGACCCGGGCACCTACGCGATGACCAAGCTGAAAGGCCTCCTTGAGCAGTACGACTTCCCCATACTATTGACAGCCGAATGGGGCCAGGCGGAGCGGCTGCTGAAGTTGTTGGAGACGCCAGGCACAAACGAGCTCCGGAAACTCAAGGTTATTTCGCTCCTGGGCGAGCTGATGGATGACAAGGCCCTGCCCAGACTGAAGGAAGCGCTCAAGGACAAGGATCTGGCCAAGCAGGCCGCCGTGGCACTCGGGAACCTCGGCAAAGAGTCGATCCCGATCCTGATTGATATGCTCAAGCACTCGAAGGATCCGGAACTCCAGGCGGCTGCCGCCAAAGGGCTGGGGAACGTTGGTAGTGCGCATGGGGATGGCACCATCATTCCGCCACTCCTGGAGATGCTAAATGCGCCAGATATTGATGTTCGGGTGCAGACCGAGATCGCGTGGTCTCTGGGCAAGCTTCCGGATAAACGATCTGTTGAGCCGCTCTTTGCGCTGGACCGTAAACTGCAGAAGATTCGTCACGATCCTCCTGATCCTCTGATCAAGAAACTCAAAGAGGCGGTCTTCTGGGCGATCAAGCAGTGCTATACGGAGGACCAGTATAGCTAAGACCTCTGAGAGCGGGTCCGCCGGTAGTGGGCGGCGACTTTCATCCGGTTTCCGCAGATGTTCATGCTGCACCAGTGACGGGCATGATTCTTGGTCATATCGTAAAAATAGAGGATGCAAGTAGGGTTCCGGCATCTCTTGATCAGAGAAAGATCGCAGTGACACAGCAGGTCACTGGCCGACTGAGCGATGGGCACAAGAAGGTGAATGGCTTGAGTGGTCTGTGACTGGGACCTCCTTTCAAACCTGCCTCGCACGCACGCTAGTTGTGTATACCCAAGCCGAGCTCCAAGTAACCTGTTAATTGATTCAATCGCGGCTGTCGGGACCGAGCGGCCTTTGACGATCTGTTCTGCCATCCCTCGCAAGACGGCCCGAAACTCCCTCGCCTCTTCAAACGTTCGCCGGCCTTCACGTTGGCCGCCCCATTTCCTCACCGCCTCTGCCGCTTCTGCTGCAGTGAGCACGGAGGCTTGGAACAGCCACGAAACGAAGTCGTCGAAACTCTCAAGTAAGTCCACGAGACGACCCTGCTGGATCATCTGAGTGTTGATGAAATCCAGGCACAAGTGGTTGCCGACAAACACGAATGGTCTGTCGGTTTGGGCATCACGCATCGCCGCACACTTCCCAAGAAAAGAAAACTGTCAAACCGTCAAAATTGCCATTGACAGGTTAGCCCATCTTTGGTATAACTGTCAAAGTATAACTTAGATAGTTAGCCAACCATCACAGTAACGGTAATAGGAATTCAAAAAAGGAGGTAGTCAGATGAGCAACAATGACGCGCAGAGTCAGACTCCGCAAAAGCTGAAGACGGGTCACGTGGGTCTCAACGTCAGCAACCTCGCTCGATCCAAACAGTTCTACCAGGACGTCTTCGGATTTCAAGTGATGGGTGAATCGCAGGAAGAGGGGCGCCGCTTCGTATTTCTCAGCCAGGGTCAACAGTTGATCCTGACGCTTTGGCAACAGAGCGCAGGCAGCTTTGAAAAGCAGCGCCCCGGGCTTCATCACCTCTCGTTTCAGGTCGACTCGATCGAACAGGTCCTGGAAACCGAGCGAAAGCTGCGCGCAATGAACATAGCTTTTCTCCATGATGGGATTGTGCCCCATGGTGAGGGGGCACAATCCGGTGGCGTGTTCTTCGAGGACCCAGACGGCATCCGGCTGGAAATTTACAGCCCGACCGGCGCAGGCGGCTATGCTGCTCCAACACCGGGAGCACCTTCCTGCGGATTCTTTTGAGGCACTAGCATGAACGTTAGAGGGGTATTGAGTGACGTGGCGATACCATTCTGGAGAACTTGAGGCCCAAGGTCGCGCTGGCGTGCAGGAATCGGCTCGCCGTTTGGGCAGAACGATTCGCTCCTCAATCCCACTCGCGGCGCAGGACTTTCTGGGTAGCCAAAGAATGGCGGTAGTCGGAACCGTTGATGCCGACCGTCGGGTGTGGGCCTCTCTGTTGACCGGTCCAGCCGGATTCATGCAAGCAGTGGATGAACGGACGGTCCGCATAGATACCTTCCCAGTTCCGGGCGATTCCCTGGTTGAAAACATCCGTGCACGTCCTGAGGTTGGCATGCTTGTGATTGATCTGGCCACGCGGCGGCGCATGCGGCTGAACGGGAAGGTCAGCGTCCTTCACAACGGCAGTATGTATGTGGAGGCTAGAGAGGTCTATTCAAATTGTCCCAAGTACATTCAGGCTCGTGTCATCTCTGCTGACAGAGACCAGAAACAACAGATTCGTGCTGCTCACCATGCTACTTCGCTCTCGCCAATGCAACAGGACTGGATTGCGAAGGCTGACACCTTCTTCATTGCCAGCGTTCACCCTGAGGCCGGGGCCGACGCTTCCCATCGAGGGGGACATCCGGGTTTTATCCGTATCGCGAACGCTGAGACACTGCTCTGGCCGGATTATCCGGGGAATACGATGTTTCAAACGCTAGGCAACATTCTGGTCAATCCGAGTGTCGGCCTTCTGTTCATCGAGTTTGAACGAGGCGACACGCTTCAACTCACGGGGCGGGCACGAGTGCTTTGGGACACAGATCGTGCATCCGAATTCCCGGGCGCTGAACGGATCATCGAGTTTCACATCGAGCAGGTCATCGAGATTGCCGGTGCCAACCCTTTCCGCTGGCGTTTGGTGGAACGCTCTCCATTCAATCCGGCTTGATCGTAAGCGGGCTTCAGAGACACGATGACGAACGGCTCATACACACCGCAGGAGTGCTATGCTCTGACGACTTTGATCTCAACCTGGAGGAGGACATTCCATGAGCACGATCTCACGCAGACGTTTTCTTCAACTGTCAGCCATGGCCGGCGGTGCACTGGCCTTCGGAGACTTGGCTGACCAAGTGCTCGGGCTGACAAGAAGGGCGCCCGTCGCGCATGCCGCCGAGCCCATCAAGGTCGGTATTATTGATCCACTGTCCAGTCCCTACAAGACATCTTCCATCCATGATGTGCACGGAGCCACGGTGGCCCTGGAGATGTACAACAAGCGTGGCGGGGTCCTCGGCCGTCCAGTCAGCATCATCGAAGCGGACGATGCCTCAAACCTCCAGACCGCGATCAAGATGGCTAACAAACTGATCAAGGAAGACCATGTTGATTTTCTGATGGGGACCTTTAATGGGGATGTGGCTCTTGCCGTGGCTGATGTGGCCAAGCAACAGAACAGACTGTTCATGGCCACGTGTCCTCACATCATGGACCTGACCGGAGCGCACTGTAGCTCGCACACCTTCGTGTTCATGCCGAACGCCCGTATGATGGCCCAGGCCGTCGCGTCATACATCGTCAAGGTCCACGGGAGCCGCTGGTACATGATCACTGCGGATACCGTGGACGGCAAAGCGGCGCTGCAGGCGATGATGGATGCGCTCAAGGCCCTGAATGGTGAAGTGGTCGGCGCGGCGGTGACGCCGTTCGGGACCACCGACTTTACCGCTGCCCTTACCGAAGCCAAGGCGGCCAAGCCGAGCGTTGTGATCCTGAACC
>JBOHOI010000179.1:0-6024 GCA_050731155.1 Nitrospiraceae bacterium | reverse complement strand
CGGGTCGTACCAGTCTGCAACCCATTCCCATACGTTGCCGGCCATATCATAGGCCCCATAAGGACTCTTCCCGGCTTCGTAGCTGCCCACCGGCATAAGGGTCTTCTCGCCGATCCAACGTTGGTTGTAGTTGAGGTGTTTGTGAGTGGGTTCCACGTTGCCCCAGGGGAACCGGCGGTCGTCGGTGCCCCGCGCGGCTTTTTCCCATTCAGCTTCAGTGGGCAAGCGCTTACCTGCCCAGCGGCAGTAGGCCTCCGCGTCATACCAATCCACATTGATCACGGGCCGGTCGGCGACGGATTCCGGCATTAGGCCGCCCTGCCACAAGGTTCTACTCGGATCTTTCGCGTGTTGCGGGGGACGATGGTCGGTGGCCTTGATGAACTCCAGATAGCGCCCGTTGGTGACCTCGAACTTGTCGATAGAGAAGGCGTCGAGTTGGACCTCGTGGCGGGGATATTCGTCCCGTCCTCCGTCTCGGTCACCTGGGGGCACACCCATCGGAAAAGGGCCCGCCGGCACCAGTACCATCGGCGCGCTGTCTTTCCCTGCGATCCCTGCTGGAACTGTCGCAGACGGTTCAGCGATGGCGGAGCCAAGAGGCTCTCGCATGAGCAGCGTCAGTGACAGCAAGGCGAGGATGCGGAACAGACGCATCGGCGACTCCATTTGTCGAGGGGCCACGGTAAGGGATAGGATTGTAGTACGGCACGCTGTCTGAACGATATAGTGTAAGGGGACTGACTAGGCCTGTTCAATGCTTGCATGGAACTGGTGGAAGCACAGTTTTCAATTGACGGAAGAGGGTCCCAGACCTACTATACGATGCGGACGTTTCGATCAATGTGGATTTGGAATATGACGGTGCCACTGATTCGAGGATTGCGGCACTTGGCCTTGCGGGTGAAGGATCTCGGTCGGTCACGAGCCTTCTACGAAGGCGTGTTCGGGATGAAGGTGGTGTGGGAACCGGACCCAGACAACGTGTATTTTAGCTCCGGGACCGACAATCTTGCCCTGCATCAGATTCCACGCGAGGAGCTGGCGCAGTATGGCCCCCAAAGGGGGCAATTCCTCGATCACTTTGGGATAATCATGGACACGCCCGAGTCGGTGGACCAGATGTTTGACCAAGTGCACAAGGAAGCTGAAAGGTTCGGCGGAGCGATTGTGCACCAGCCGAAGCGCCACCGGGACAGCAGTTACTCGTTCTATGTGGCGGATCCCGACGGAAACACGATCCAGATTTTATATGAGCCAACGATCAGCAATAAGACGTGAAACGTAAGGAGTGAGGCGGAAGGCGTAGGAAGGACGTATGCAAATCTGGGACACGCTGCGCGGTGATCACTATGTCGGGCTGGTTCCGTGGGCCTGGGTTCAGTTGGAGAGTCGAGAACCCCCCGGACCGTTTCCCTTCATCGGCGGCGTCGCCCCCGAGGTCGTCGCCAGTCTCCACGAAGCCCACAGTCTTCTTTTGAGCGGGGTCGAAACTGCGATTAGTGACATCTTCTCGCGTCGGGCCTCGTTGGACGATCCCTCTCTTCGGGGACGTTTGGAAGACGCCTATGCCGAGCTTGTCAACTCGAGGCCGCATTTAAGCAGACACATCAAGTGTGGGCGTGGGACGGACGGGATTTTTCACTGGGAGTTTCCGAAGGATCCGACCAAGTCCGCGACGATCACAAACGATGGCTTGCGCATCTTTGACGCCGTGAAGCGACAGACGATTCCTCTTGTCTTCGACCGGCCGATTGCACCTCAAGTCGGCAACTTCCTGGGATTTCTGGATGGGACTCACCGCGTATCCGAGCTCAAGACCGTCGCGACCACATCCGGGCGAGATGTGTCCACACTGCTGACCCAGCTCATGGAGCTGCTCAAGAAGCATGATTGCCTGGCCGTTTCTGCCGGTGCCTCGGTGCGCGCTGCGTGGGGAGAAGCAACTCGTGACCGCGACCTGGTCCATCTCGGCCATGCTGCCTTGCTGTATCGGCAGCAGGACAGCTTCTTCCTGTTCGATCCGTGGCTGATGCCCTGGTTTGCCGAGTCACCGGTGCCGTCGCTGTGGTGTTCGCTGCTTCCTCGGCCGGCCGCGATCTTCCTGACACATGACCATGATGACCATGTGGACCCCCGGACGCTGCTACACATGCCGAAAAACATCCCGATCGTCGTGCCCAGCCGAAGAAACCGCCGCGCCCTTTACTATGATTACCCGTCGTTGCTGCGCGAACTAGGGTTCACGCACGTGATCGAGTTGGCCCATGGGGACACCTGGCCGTTCCAGGGCGGCGTGGTGGCCTCGGTTCCCTTCTTCGGAGAAGACCCCTGTGACATTGAGATGCCACGGAACTGCTATCTGGTTGCCGATCGCGGCCGCAACACGCTGGTGCATGTGGACAGCGGTCCGACCAACTGCGGTAAGTCAGCGGTGAAAGAAGGGGTCATTGATGATCTGGTCCGGCGCTATGGTCCCATCGCCACCCTCTTCGCCTCCCAACAACAACTACAGGAGGTGCGGACCTACTCCGCCCATGCCTGTCTCTCCCATCCGGGACAATGGTTGGATGTTGGCGAGAATGGGTACCTGACGAACAGCTACCTGTCCCAGCTTGCCGCAAGCGCGAAGGCCCGCCTGTTCGTCTCCTACGCGACCGGTGGCGCCGATTGGTATCCGGATCATCTGTCATTCATGTTCAGCCAGCGCAACCCGGCCCGTACCGCGCTGCTGACCGCCAACTGGGAGCCGCCGGATAAGCTCAAGGACCAGTTGGCGCCGTACGGGTGCGGCTATCATTACGGTCACGCGCTTGACCTCTTTCGGCCGACGGCGGACGGGGGAACGGAGGTGGTCTCGGTTGCAGAGACCCTGGCCCCCCTTGCGCTCTATCGGCTGGACCACAGCGATCCCCCGTTCATGAGACAGGGGGCTCAGCGAGCCTAGCAGCCCGGTCTCTTGCCGAAGAGAGGGGCTGGGCGAGGAACGCCACGATCGCGATGCGCCATGATGGAACGACCATGAAGGCTAGGATGATGCACGGAGAGCAGGCCACCCCCCGCGTGGCAGTGGTGGGATCCGGGTATTGGGGGAAAAACCTCGTCAGGAACTTCCGCGACCTCCAGGCGCTTGCCGCGATCTGCGATCGAGATGAGGACACCCTGCATGCGCTGAGCGAGCAATACCCCGGGTGCCGGACCGTCACTTCCTACGCGGAGATCTTGCGCGACGACACCATCCAGGCGGTGGCCATCGCCACTCCGGCCGAGTCGCATGGTGATCTCATTCGGGAAGCGCTGCTGGCGGGGAAGGACGTTTGTGTGGAGAAACCCTTGTGTCTCTCGGTACCTATGGGGGAAGCGCTGGTGGCGCTGGCACGAGAAAAAGGTCGCGTCCTGATGGTGGGACATCTCCTCTGGTATCACCCTGCGGTGCTGAAGCTGAAGGACCTGATCGACAGCGGTGAGTTAGGGCGCATTCACTACATCTATTCCAATCGTCTCAACCTCGGCAAGATCAGGCGAGAGGAGAATATCCTCTGGTCCTTCGCTCCCCACGACATCTCTGTGATCTTGGGTCTGGTGGGGGAGATGCCGGAGACGGTGCAGGCGCAGGGAGGCAACTATCTCCATCAGCGGATTGCGGATGTGACGGTGAGCCTCCTGTCGTTCCCCAGCGGAGTCAAGGCCCATATCTTCGTGTCGTGGCTGCATCCATATAAAGAGCAGAAGTTGATCGTGGTCGGCGACCACAAGATGGCGGTCTTCGACGATGTGGAGAAGAAGGACAAGCTCTTCCTCTATCCGCACTCCATCGAATGGAAACACCAGATTCCCCTTGCCAATAAGGCCTCAGCGGAGCCAGTCCCGGTCGAATCGAGCGAGCCGCTGCGGAACGAGTGTCTCCATTTTCTCGACTGTGTCAGGACCCGAAACCGCCCGCGCACCGACGGCGAGGAAGGGCTCAGGGTCTTGACCGTCCTCCAACAATGCCAAGAAGCCCTGGAGTCCGAGACTCGACCGCAACCCACTGCTCCGACCCAGGCGCCACGAGCCTATGACGCCCACGAATCTGCCTGCATTGACGAAGGGGTTGAGATCGGCGAAGGCACCAGCATCTGGCATTTCTCCCACGTGATCCGCGGGTCCCGGCTGGGGAAGCACTGCAAAATCGGTCAGAATGTGGTGATCGGGCCCAATGTCACCATCGGTAATGGGGTCAAGATCCAAAACAATGTCTCGGTCTATGAAGGGGTGACGCTTGAGGATGCGGTGTTTTGCGGCCCGTCCATGGTTTTTACGAACGTCTTTAATCCTCGCAGCGAAATTCCCCGCATGCGCGAGCTGAAACCGACTCTTGTCAAGCGGGGTTCCACGCTTGGGGCGAACTGTACGATTCTCTGCGGCATCACCATCGGCCAATACGCCTTCATCGGTGCCGGCGCGGTGGTGACCAAAAGCGTGCCGGACTATGCCCTTGTCGTGGGCAGCCCGGCCCGCGTGACCGGGTGGATGTGCGAGTGCGGAGTGAAGCTCACCGTGAAAGGGAAAAAGGCCGCCTGCGCCTCCTGCGGGAAACAGTATCAGAAGGCAGGACAGGATCACCTTCAACGGCTGTCCCCAAACAAGTAAGGTGGTTCAGCATGAGCAGGTGGCAGCGAGGCAGTGGTCCTCGGCTTGGAGGTCATGGCCTTGAGTAAGACAGAGCTTCATTCCCGTCCTGTGGTCCTTGTCACCGGTGCGGCCGGCTTCATCGGCTATCATGTGGCCAGGCGGCTCCTGGAGCGAGGAAACCATGTCCTGGGCCTGGATAACCTCAATGACTATTACGACGTGCGCCTCAAGGAGGCGCGGTTAGCCCAACTCTCCCCATTCGAGCGGTTTCAGTTCCACAAGATGGATCTCGCGGACCGAGCTGGGATGGCTACCCTGTTTGCCGATCGTTCGATTCGCCGGGTGGTCCATATGGCAGCCCAGGCCGGGGTGCGCTACTCCTTGGTCAATCCCCATGCCTATACTGACAGCAACATTGAGGGATTCCTCAATATCCTGGAGGGTTGCCGCCATGCTCGCGTGGAGCATCTGGTCTATGCCTCCTCCAGTTCGGTCTATGGTGGGCATACTCGGATGCCTTTCTCGGTACGCGACAACGTGGACCATCCGGTCTCGATGTATGCCGCCACCAAGAAGGCCAATGAACTGATGGCCCATACCTATGCGCATCTCTACGGCGTCCCCTGCACGGGGCTTCGATTCTTCACCGTCTATGGTCCCTGGGGTCGGCCCGACATGGCCCTCTTCCTCTTTACGAAGGCGATTCTGGCTGGCAAACCGATTGACGTCTTCAATTACGGCAAGATGCAGCGGGACTTCACCTACATTGACGACATCGTCGAGGGAGTGGTGCGGGTCCTCGACAAGCCAGCCAGGCCTGATCCTGAATGGTCCGGCGAGGCGCCGAACCCCCGCACCAGCTCTGCTCCCTACCGACTCTACAACATCGGGAATCACCAGCCGGTGGAGCTGCTGCGCTTCATCGAGATCTTGGAGGATGCGCTGGGGAAAAAGGCGGAAAAAAACTTGCTGCCCTTGCAGCCGGGCGATGTGCCGGCGACCTATGCGGACGTTGATGATCTGATCAAGGATGTGGATTTCAAGCCGAATACCCCGATCGAAGTTGGCATCCGGCGATTCGTGGAATGGTACCGAAGCTTCTACCAGTGATCGCTCAGGCTTCTCAGCGAATCTCCTCCCTGAACAGCTTCTCCAGACGATCCATTGACAGGCCATCCCGATGCGATCGCCAGCCTGTAACGCTGGCCCGCACGCTTGACGAACTCCGCCGCCCCGGGAAAGAGCTGCGGCTTGTGTGTAGCCGTGTAGTCCCTGAAGAGGGCTGCTTTTCGCTTCAGGATTCTTCGTATGCGCATCGGGTCTCTGGTGCCTGTCACTGATTCCACAAGGGCAATGGCGCAGTTGCGTTCGTCCATGCCCAGGTAGGCCCCATAGTAGTCCTCTTTGGTC
>JBOHOI010000178.1:0-6026 GCA_050731155.1 Nitrospiraceae bacterium | reverse complement strand
CTCTTGAACTCGTCACGCGTCACTCGTAACGCGTCACTGTTTTCCGCGGCCAGCGGCGCTACCACGGCGATCCGCGCCAGCAACGGATCCACCGAAGACCGGATCACGTCATAGAAATGCCCGGGGAAGATTCCGAACACGATGCTGCAGCCGATCATGAGCAGCAACGGGAGCCGGTCCACGACCGTGACCGCATCATGGGCGTGACTGTATTGCGCGTCCATCGGACCGTAAAACACCCCCCGCATCATCCGGAAGAGATAGGCCAGGGTCAGCACGATCCCGACCACCGCCACGATGACCTGAATCGGGTACTTGCCCCAGCTTCCGACCAGAATCATGATTTCGGCGATGAAGTTCACGGTGCCCGGCATGCCGACCGACGCCATGCAGGCGACTAAGAAACAGCCCGCGACAAACGGCATGCGATTCACCAGCCCGCCCAACTCCGGGATATGGCGCGAGTGCGTCTGGTCATAGACCCAGCCGGCCATGGCGAACAGCATCCCGGTTGCCAGCGCGTGCGCGAACATGTACAGGACCGCCCCGGTCAGACTGATGTAGTCCAGCGCCGCCATCCCGAGGAAGACATAGCCCATGTGGCTGGAGCTGGAATAGCCGATCACGTACTTGGTGTCCTTGGCGTAGAACGCCACGAAGCCGCCGTAGATGATGTTGAAGACGCAGAGCACGGCCGCGATCGGCATCAGCTCGCGCGTGGTCTCCGGCAGGATCTCGTAACAAATTCGGATGATCGAGAAGTGTCCGAGCTTCATCAACACGCCGGCATGCAGCATGCTGGTGGCGGCCGGCGCCGCGGCATGCCCCACCGGCGACCAGGAATGCAGCGGCCAGATCGGCGCGATCGAGGCGAACCCGAAGAAGACCAGCAGCCAGATGATCGTAGCCAGCGAGCCCGAGAACCTGGCCTGCTCCCGCAGGACCAGAATATCGAAGGTGTGGAGGCCCGAGAACTTGTAGATCAGCAGGATGCCCATCAACGCGACCACGGCTCCCACCGAGAGGAACAGGGTCAGCTTCATCGCGGCGTACTCCTTGCTGTTCGACGCGAAGTTGAGGATGAACCCGACCGAGTCGCGCTTCTTCAGTCCCTCGGCGTCGGTCATGTCCAGATACCCCTTGGTGTGGCTGCCCCACACGCCCAGCAGCACGTACATCGGGATGACCGACATCTCGTAGAAGAAATACAGGAAGAACATGTCCAACGACATGAAGACGCCGATGGTGGCGGCCGCCAGGATCAGCAGGAAAATGTAGAATTCCTTCGTGCGGTCCTTGATATGCCAGGAGATGAAGATCCCGGCGAACAAGAGGATCGACGAGGCCAGCACCAAGGGGGCTCCGATGCCATCCACCCCGAGATAGAACGCGATGCCCAGTTGCTTGGACCATTCGAACCGTTGGATGAACTGGAACCCGCCCCTCGCGGGATCGTAGGCGAAAAACATATAGAACGACGCGAGCATGCACACGCCGGCCGCGGCCGCGGCCACCAGGCGGACCTGCAACGCCTGCCGATTCGGCACGAACATCAGGACCACCACCCCGACGAAGGGCGCGAACAGAATGATCAGCAGCGTGTATTCAGCCATCTCGCTTCACTCACGGCGCGTGGCGCGAGGCACGGGGCCCGAGGCGAGCAGCTCCTTGGTAAATTGCCCCTCGCCCCTCGCCTCAAGCCTCGAACCTAGTTTTTCGCTCGCGGCCACCGCCGATCCGTGCTCCAACCGTTCGACCAACGCCTGGATCGAGCCGTTCATGATCCGGAGAAACGGCGCCGGATACAGACCGATCCAGAAGATCATGACGCACAGCGAGACCGCGATGATCAGCTCGCGGCCGTTCAGGTCCGCCATCGCCTGGGTCACGCCCTTCGTCAGGGGACCAAACATCGCCCGCTCGTAGTACCACAGAAAATAGGCGGCGCCGAAAATGACCCCCAGCACCCCCACCGACCCGTACACCCAGTGCGCCTTGAAGGCGCCCAGCAAGACCAGAAATTCTCCCACGAACCCGTTGGTGCCGGGCAGCCCGATCGAGGCCAGCCCGATGATCAGCAGGAACGTGGCCAGCAGCGGGACCTTTCTGGCCAGCCCGCCGAAGGCCGAGAGGTTGGTGCTGTGCCGCCTCACGTACAAGAACCCCGCCAGGAAGAACAGGCCCGCCGTGGTGAAGCCCAGATTGATCATGGTGAGCAAGCTGCCCTGGAGACCCTGGAAGTTCAGCGCGAAGACACCCAGCACGCAGAACCCGAGGTGGCTGATGCTGCTGAACGCCAGCAGGCGACGCAGATCCGGCTGGATCAGCGCCACGAACGCGCCGTACACGATGGCGATCAAGGCCAGGGCCACCACGACCGTCACGACGCCCTTGCTCTTCGACGCCTCCGGCAGGAGCGGGAGACTGAACCGCAAGAACCCGTAGGTCCCGACCTTGATCCCGGCCAGTACGACCGCCATGCCGATCGGGCCTTCCATCAGCGCGTCCGGCAACCAGGTGTGAAAGGGGAAGATCGGCGCCTTGAACGCCAACCCCAGGAAGATGAGCCAGAAAATAAGCACCTGCCGGTCGCCGGCAATCGGGGTCGTCAGCAACTGCAGGAAATCGAAGGAGTAGGGGGGGTCCACCCGGTGGGAGACCGCCCAGTCGTGGTAGTTCAGGTTCAACAGCACGAAGCCGACCAGCATGAACACGCTGCCCAGCAAGGTGTAGAGCACGTATTTCAGCGCGGCGTACTGTCGATCCACCCCGCTTCCCCACAGCTTGATCAGAAAGTAGCTCGGGATGAGCATCAGCTCCCAGAAGACGAAAAAGAGGATCAGGTCGATCGACACGAAGATGCCGATGAGGGTGGTCTCGAGCGCCAGCAGCGCGATGAAGTACTCTTTGACCTGGTATCGCACCGTGTCCCAGGAGTAGAGGACGATCAGAAGCGTCAGAAAAGCGGTGAGGCCCACAAAGAGCACGCTGATCCCATCCACCGCCAGGTGATAGCTGATCCCGAGCGGCGGGATCCATTGCA
This sequence comes from Nitrospiraceae bacterium, assembly GCA_050731155.1. GTDB lineage: Bacteria > Nitrospirota > Nitrospiria > Nitrospirales > Nitrospiraceae > NS-7. The sequence goes on along the minus strand of JBOHOI010000178.1, from coordinate 2,983 downwards.
GGCGTTCGGCGAATTGCATCGCGGCTGAGTCCGGGACGAAGCGAACCAGCAGGATCATCGCCAGGAACAGCTCCACCGCCGCCACGGCCAGCGTCGCGTTCTTGATGAGATCCTCCTCCTCCAGGAGCCACAGGACCAACGCGCCTGCGAGGGGCAGGAACAAGAGCTGCGACAGTATGGGAAACCCGAAGGTGAGTTCTTCCAGCATCGTTCAACGTTAATCGTTAAAGGTTAATCGCAAGAAGACAGGGACCTTCTAACTCTCTTCTCTCGCGATTAACGAATAACGTCTTCACTTGAGTGCCGCGCCGACAGACCCAGACCCCGTCCACCAGATCAGGATCAGGTGGACCAGGATGAACAGCCCCGCCACAAGGATGGCGGCGTAGTGATGCACCTTCCCGCTTTGGAGTTTCCGCCAGGACCATGCCGCCAGGTGATTCCCGTACCCGAGGACGTTGATCGACCCGTAGATGACGTACTTCTCGCAAGCCGTACTGAACGCCGAGCCGAGTTCGGTCATGCGCCCCACGCTGCGCACGACTCCATCGATCACGGTGCGGTCGAACCAGTCCCACAGCAGCCCCACGCGCTTGATCGGCTCGACGATGGCCGCGTCGTAGAGCTCGTCCACGTAGTACTTGTTGAACAGCGTCCTGTACACGCCAGGGAGACGGTCGGCCCACTCCTCCGCGGTCTCGGTCCGGAGGATGTAGAGGTAATGGGCCAACCCCCAGCCGAGCAAGGCGATCACCGTGGCCAGTCCCATGAGCAGGACGACGAGGCCGAGGCCCGCCTCGTGCTGGTCCCCCCCGCCGGCGGGCATGGCCACCGGGCCGAGAAAGTGATGGAACCACCCGGCCTCGGGAGGCACCCCGGGGAAGCCACCCAGCACGGAGAGTGCAGCCAGCGCCACCAGCGGCCCGATCATGATGACGGGGGATTCGTGAATATGCTCGGCCACCTGCTGCTCGGCCCGTGACTCTCCATAGAAGGTCAAATACGTGAGACGGAACATGTAGAAGGCGGTCAGGAACGCGCCGACCGCCGCCACGGCATACCACCCGTAACGGCCGTGGACGAAGGCGTGGGCCATGATTTCGTCTTTGCTCCAGAACCCGGCCAGCGGGAAGATGCCGGCAATGGCCAGGGTGCCCACCAGGAACGTGGCGTGGGTCCACGGAATCCTGGCGCTCAGCCCGCCCATCTTCCGGATGTCCTGCTCGCCCGACAGGGCATGGATGACGGAACCGGCCGAGAGGAACAGCAGCGCTTTGAAGTAGGCATGGGTCGTTAGGTGGAAGATGGCGGCCGTATAGGCGCCGACGCCGCAGGCCAGGAACATGTACCCGAGCTGGCTCACCGTGGAATAGGCCAGCACGCGCTTGATGTCGGTCTGGACCAGCCCGATCGTCGCCGCGAACAGCGCGGTCAGACCGCCGATCCAGGCCACGGCGTTCAGCGACACCGGCGCCATGTCATAGAGCACGTGGTTGCGGACCACCATGTACACGCCGGCCGTCACCATCGTCGCGGCGTGGATCAGGGCGCTGACCGGGGTGGGCCCCTCCATCGCATCAGGCAGCCAGGTGTAGAGGGGAATCTGGGCGGATTTTCCGATCGCCCCCAGCAGCAAGCAGAGAGTGATCGCCGTGGCCATTCCCGTCGAAAGCTGACCGGCCTGCGCGAAGACTTGGGTGTAATCCAGCGTCTTGAAGTTTACGAAGACGAGAAAGATCGCGACCAGGAATCCGGCGTCGCCGATCCGGTTCACCACGAAGGCTTTGGTGGCGGCCTTGGCGGCCGAAACACGGTCGTAATAGTAGCCGATCAATAAATACGAGCAGAGGCCCACCCCTTCCCATCCGATGAAGAGGACCACGTAGTTGTTGCCCATCACCAGCAGGAGCATGGAGACCATGAAGAGGTTCATGTACGTGAAGAAGCGCGTGAAGCCTTCCTCCCCGTGCATGTACCCGATCGAGTAGAGGTGGATCAGGAACCCCACCCCGGTGACCACCAGCAGCATGATGCAGGTGAGCGGGTCGATGAGGAACGCCAGATTAATGGTGAGATCGCCGCCGAAGATCCAGTGGTAGGCAATCACTTCCCGGGCCGCGCCGGTCCGGACCACGCGGAGGAACACGGTGATCGCGCACAGGAAGGACAGGCCCACCGACCCGCAGCCGAGGCGGTAGGCGACGACGTGCGAGTAGCGGTTCCCCAGCAGACCGTTCAGCAGAAAGGCCGCAAGGGGAAAGACCGGGATGAGAATGACGAGCAGGTCGAACACGCTAGCCCTCAACCTGACAGACTGCTACCATTTCAGGAGGTTCATCTCATCCACATTTGTGGAGATTTTGCCGCGGAACACCACGATGATGATGGCCAACCCGACCGCCGCCTCGCCGCCCGCAATCGCGATCACGAACAACGCCACGATCTGACCGGCCATGGAATCCAGGTAATGCGAGAACGCCACCAGGTTGAGGTTGGCCGCATTCAGCATGATCTCGACCGCCATCAGGACGATGATAAAGTTCCGGCGGATGAGCACGCCGATCACGCCGGTCGTAAACAGCACCGCACTGACCGCCACGTATGCGCTTAGAGGAACCATAAGGCCTAATGTCCAATGCTCAATGTTGAATGTTCAATTAACGAATGCATTGGCGGCTTGAGCTTCGTTAAACATTGAGCATTGATAATTCAACATTGCACTGAAGCTAGGGTTCCTCCGCTTCAGTGCCGGTCGGCGTCTTGGCCAGCACAATGGCGCCGATGATCGCGCCCAGCAGGAAGACCCCCACGATTTCGAACTGCAGCAAGTAGTCGCTGAACATCTTGATGCCGACCGCGTAGCTATCCCCTTCCTGAAGGACCGCCGAGGCCGGCGCGTCGCCCTTGGCGCCGCCGAACGGCGACCGCAGTATCAGCAGTACCAGCTCGCCGCAGATCGCCACGCCCGCGAACAGTATGACGG
>JBOHOI010000177.1:0-6026 GCA_050731155.1 Nitrospiraceae bacterium | reverse complement strand
GACTGGACAGCGCATTCAGCGCCACCGCCTGATATCTCGCTGCCCGTTCATCGTGAGCTCTAAGGTCCGTCTGGATCGCACTCATAGTCGCGAAGCCCGGTCTGAAGAGGCAGTACTTTATCACCCGCAGGCCGGGCAATCAACGGGCTTTTTGAGGGCAAGGGCAATGTGATAGAATCCGCCACCTTGGGAGGGCGTTATGGATTGCGTTCTTATCAGGCACGGTATTGCGGTGGACCGGGAAGACTGGAAAGGACAGGAAGCACAGCGGCCGCTCACGTCTAAGGGAACTGAGAAGACACGAGAGGTTGTCTCAACACTTTCTCGGCTGGGGCTTGCTCCAACTCACTTGCTTTCGAGCCCGTTTGTTCGGGCGCTCGACACAGCCAAGCTTGTTCGGGAAGTCTTCCGAATGCGAACGGAGGTGGTGTTGTGTGATGAGCTGTTGCCCGACGCACCGCCAGACAAACTCTTCCCGGTCCTGGCCTCCTTACCAGAAGACGCCTGTGTGGTCTGTGCAGGACATGAGCCCAACCTGGGACAGGCTGCGGGATTCATGTTGGCCGGCAAGCCTGTTGCTGGACTCTCGCTGAAGAAGGCCGGTGTGTGCTGTATCCGGTTTGAAGATGTGCCGAGAGCCGGCGAGGGAACCTTACGGTGGTGGATGATGCCCTCTCAACTTAGGAAGTTGCGGAAGGACTAGTCGGCACCTCTGATGCGGGCCGGTCGGAGGCTCGATCATCCGGCTTGGTCGTCACCTTCAGCTCCTGCTGTCCGTTCTTGAGGATGGGTAGGATGGTGGCGCGGAGTTCCTCCTGAATCTCCTCCGGCGGTTTGCGCGCATCTATCACCTCAAAGTGAAACTCCTCCGCCATCTTGTCGAATTCCTCGATCAGCACTGACTGGTATTTCTTGAAGCTGTCATAGAGGTCAGCGCCCAGCTTCAGATCCATCCCTGACTCCCAGTAGTTCATACCGTTGGTCTCAATCACCCGCAGGGCCAGCGTGTCCACATCGATCCGCAGGTAGCACACCAGGTCTGGGACGATCGCGAATCCGAACACGTCTCGGATCCAGTTGCGGTCACCGCTCCGTACGACATCACGCGCAAAGGCCGTATAGATGTAGCGATCCGCTAACACGATGAAGCCGGAGCGGAGCGCCGGAATGATCTGGTGCTCCAGGCGATCAGCGAAGTCAGTGGCATACAGCAGGCTGAACGACCATCGGTCCAGGATGTTGCCTTGCTTGGCAACCTCAATGGTCCTGGACATCAGATTGGACCTGGTCCACCCTGTCGTGACGACGCCATAGCCCTGCACTTCCAGCCACTCCTGCAGCATTTCGATGTGCGTAGAGCGCCCGACGCCGTCCGTTCCCTCAATGGCGATCAGCTTGCCCTTGAGGTCACTCGGATTTAGGTACGTCAAACCGTCGCCAAAATAGCGTCCGCTTTCCATGGGTGCCCCGCTTTGGTTTATAGTCCACCAGCGCCGTCGAGACCACACCTCGCATCTCGTTCTGCTGCTCCTCGATGTCTCTGGTCGCATCCATCGTGATCAACCCGTATTCGCTCACGATCTTGTCATATTCCGCGAGAATGCGGGACTGAAAGATGCGAAAGCTCTCCGTGATGTCCTGACTCAGCCCCAGGTCCATGCCGGCTTCGTAATACTTCATCTGAGCCCTGGTGCCCCCCAGCAATCGGCTGATCGCGACTTCGATCGGCACGCTGAAGTAGAAAGCCATGTCCGGCCTGATCGCGAAGTTGTACACCTTTCTCACCCACCGGGGAGAGACCCCACGCACCGCGTCACGCGCAAAGGCCGTGTACACGTAACGATCAGCCAGCACGATCAGGCCGGCCTTCAGCGGCGGCAGAATGTTGTGATAGAGCCTGCTGGCAAAGTCGGTCGCGTGGAGTAGGCTGAAGGTGGTCGGCGTGAGTGCCTTGCTCTTCTTCCCGCGGCGGGTCGTTTCACGGACGAGTTCGGACGAATTCCACTCGGTGAACACGACGTTCAAGCCTCTGGCCTCCAGCCATTTCTGAAGCAGGAGCAATTGCGTGCTCTTGCCGGACCCGTCAATGCCCTCGACAATGATCAGCTTGCCGGGAAACGGATGGGGTTGGTCAAATGTCAAAGGGGAGGGTGTCATGTGGATTTCTCTTTCGGTGGCCTGTTATCAAATTGAACGGAGCGCTTGAAAACCTTCTCGAAAAGGTCAGCGCGGCCACGCGCAGCCCAGATTTCCAGCTCCGGATCGCCTGCGGTCTGCAGAGTGATCGTCACCGGATTCCCAAGGGTCACGTCCAGGCTCTGAATTACCGAGAAGTGGCTGCGGTCCAGCCCGTCGGCGATCCGGAGCAATGCGCTCAGCATTTCCAAGGTCCTTCGCTGTCGAGCTGGCAGCGCCTTCAGGGTGTCGTGTTTATCATGAGGCAGGGCCCGCCGATGATAGCGCGCGATGTTCGCCACCATCTCGACCTCTTCCGCTGTCAGACCGTACAGGTCGCTGTTCTTGATCAGGTAGTAGGCATGCTTATGATGTTGCCGGGAGTGAATGAGGTACCCGATGTCATGCAGAATCGCCGCGTATTCGAGCCACTCGCGCTCAACCTCGCCCAGCTCATGCAGCGGCTGGGTCCGATCAAACAACAGAGTCGCAAGTTGCGCGACGTGATGAGAATGGGTCTGAGGATAGTGACAGCGCCGAGCCAGGTAGATGATGTTCCGCCGACGGACGTTCGGAATTTGTTGCTCGGTTCGGAGGGTCTCTCGGTTCCGCTCGATGAAATCGTAGATCAACCCGTCCCTGATCGCCTTGTCGCTGATCGTCATCTCCTCCTGTCTGGTCCGTTCCATCAGGCTTCGGATCACGGCCGTAGCCGGCAAGAGGGTGTCAGCCCGTTTGGGGTCCAACCCGGGAATGGCAAGGCGAGCCTTAAAACTGGAATTCAGCAGCAGGCGTTCGACGGTTCGCACCTCTTTGAACGAGATCGTCGCCAGATTGAGCTGAGGCACGGGCCGGCCGGTGCGACGCAGGTAGATGATTTCCGTCAGGTTCCCCGCCATACCCGATGTCGCGACGAGACGATCGAAGCGCTTGGTCTTAAAGCGCTGCAGCGCGGACTTGAGCTGTGTGTCAATCGCCTTGTGCATCTCTTGCAGCATGGATTTAGTGGGAGGATCCTGCTTGAGGTACAGATCCTTCATTCTAATCGCACCCAGCTTGAGGCTCTGCCCTTGGATCATTCGTTTATGATTCCCAAGGATCAGTTCGACCGAGCCTCCGCCCACATCCACGACCAGCGTGAACCGATCAGTGAGGTCCATGCTGTGCCTGACACCCAGGTAAATGAGCCGTGCCTCCTCCTGGCCGGTCACCACCCGCACCGTCAGCCCGGTCTGCCTTGTCACCTCCTCAAGGAACTCCCCACCATTGACGGCTTCGCGCACCGCGCTGGTGGCCACGGCTTCGATGCGCTCGTACCCTTTGTTATGAGCCAGTGTGGCGAGGGTGCGGATGACTTCTAAGCCGCGGGTCATCGCAGCTTCTGAGAGACGATGGTTTTTGAAAGATCCATCGCCTAGGCGTGTCATGTCTTTGAACCGATCCAGGATCTTGTAGGAGAAGTCCGGCTCGACCTCAGCCAAGACCATGTGGATCGAGTTCGTGCCGATGTCGATGATGGCCAGCTTGGTCATGAAAGGCAGCTTAGGGGAGGACTACGATCAAGTCAACTGAAGGTTTCGACAGCAAAATCAGTAAGTTCGCTCTTCAAGAAGGCAGCACAACCGCGGAGTTTGTACTCAAACCCTCGACGCCTGCTAAAGTTTGGCCTTGCGTGTCAGGATATCCTCGATCCTGAACCCCACAATAGACGCTCCGTGGAAGACCGTTCCCAGATTGCCATTGTGAAAACGCTGCAAGGCCGCGGTGTAGGCCGAAGCGGGCAACGGCACGTACCGCACTTGCGTGACCAGCTTGGCGGCATTCTTCAGATAAAAATCGACGAAGTTGGCCACTTCGGTTCGTTCAGCGGACTTCGCGTTCACGTAGATGAAGATCGGACGGGAAAGCGGCTGATACGTGCCGTTCTCCACATTTTCACGAGAGGGCAACACAGGCCCTTTTCCTGCGTCAATCCACACGGCTCTGAGCTTCTTTTTGTTTGGCTCAAAATAGGCGAAGGGGATGTAGCCTAATGCATGCTTATCATTGGCAATGCCCTGGACCAAGGTATTGTCATCCTCACTGGCCGTGTAATCTCCACGGCTGGATTTCGCTTTCCCGACGATCGCTTCGGTAAAGTAGTCAAAGGTTCCTGAGTCGGACCCGGCACCGAATAGCCTCACGTGGGCATCCGGCCAGGAGGAACGGATCTGGGTCCACTTGGTGATCTTCCCGTGGGCCGACGGCTCCCACAGCATCTTCAGTTCCGCCACGGTCATAAACGCCAACCACGTATTCTGATGACTCACCACGATCGTTATCGCGTCGAACGCGACCGGCAGCTCATAGTACTGTACCCCGTCCTCCCTACAGGCTTCCATTTCCTCAGCCAGGATGGGGCGCGATGCGTCTTGGACGTCAGTTTCCCCACGGCAGAACTTCTTGAATCCGCCACCGGTGCCTGAGATTCCCACGGTCACTCTCACGGCACCCCGCTGCGTGCGCTGAAATTCATCCGCCACCGCTTCTGTAATTGGGAAAACGGTGCTCGACCCGTCTGCCTTGACGAGAGTCATCGGCTGAGTGTCAGCCGCAAACACATGCCAGACCACAGCCAGGCTAATCAATCCAAGCCCTAAAAACATGGACTTCTGGCGTCTTAAGCTCATAATCTCCTCCTTCGCGCACCTCGCTGGTTCGTCGAGGGAATCAAGCTCATAGGCCCATTCTCTCTAGCTTGTTTTCGGAACGTTAATACTGGGCTAAACCGAGGGCAGGCTAGAGATGTCATGTGCTTCTGCAGGAAGTTGACCCCGCCGCAGTCGATTGGCTAGTCAGTGAAGGTTCAAGGCGCGGCCGCCTGGCTACCTCGTAGCCGAACCCGCGACGTCGCAGAATGATGGTGCCACGCCGGCTTAATGCATCAACGGCACGAAACACGTCGTCCCAGCTCAGCTCAGGCAGACGCTCCACCGCCTGCTCCATAGTGAGTGTCTCAACAGAGTTCAACAGACTGAGGATCAAGACTTTGGGATCGGAACGAAGAAGCGGCATCAGCTGGCACCGCGAGAGCCTTTGAGAAGTTCCATCAGGGCTCCAGTGCGGGTTGTTGTCCTGGTCTTCTGCATAATCTGCTTCATGTGTTCTTTAACGGTCTGTTCGGCAATGCCGAGACGGTTGGCAATCTCCTTGTTGGTCAGACCTTCACTAAGATGCTGAACAACAGCCTCTTGCCGATCCGAGAGCCCGAATTTCCACTTTACCTGTTCGGCAATTCCTCCCTCCTGCCGGCCGATTGCTTCCATGAAAATCAGGATGAGGGACTCTTGGAGACCATCAGAGTGAGGGATCCCAATGGCACGGAAAAGAACCGATTCACTTGAGGGACGACTCACGCGCACGAGCTGAAGCTGCTCCCAATCCTTGCCCTCGCTATGAGCTCCTCAACTGCCCTTTCTCTGTTCTACTAGTCCTGAGCAAGAGGTAGACCCGTGTTACTTGTACCCCCACAAGGGTGCTTGAGCATGGTTCACAAGCGCGGACAGGCCGCTCAGGATCGCAATCCAAGAAATCCCGCTTATTGCAACCGATGCTGTCTGTCGGTTCTTGACCGGTGTTTTCGCTGGCGTCAGGAAATTGAAGCAGGCACTGTCAGAAGGAACGCATGAAATGGATTCGCCCCACAGTAGGTCTTCTCGTCATGATCGCACTCTCCGGCTGCGCCGAGTCTCACAAATTCATTGATACCACCTGTGCGAAGATGCCAGGGGAAACAGTCGAAGCGCGCGACGCCGCATTACAATGCCAGAAATTCCGCCAGGCTGAAGCTGCCACCGCGGTCTATAATGAGG
>JBOHOI010000176.1:0-6104 GCA_050731155.1 Nitrospiraceae bacterium | reverse complement strand
CTTCGCCACCCATCTGCTTCGTCCGGTGGGTCTGTCCGGCATCCGCATCACGTAAAGGAGAGAACATGGCAGCTCTAGCGACACAGAACCTTGCCGCCGGCGGTGCCTATACCTTGGCCGCAGCCGCCGGCGGTGGAGATACGATCGAATCCAGTACCTCCCCGGGTGGATACACGATTCCCATCTTGGGGATCTTCAGTGTGGGAATCACGGCAACCACGATCACCCTGGATGGAACCGCCTTCGGTCCGTACACCTCGCAATCGGTGGCCCTGCTCGTGCCAAACGGCGTCCGAGGTAGCCGGAAGAGCATCACCTACAGCCAGGTATCGGCCGTAACCGTCGGTGCTGTTGGTCTGCTGACTGCCGGGTATGCGACCTTCGGGACATGATGATGGAGCGAACGGGCCATTACGAGCAGAGAGGGGATGTCGAGGAGTGGGTGTGGGATGACTTGCCCGTATCTACTCCCGCCGTGGAAGAGGAAGCCCAGGAGGAGACAGCGGAGTATTCTGAGTGGACCGTCGAAGAGCTGAGGGATGCGCTTCGCGGCCGCGATCTCATGGTCTCCGGCACGAAGGACGAGCTGATCGCACGACTCGAGGAGGATGACGAAGGATAGATGGGACCGTTCGCCACCGCCACGGAGTTCTTCGAGGTCCTGGGCCTCCCGGTGCCGGATGACATGGCCCGGATCCAGGCACTTCTAGACTCGGCTTCAGCCAAGATCCGGGGTGCTGGTGGCCAGGTCTATTCTCAGGTGCTGAACGATGTCATCGAGCTCGGCCCTACTTCGGCGCGAAGTCTGTATCTGCCTGAACATCCGGTCACGGCGATCACGCAAATCCTGGTGAAGGGCGTCTCCGTACTGACGAAGATCGACTTCACGGCTCTGGGGCGAATCGTTCATGGTGCGACGCCAGCCGACTATTCGCTCGAGGGATGGCCTGATGGGGCAACTGTGACGTACACCCACGGTTATGCCGAGACCGATGAGAAGTTCAAACAGATCAAGTCGATCTGCATCGAAGCCGCCGCCGAGGCGTTCCTTCACGATCCCTCCCAAAGTGGCTTGCTGGGTGGTGCCGTAGCGGAGACGGTCGGTTGGATTCCTCGGGTGTTCCTGACCCAGGAGCACAAGAGCACGCTGATGGGCCTAGGAATGGTGGGAGTGGGATGACCGGGATCCGAGGGATCGCCCAGACCAAGGCCGCCTTCGCCAAGGCCACGGCAGAGATGGAGGCGGCCGCGCCGGCGGCATCCAAGGCGGCCGGTGAGGTGCTGGCTCGAGCGATGATCTCTCGAACTCCCCGACAGACCGGAGCAACTGCCTCGAGCATCAGGGTCGATTCGGAAGACGAGACTGCCCATGTCGGCCCGACGACGAGCTATGCCAGGTTCCCGGAGTTCGGGACGGTTCACATGTCCGCTCAACACTACATGATGAAAGCAGCCGACGATTCGCAAGGTGCCATCGTGGCATCCATCGCCGCGATCTTGAAAGCCGCTCTGAGATAGGAGGGGAATGTGGCAGCTTTAACGATTCAGGAAATCGTGGTGGCGGGCGCTGTCCCGACGTACGCCGCCGCGGCTGCCGGCGGGGATACGTTCACGCCGAACGCGCAGCAGCCGCACGTCCTGCACGTGAAGAACGGGGGCGCCGGTTCGATCAACGTCGTCGTGGATGATCCGAGCTCTGTCAATCCCGGCAGCGCCACATCGTTTGATCCGGATGTCACGGTTGCCGTGGCAGCCGGTGCAGAGAAGATGATCCGGCTGAACTACACGCGCTTCCGCAACACCGGCACGGGTCTCGTGTCGATCACCTATAGCGGCGTGATTACGGTCACGGTCGCTGTCTTCGTGATGCCGTAAGGGGGGACCGATGGCCAAGTTCGCTGGATACCTGGGGTTCCTCAAGCGGAACACCACAGGCCCCACCTACGTGACGATCCCGCAGATTCTGAGCATCAGCCCCGTAGGATCGGAGCGGGGCAAGATCGACGTGTCGGCGCATGGGGATGCATGGTCGGACTTCATCTTGGGCCGACAGGAGGGCCGAGAGGTCGCGGTGGTGCTCCTGTGGGATCCGAACAACACACAGCACCAAGGGATTAAGGCCGACTACGACACTTTGACTCAGGCGAGTCGGAACTACGAACTTCAGCATCCATCCTGGACGTCGGCATATCAGTTTCCAGCGCTCGTCCTCGACTGGGAGGTCGAGGCCACCGATGACGGCGGGATGGAGGGTCACTTCTCGCTTCAGATCGTGAGTCCGGGTATCACGAACGTGAACCCATCATGAGCCTGACCAGGGCGCAGATCCTCGCCAGCCGCAGGGACCGCAAGCCCGTGCGCCTCGAGGTGCCCGAATGGGGCGGCGATGTCTATGTGCGCGTGCTGTCGGCGGCCGACCAGATGGCGATCTCCGATGAACTTCCTCCGACAGAGGTGCCGATCCAAATCCTCCTTCACTGCCTGGTCGATGAGAGCGGGGAGCGGATCTTCACCGACGGGGACCAGGATGAGCTGGCGAAGGAGGACTTCCCCATCATCATGCGGGTGTTCTCCTTCGTGGCGAAGCTGAACGGGCTTTCGACGAAGGAGCTGGACGAGGCGATGGCATCTTTCAAGATAGCCCCGGACGAGGCTTCGTCTTCCGACTAGCGCTTGCTCTGGGGCGTCCGGTCCATGAGGTGGAGGAAATGCCGGCGGGTGAAATCACGGAGTGGGTGGCCTATGAGCAGACCTATGGGCCGCTGCTCGCCCAGGATCGGATGGATATCGGCTTCGCCCAGCTGAGCTACTACCTGGTCTCGCTTCTGGGGAAACCACAGCGGGGGCGATCACGCAAGTTCGCAGATTTCCTCCCTGTATGGCTGAAACCCAAACCGAAGCCATTGACCGAGACCCAGCAGGCTCAGATCTTGGAACAGGCACTGCGAGGGTGGGCGGCTGCTGATGGAGGTGGGCCATCCCGACCATAAGCACGCTGACCATTGACGTCCAGACTCGGACCTCGAAGTTCTCGACTGGTCTGAGGACGGTCCTGGTTGGTCTTGGTGCCCTTGCAACCGGTGCGGCCTTTGCCTTCAAGCAATTCGAGGATGCCGAGAATGTTACTCAGCAGACCGCCGCAGCCATCAAATCCACGGGCGGTGCTGCGAACGTTACAGCAGGCCAGGTCGAGAAGCTGGCGGATGTCCTCTCTGAAAAGGCGGGCGTGGATGACGAGGTGATACAGGCTGGAGAGAACATGCTCCTGACCTTCAAGAACATCCGCAATGAGGTGGGTCAGGGGAACGACATCTTCAATCAAGCGTCCGTGGCCGCTCTCGATCTGGCCGCCGGGTATGCAGCGGCATCGGGAAGTGAGATCAATCTCAAGGGTGCGACGATTCAACTGGGCAAGGCTCTTAACGATCCAATAGCCGGGATGTCAGCTCTGACCCGCGTCGGCGTGCAGTTCTCAGAAGAACAGAAGAACCAGATCACGCGGATGGTCGAGCACAATAATCTACTCGGGGCCCAGAAGGTCATCCTTGCCGAAGTCAGCTCACAGTTCCAAGGATCTGCTGAAGCCCAGAAGACAGCCTCGGGGGCACTGCGCGTAGCCTTCGAGAATCTGGCGGAATCCATCGGCGCGGTTGTAGCACCTATCATTCAGAAGCTGATTGGGTGGCTGATCATGCTGGCCGACTGGTTTACGGCGTTGCCCAAGGGGATGCAGACATTCATCACGGCTGCTGTTGCCGTTGCCGCTGTCACCCTGATCGCTGTGAAGGCATTTGGGCTAGCATCCAACGCCATTACGGCTCTCTCGGCAATCCTGTCGGTCAATCCCTATGTGCTGATCATCGCCGCCACGATCGCCATCGCCATCCTCATCGTGAAGAACTGGGATACGATCAAGGAATTCTTGAGCAAGGCATGGAGCGCGATCGTGGACGCGGCTAAGTTCTTCTGGGATCACCTCGCCATCTTTATCATCGGCCCTATGAAACTGGTGATCGATTGGCTAATCGACCATTGGCGCGGCTTCAAGGATATATTCCTCGGAATCTGGGATGCGATCCGGGATGGGCTCAAAGCGATCGTGGGACCCGTCATTGCAACCATAAGGACGATCGTTGATGCCATCATGGACATCATCGATGCCGTGCAGACGGCCATCGAGTGGCTGAGCAAGCTCAACCCATTCAGCGAGACCCGCGGAGTATCGCAGGAGACCGGACTAGGTCAGTTTAGGCCGCCACCCGTGTTGCAACGCGGCGGGCTTGTTACGCGCACGGGCTTGGCCGTGGTTCATGAAGGTGAGGTCTTCTCCGGCTTGGGGAAGGGTAATGACATGGGTACGATCAACATCAACTTCTACGGTCCGGTCATGGGCACCGACGTCGGACGTGTCGTCCGCGATGAGCTCCTGAAGCTGGGCAAGCGGAATGCAGGGACGGGGCTGTGAGTCTACCTACACTGATCTGCGAGCTCGACCTGGGGGACCCCTTGGCCACCCCGACATGGAGCGCCAACGTCACGTCGTACCTTCGAGCATGGAACTTCAACCGCGGTACCCAGCGCGAGCTCCAGCGGATGGAAGCTGGTACGGGCTCGATCACGTTCGACAATCTGAGCGGGCGGTTCACTCCTTCAAACACCATGTCGGTGTACTACCCGAACCTGCTGCCGATGCGGCGCATCCGAATGCAGGGCAACTGGAACGCTGTGACCTATCCGATCTTCGTGGCCTTCGCCGAAGGTTGGCCTGCAAGTTTCCCAGAGATCGGCAGCGACCAGATCGTGACCGTCCCGCTGGTCGATGGGTTCAAGATTCTGTCGCTGGCCCAGATTTCCGGGTCATTCTCCCAACAGCTCAGCGGCGCTCGGGTGGGGGCGATCCTGGATGCGATCTCTTGGCCGGCGGGGGACCGGGCCATCGAGACGGGCCAGACCACCGTCCCGGCAGTGACGCTAGCGAACACCTCGGCACTGGAGCACCTACAGAGTGTGGAGCATGTCGAGGGCGGTCGGCTGTTCATGTCTCGCGATGGCAAGGTCACGTTCAAGCAACGCGGCTTCGTGCCGACCCCCGACTTCAACGGCCGGACCTGGACCGATGACGGTTCAGGGATGAACTACCGAGACATCGTGCTCAACTTCACCGACGAGCTGATCATCAACGACGCGCGACTGACTCGGACCGGTGGTGTCGAGCAGGTTGCCACCTCGAGCGCGTCGCAGACTAAGTACGGGCGGCGGTCATTCTCTGAGTCTGGTCTGCCGATGGTGAACGACAACGACGTGGCGGATTTCGCCGCCGAACTGGTACAGATCTACGACGAACCGGCGCTCCGCATCGAGAGCCTGGCCGACAATGCCATGAAGCATCAGCGCTGGGATCAAGTGCTGGACCGCGAGCTCCGCGACCGCGTGTTGGCTGCCAAGACACCGCGGGGCTCCAGCCTGATCTCGCAGGACTCGTTCCTCGAAGGCGTCCAGCATTCATGGGTGCCGAATGAATGGCGCACGATGTTGCTTCTCACACCGGCCAGCAATGAGACACGCTGGATCCTTGATGATGCTGTCTATAGCATCCTGGATACGTCAACGATCCTTTCGAGGTGAGCGATGGCTTGGACTAATCCGAAGACCTGGAGCGTCGGAGAACTAGTTACCGCCGCCAATCTGAATACGCACGTGCGTGACAACGAGTTGGCCCTCGGGCGGGATGTTTACGGAATTCGCAACGTCGGAACGGCAGGAGGGCTTGGTGAACGTTGGTACGCAGCTGGGTTGCTCACTTCGGCTGGGGAGTTGGGCTTTGCAGGCTCCAGCCTTGCAATCGGTCAGCTACACGCCGTGCCGCTCTTCTCTCCCCGGGGTGGGACATTGGACAGGATTGCTTTCAACGTGACGACGGCCGGGGGTGCGGGCTCTGTAGCTAGGGCCGGCATCTATCAGGCGACCAGTGATACCAATCTGTATCCAAACGCCCTCGTGGTCGATGGCGGCGAATTTACGACAACGACTACGGGCGTCAAGGCCGCCACTGTGTCCGTGGCCCTTTCTCCAGCCATCCTCTTTTGGGCAGTCTTGTTATCGGG
>JBOHOI010000175.1:0-6134 GCA_050731155.1 Nitrospiraceae bacterium | reverse complement strand
CTTGTGAAGCGTGAAGCGTCCGAATTCCGGAACGAGATACGCTTCACGAGGTGCGAGGTGCGAAAACCGCTTCACGAACGACGAATAACGCCGGAGGTGTGCGCGCTGCGCGAGCACGGAGGTCAGCCCGGTCCTCCCATTCCATTCTTCTTGCTCCTCTTACCTCCCCCTAATCCTCAAGAGCGCCTCGGATGGAAGGAATGCGCTACAGAAGTGCGGCAGGGGCTTAGAGCTGACTTTGCCGAAGCGGCTGGGTCCCGCCCGGCATCCGGAGAAGGAAAGCTGGAACTGACCAAGGCACCGCGATCATCAGATCGCGGCCGCGGGAATTCCAGAAGGCTTCCGCTCCGGACTGCCGTGGAAGGGATGCCGCGAGAGGTGCGGGAACGACGAGCCCATGCCGCACTTCACTATCCTTCGTCAGCCAAGGCGTCTTCGCCCCGCTTTTTCTTCTCGTTGATTCCTCCCTTTCTGTCAAGGTGCGAGACATTATTGAGCATCCGGGGTGGCCGGGACTGACCTCTACTGCGCGCATCGCCATTGAGTCCCGTGAAGCGAGCCCAGGTTGCGTCGCTCGTCGCTTGTGAAGCGTGAAGCGTCCGAATTCCGGAACGAGATACGCTTCACGAGGTGCGAGGTGCGAAAACCGCTTCACGAACGACGAATAACGCCGGAGGTGTGCGCGCTGCGCGAGCACGGAGGTCAGCTCGGCCGCCCCATTCCTATCGACACGCCCTTGACACCCTTCTTCCTTCCCTTTACGCTGTCATTCTTGATGGCAACCGCAGCCGGCAAGAAAATCCTGATCGTTGAGGATGAGAAAGACATCCTTGAACTGGTCAAGTTGTACTTGGGAAAAGAGGGCTACCGAACCTGCACGGCCACAACAGGCCTGGAAGGGCTCAAGCAGATGAAGACCGAGCACCCTGACCTGCTCATCCTGGATCTGATGCTGCCCGAAATGGACGGCATCGAGGTCTGCAAGAAGATTCGGGGCGACCGCGAGACCGCCAGGATTCCGATGATCATGCTCACAGCCAAAGCGGAAGAGTCGGACACGATCATCGGCTTGGAGTTGGGCGCGGACGACTATGTCACCAAACCCTTCAGTCCCAAGGCGCTGGTGGCCCGGGTCAAGGCGCTGTTCCGCAGACTGGAACGCAAGCAGGACGAAGAGCCGGCTCGCTATAGCTATGGAACGATGGTGATGGACCTGATGCGCCATGAGGTCAAAGTGAACGGGCGAGACGTGTCGCTCACCGCCAAGGAATTCGGCTTACTGGAGCATCTCCTGCAGAACCCTGGTCGCGTGATGACTCGCGATGTCCTGCTCAACTCCGTGTGGGGATACGACTATTACGGAACCACCCGCACGGTTGACGTGCATGTCCGTCGGCTCAAGCAAAAGATTCCCCTGTTGAACGAGGCAATCGTCTCGGTCAAGTCACTCGGCTACAAACTGAAAGAACACGACGCTCCCTCATGAACCTCCCCATCCGGTGGAAAGTCGCCATCGGCACCCTCTTGGCAGTCACGTTGGGATTGGCCGTGGCCGGATGGCTTGCGCTCCACTCGATTGAGCAATTCGAGCTCGCCCGCCTGACCGAGTCCTTGGAGACGCGGACCGGCCTAGCCACGATCTCGTTAGAACCGCTCCTTCACAAGCCAGACCGGCACGCCCCTGCTCAGGAGCTCCAGATGATGGCGCGAGAGGTGAGCCGCCACGCCCATGCCAGAGTCACGGTGATCGGCCCTGAGGGGACAGTCCTGGGGGACAGCGAGACGCCAAACGAAACGGTGTCTCAACTCGAGAATCACAGCAGCCGCCCTGAAGTCGTACAGGCCCTGGCGACGGGACGAGGGACCGCCATCAGGCTGAGCCAGACTACGGGCACGCGAATGTTCTACCTGGCAGTGCCCATCGGTCCATCAGGCGCACCCAAAGGCATCGTGCGGCTGGCGCTGCCGATGACCACCATTGAGGCCAGGGTCCATGATCTCAAACGTGCACTCGCCATTGCGTTCGGGGTGGCCTTCGCCGTGTCAGTGGTTCTGAGTATCTTGCTGGCCAGAGGGCTCACTCGGCCCCTTTCCGACATGGCCGCCGTAGCCCGCAAGCTCGCTGGCGGGACGCTGGGGCACCGCATCTCCACGACGGCCCGCGACGAGGTGGGTGTGCTGGCCGAAACCCTGAACCAGATGGCGGACCAGCTTGAGTCGAAGATTCGCGAGGTGTCTGAGGACCGTACGCAGTTGCTGGCCATGCTGGCCTCCATGGTGGAAGGCGTCATGGTTCTGGACTGTCGCGGCACAGTCCTCCAGGTGAACCCGGCACTCGAGCGGATGTTCATGGTGCGGGGGAGCGAGGCCCGAGGCCGAGCGCACTGGGAGGTGATCCGGCACCACGACCTCAACGAGCTGGCCACGCGGGCCTTGGAGAGCCGGCAAAATCTGAGCGGCGAGATCACGATGGCGCTGAGCGGTCGTACCTTCAGAGTGGAAGCCTCCGTGGCCGGCGGCCAGCGCGAAAACGAGGCTTGCGCCGTCTTGGTGTTTCACGACATCACGGCGCTGCGACGGCTGGAAAAGGTGCGGAAAGACTTCGTCGCCAACGTGTCCCACGAACTGCGTACCCCGCTCACCTCGATCAAAGGGTACGTCGAGGCATTGCTGGACGGCGCCAAAGATGATCCGGACCAGACCGGCCGCTTCCTGGACATCATCCTGAAACAGAGCGATCGCCTCAATCTGATCCTGGAGGACCTGCTCCAGCTCTCACGGATCGAGTCCGGCCAGGTCTCGTTCAAACGGGACCCGGTTGACCTCAGCGCCGTGGTGGACCGCACCTTATCCCTGATCAAGCCCTTAGCGGACAAAAAGGGCCATGCCGTCACGGTCGCGATCTCTCCCGACCTCCCGCCCGCGGCCGGCGACGAGGAGCAGCTTGTCCAGGTGCTGACGAACCTGCTGGACAATGCCGTGAAATATACCCCGCCCAAGGGCTCGATTCATATCGCCGGTCAACCGGCGAAGGATTCCCCCCTTGACATGGTGGAACTCAGCGTGACCGACACAGGCCTGGGGATCCCTGAAGCCGACCGGCCCCGCGTGTTTGAACGGTTTTATCGGGTGGACAAAGCGCGGTCGCGCGAGTTGGGGGGAACCGGTCTCGGCTTATCTATCGTCAAACACATCGTTGAGGCGCACGGGGGACAGATTTGGGTGGAGGGAAACCACCCGGTGGGGAGCCGCTTCGTGGTCAGGTTGCCAACCTCAAAGGATGTGCCCACCGACGTTCAACTCAACTTGGTTAGCCCCACATAAATGAGCGTCGCCAAGAGGGCTGAACCCGGGAGCGTGAAGATCCAGGCGTAGAGAATCCTGGCAGTCACTCCCCATCGAACCGCAGACAGTCGCTTGGTCGCCCCCACGCCCATGACCGACGACGTGATGGTGTGAGTCGTGCTGACCGGCAGCCCGATGTGCGCCGTCGCCAACAGCACCATCGCCGCTCCTGTCTCGGCTGCAAAGCCGTGCACCGGCTCCAGCTTCACGATTCGCATTCCCAACGTTCGAACGATCTTCCAGCCTCCTGCTGCAGTGCCAAGTCCCATCGCAATGGCGCAGGCCACGATCACCCAGGTCGGCACCTCTGCGCTGGTGATCTGCCCTGCCGAGAGCAGGGCCAGCGTGATGATCCCCATGGCCTTCTGGGCATCGTTCGCCCCGTGGCTATAGGCCATGAAACCGGCTGAGACGAGCTGCAGACGGCTGAACAGGCGCGTGGCAACGCTCCGCGACGTTCGGAAGAACACCCAACTGATCAACACCATCAGCACCAGGCCGATCAGGAACCCGAACAGCGGCGAGAGGACCATGGCCTCGAGCACCGAACGCAACCCGGAGAACTTGACCACAGCCCAGCCACCGTGAACCCACCCGGCTCCCACCAATCCTCCGATCAGCGCATGGGATGAGCTGGTGGGCAAACCCAGCAGAAGTGTGCAGAGGTTCCACAGGATCGCTCCTCCCAAGGCGGAGGCCACCACCCCCTGCGACACGGCACCGGGATCCACGATGCCGGAGCCGACCATCTTGGCCACAGCCGTGGACATGAACGCGCCGGCCACGTTCATCAGGCCGGCCATCAGGACCGCGACCAGCGGGCTCAAGACCCGCGTCGAGACCACGGTGGCGATCGCATTTGCGCTGTCATGCCAACCATTCGAGAAGTCGAACAGCAGCGCGAGCGCCACCACCAGCAGGAGCATGCCGCTCAGATCAGGCAACCTTTATGAACCGTGATGAGTGATGAGTAATGGGTGATGAGTTATGCGTGACGAGGGACGAGGGACGTGTCTTCACACCGATCACTCATGACCCATCACGCATCACTCTCCTCAGATGTGTTTGAGCGCAATGCGCTCAAGGATGTTCGCCACGTCCTCGCAGCGATCTGTCCCTTCCTCGAAATTTTCGTAGATCTCTTTCCACTTGATCACGGCGATCGGGTCCTGTTGTTGCTCAAACAGGGAGGAGATCGCGTCCCTTGTCACGCGGTCCGCTTCGTTTTCAAGACTATTGACCCGCACGCAATATTCGTTCAGGTTTGCATGGGGCTTCCCCAGTTGATCAATGCCGGCCCCCACCGCGACCGCCGCCTGATACAGAATATTGGCCAGCTTGATCGCAGTCTCAGTCGGTTTGTCCACCTTGAACACCACGAACCGGTCGGCCACCGCCTCGACCAGATCCAACACATCATCCAATGCGCTGGCCAATCCGTGAATGTCTTCCCGGTCGATCGGCGTGATAAAGGTCTGGTTCAGTCTCCGCGCGATCTCGTGGGTGATCCCATCTCCAATATGCTCGATGTCCTTGATGCGGCGGGCCTGCTCCACGGGATTCCGAAAGTCCTCCATCATGTCCTTGAGCATCCGGCTGCCTTCCATCATATTGTGAGCAGCCTTCCGGAACAGGTCGAAGAACGCTTCCTCTTTTGGGATTAAGCCAAACATCGTCACTCCAGCTTTGAGTTTCTGAGTGTTAAGCTGTACGTTCTTCGGTCATACCTCAGAATCTACCCCTAACTTCCTTCTACCACCGAACCAGTCCAGTCGCCCACGTGAGTCCTCCACCGAACGTACCGAGCAGGACCAAATCGCCCGGAGAGATGCGCCCGCTGCGGACCGCCTCATCCAGCGCGATGGGGAGAGAGGCCGAAGAGGTGTTGCCAAGCCGTTCGACCACCGAGTAGATTTTTCCAGGAGGGAGCCCAAGCCGGTTGCCAAGCGCGGTCAAGAGCCGGCCATTGGCCTGGTGAAAGATCGCCTGACCGAGATCATGAATGCCAACGCCGAATTCTTTGAGGATCTCCAGCACGGCCTCAGCTAGCCGCTTGACCGCGATGCGAAAGAGAGGCCCTCCCTGTATGCGAATGGTATGGCTCCGGTCACGTACTGTCTGCAGACTAGCCGGCTGCCGGGACCCGCCGGCCGGCATCTGGATCAGCCGATGACGTGCTCCGTCCGCGTACAGGCGAATGCCCATGATCCCGCGCCGTTCTTGCTCCCCAACCTGATCTCCAACCATGAGCGCTGCTCCGGCCCCATCCCCGAACAAGATCGCGGTCGCCTCGTCCTGAAGGTCAAGGAACCTCGACTTGACTTCAGTCGCCACGACCAAGCAGCGGTGGAACTGTCCGCTCCGGATGAAGCGATCCGCCATCGACAGACCATACAGAAACCCTGAGCAGGAGGCGGCCAGATCAAAGGCGGCGGAACCCCTCGCCCCCAGGCTCCGTTGCAGAAGGCACGCGGTGGAAGGGAACGTCATGTCCGGAGAGGTCGTCGAGACCAGGATGGCATCCACCGAGGAGGGAGCAAATCCTCCTGCTTCACAGGCACGACGAGCGGCCTGTTCGGCCAGATGGGAACTGGCTTGCTCATCAGTGGCCCAGTGACGGAATCGGATCCCGGTGCGCCGGACGATTGCGTCCGAATCCAGACGGAGCCATGGACTCAGGTCGTCATTGCTGACCGCCCGCACGGGAAGATACGAACCGGTCCCAATGATCCTGCTCTGCCACACGATGTTCCCTACTGCGCTCCCCCGCGTCGGGCTACGCGCCGGTG
>JBOHOI010000174.1:0-6176 GCA_050731155.1 Nitrospiraceae bacterium | reverse complement strand
TCTCTATGCCCTGGTATCAGTTGAAACGGTGTCGGAGGTCGTCGTTATCGAACTTGCTTCCATGACGATCACGAGGCGGATTCCCGTTGGCCCCGGCCCCCGGGGGCTTGCGGTTGATCCTGAAGATGACACCTTGTACGTCACAAACTTTAACCGAACAACACTTCCGATGATCATGAAGAGCCTAGACTTGGGGCCTAACCAGCTAACGGTCGTGGACCTTTCATCTGCTCCCTTGGACCGCGAGGAGGGCGAATTCGAATACAGCTCTGTCGAAGTCGGATATGGGCCCTGCAGCGTGTCCATCATTGACGTAGCCAAGGTGAAGGCTTCCACGACGACGTCCGGAACCGGCGCTTCGCTGGCTTAGAGAACGTCCGGATTAGGGGCGGGGCCTGAGATGGCTCCGCCCCTGATCCACGCGAGAGCAGAAAGGTACACTTTGCCGGTTTCGGTGAGCGTCAAGAAGATCCATCCCTGGTCACTTCTTCCTCAAAAGACAAAAGTCGATCGACGGTTGGCAAGGGAAGAGTCAGAGCATCTGGCCAACCATTTCCGATACCACCGATCATTTCGGTTTCGGGAGGCATGTCCGCCTTGGGTATTGGGGCAGGAAGTGGGGTGGACCCTCCACTCACCCGTCACGATTGACCTCAGCCCCGTGCAGGATATGCAGTTTTCCGCGGAGGTGGAACCTAAGGACATCTCGGCCATTGCCGGCGTCACAGAGTTCTGGCGTCGTGATTCGGGGTACATCGCGGCGCCGAAAAATCACTGGTTGCGGTCCTACCAATTCCGGGGCTTATCCGATTCGTGGGAAGCAATGTTTCTTCCCAATGGTGACGGCACGGTGGAGTGGCGGCTTGGGTGGTCGCTGCGGATTCCCGAGGAGTACTTTCTGATGGTGTTCGGCTTGGACTCGGGGCAGGGTCCAGACATCCCTACGGGCGTGCTTACGTCCAAGCAGGTCAACCGTACGTGGGATGAAACCGGATTCAGTTTGGCCTTCGAACCCTCACACAACAGGGTTGTGCGTGGTCAACCGATAGCCCGAATCGTTTTGATGCATAGAGAAACACTTCAGGCAGGGTTGGTGGAGGAGCAGTGAAAGCCTCATATGGCACCACGCTGAATCCGCAGACGTTGGCCCTTTTGGGTGTGCTCATTCTGAGACGCGCATCCGGCGCAGCGTTTCCAGTGGCAATGTTCATTGCCATTGCCGGTGTACGGAGTATCGGCGAAGCGGCTCTGGTCCAGGGTATTCGAGTAGTCGCTTATACATTTACCGCTCCCCTCAGGGCCAGACTCATAGACCGATTCGGCAGGGCGAGGACTGTGATTCCCCAGACAATCCTGTCCGGGCTCGCACTGATTGGCTTCGTATTCTTGTCCTTGGCGCCCTCCATCCCCTTGATTTTTGCTCTCGTGGCCTGCGCCGTCGGAGCCGTCGTGGCTCCAGCCATAGATTCTGTGGTGCGCGTTATGTGGAGGGACATTGCAGCGGATGAGCAGGATACAAAACGTCTCCACGCCAGCGACTCCATCATCGAAGAGGCCGGCTTCCTTATCGGCCCTGTCCTGGCTTCAACCCTGGCCCTGTTAACAGGTCATAAAGAAGCCTTCTATCTCATAACTGCCTTGGTGCTCCTAGGCTCAGCCATCATCTTCGTCCTTCCAAACTTTAGAGCGGCATTGAAAAAGCCACTACCGCCGCCGGATCCCGGCGAATCGACGGCAGACATCGGCAAACGCGCCTCCAAGCAGTGGGCCAGGACGCTGCTTGGCCCGATCATCTTGCCTCCCCTTCAACGCATTGTCGCACCGCTGATGTTGATGGGAGTCGCCCTTGGAGTCCTTGGCGTCCTGATCCCGATGGCTAGCCAAGCCCAAGGAGATCTTGCACTGTCCGGTTTTGCGTTCGGCGCCATCAGCCTCGGAGGCATCATCGGAGCATTCGCATATGCGGCGCTGAAGCTGAAGACCACGCTTCGAAACCGACACGCAGCGCTGCTGCTGCTGTTCGCATGCCCACTAGTGACGACCCTATTTTCGACTGACTTGTGGGTAATCGCAGTTACTTTGATCTTTTCAGGGCTGGCGGTGACGCCTCTTTATATCAATGCCTATCTGATGATGGACCAGGACCTCCCGAAAGGGATGCAGCACGAAGCTAACACCTGGGTACCTGTAGGAAACGACGTCGGATACTCCATCGGCATCGCGGCAGCGGGACTGCTGGCACATGGGGCAGACAGCCTCCCCACCCTAGGATTGCTCCTTGGAATCAGCGCTGTCTTGGCAGCTGCCTATGGGCTGGTTCAACTGCTAAGCCGAGCCAATCTGGACCCACCCACTCGGGCTGCCCAAAAGCTGCCCTCACCCACTAAGGAACCAGTGTGAGCGCCGATTTAACCGCAGCCATGGCACGGCGCATAGTCGTCCACGCCCAAGGCTTCGAAAACGACGATCAAGCTCCGCAGGACGTCCTGGCAAAACTGGGTCTGCTGCAGCTTGACCCTCTTGCGAGAGTGGAGAAAGCTCACAGGCTCAGCGTCCTGGCCCGATCGCGCGGCCACCTGCCTGAGGACGTGGACAACGGTCTTTGGACGCAGCCAGCCGCTGTCGCTTTTGAAACATATACTCATGCCGCATGCTTGATACCGGTGGAAGCCTGGCCTCTCTTTAGGCTCAAACGGGTTGCTGCAGCCAAACGGGAAGACACACCTGAAGCGCTCTTCATGGAACAAGTGCTGACTCTGGTCGCTGACTCCCCGACTGGTCTGACGCTTAGGCAAATTGAGGGCTCATCGCCGCCAACCTCCGGATGGAACTGGTCTCCCCACAAGCGGGCAGCCGAGCACCTTGTATGGAGAGGCGATCTCGCCGTCACTGAGAGAAGGCTCGGACGGCGCGTCTTCAACCTCCCGTCCAGGACCATCCCCGCGGCACATTTGAACCTGAAGCTGGACCGGGAGGAGATCTTGGCAGGCTTCGCTCGGCGTGCTGTTGAGTCCCTAGGTATCGTCACTCCGACTGATCTTGCCACCCATTACCACGTTCGCATCGAGGACGCGCAAACGGGATTAGCTCTTTCCGGGCACGAGCGGCTAACCGTCGAAGGCTGGCAAGAGCCAGCCTGGCTATCGGCAGACTCGCTGAACCTTCAAGAGTCCACAGCACCTCAGACCCGCTTATTGGGGCCGTTCGATAATCTGATCCGTGACCGAAACCGGCTTCGCAGGATCTTCGGTTTTGACTACATATTTGAAGCCTACAAGCCCGCATCGAAGCGCCAATACGGGCATTACGTCCTGGCACTGCTGGACAACGACGAGCTTGTCGGGAGAGTAGATGCCCGAAAAGACAAAGGAACACTTATCTTCGATGGCACTTACCCGGAATCACGGATACCTCTCGTTAAGTTCGAGTCCGCTCTGCAAACGGCCGGCGAACATCTGGCCACGCAACTGTCGGTGACATGGAACTAACCACGCGTCGTGAAACCATTCCACGCGAATTCTCACACCTCGTGCTTGTGCCCTGCTCCATTCTCACCACTACTGCCCTTGCAGGGGCCGAGACGCAAACTATCTACGCAGCACGTGAGGAAGAAGCCGTCGCCATAGCGGCCGGGCTGCATTTAGCCGGAGCCAGCCCTTTAGTGGCCTTCCAAAACTCGGGCCTGGCCAATTCGTTCAATGAGGTTTTCTCATCGGGGGTGAGAGCCAGGGCGGTGGCTTGCGCGTGATTGCGGGGCCATGGGCGTGTCCGGCGGGGCACGCGGGGCTCGCTGTTTAAGAATCAGTTTTCGACCAAGAATTCTGATAACCCGAAGCAGGAACCCCGCGTGATCTCCTATCGTGCCACTCTCGACGTGCCCGCCACCACCCTGAGGACCGTAACGGCCTGGCTGCAAGCTCATCGCGCCGCCCACGATGCCCGGCCGTGGCAACGGGCAGCGACAGCCAGGGAACAGGCGGTACTGGCTCTGCGATGGCTGAAAGAGAACACCTCCCTCAGGGCCCTGGCCCGGGATTCCGGGATCAGTATCGCAACCGCCTACCGGTACCTCCACGAAGCACTTGAGGTGATCTCCACCCGTCAGCCAGGCCTTCATGAGGTCCTGGACGAAGGCCTGGCCGCGGGGTGGGAATACGTGTGTCTGGACGGGACCCTGATCGAGACCAGCCGCTGCGCGATCCCCGGACAGGGCGGGCATGATGCTTGGTACTCCGGCAAGCACAAACACCACGGAGGTAACGTGCAGGTCCTCACGGACCCGAGCGGTTATCCGGTCTGGGTGTCTCCCGTTTCCCCGGGCTCCACACACGACATCACCGCCGCCCGGGAGCACGCCCTCCCGGCGCTGAATGCCGCAGCAGCAAAGGGGCTAAGGACATTGACCGACAAGGGCTACACCGGTGCCGGCGCAGGAATCGAGGTCCCCGTCAAGGGAAAGAACCTCGACACGGATACCCGGGCCAGGAACCGGCTCATCAGCATCCTGCGCGCACCAGCAGAACGAGCGAACGCCTTGCTCAAGACCACATGGAAAGCACTCCGGCACGTCACGCTGAGCCCGGAAAGAATCACCGAAATCACCGCCGCGGCCATCGTCCTCCTCCACCTACAACGAGGAACCCGATGAGAAAACCTCAATACCATCGGATCCCTAGCCCTTGCCTACAACATCCCCTTGTGTCTCATGGTTACCCTGCGCGGGAGCGCAGACGAGCTCAACGCCACGCAAATACCGGTTGGCCGCGCGACCGAATCGATGCTCGACGCCCTATCGCTAAGCCACGAAACCATAAGGCATCTCGGCGAAGTTGCTGCCGCAACACTCCGAGCAAAGGAGCAGGCTGAGGAAGCTGGGCAACCCCACTTCATCTTGTTCGACGGAGCCCAAAATGCTTGATAGGAGAACATTATTGGTGGCACTCCGAAGACGCTGCCCGAATGGCATAATCGTTGCCCAATTAGGCGACACGTCCAACGAGCTCTACGAAGTAGCCGAATCAGACCGGAATCTGTACCTGATCGGGGCAATGGGAATGGTCATCCCCGTTGCCTTGGGCATAGCACTTTCCACAGAACTCCCAGTCATCGCAGTCGAGGGAGACGGAGGATGCTTGATGAATTTGGGTACGCTGACTACTACGGCACGATACGGCCCGCCAAATCTATCGGTACTAATTTTGGACAATGAACAGTACGGCTCCACCGGTGGGCAAGCGAGTGCCACCGGCACCGGTGCGAACCTAGCGGCCATTGCGGCCGGCTGTGGCATCAAATCACGGGTTTTCAAAAGCCCGAAAAGCACTCACACACTGGTTTCCTGGCTTCTCCAACCAGGCACACGACTGGCTGTGGCCAAAACTGGGGACTGTGGAAATAACGGTGTATCCGGCTCGACACGCCGGGCGGTGAGCCTGGCGGGGAGGAGCCCGATATGGCCGCGACACTTGAGGCTGTGCCGAGTAACAAGACCGTTGAAAATCTGAGTGAGAAATCCGAGGCGGACGCTGCCCGCGAGCTGGTGAGGATGGCCAAGGAGCAGGGCCTGTCCCTGACGGGCCCGGACGGGCTACTAAAGCAGCTGACCAAGACGGTCATCGAGACCGCCCTGGACGAGGAACTGACCGAGCATCTGGGTTATGAAAGGCACGATGCCGCGGCCAAGGACACCGCGAACTCGCGCAACGGCACCCGGCCCAAGACAGTGCTGACGGAGACGACGGGGCCGGTGCAGATCGACGTTCCGCGTGACCGGGACGGCACGTTCGAACCGAAGATCGTCGCCAAGCGTCAGCGGCGTTTGTCCGGCGTCGATGAGATGGTTCTCTCGCTCTACGCCAAGGGGCTGACGACCGGGGAGATCAGCGCGCATTTCGCCGAGATCTACGGCGCTTCAGTGTCCAAAGAAACGGTCTCGCGGATCACGGACAGGGTGCTTGAGGAGATGGCGGCGTGGCAGAACCGGCCACTGGACGAGGTCTACGCCGCGATCTTCATCGACGCGATCGTGGTCAAGGTCAGGGACGGGCAGGTCGCCAACCGGCCCGTCTACGCCGCCATCGGGGTCACCCTCGCGGGCGAGAAGGACATCCTGGGCCTCTGGGCCGGGACTGGCGGAGAAGGCGCGAAGTTCTGGATGAGCGTGCTCACCGACATCA
>JBOHOI010000173.1:0-6204 GCA_050731155.1 Nitrospiraceae bacterium | reverse complement strand
GTCCTACAAGCGGGCGCTCTCTCGCCTCCAGTAAATCTCGTCCACAAGCCAGGCAAGCGACTCCTGCGCGGCAATTCAAATGCAACGCGGGCCATATCGTGATTAGGGGAGGAGCTCGCTGCTTTTGAGAAAGCTCTGGGCGACTTCGCGCACGGAACGATGTTCACCGTCCACCTGATAGTTCAGCCGACGCATCGTTTCATCCGAAAATCTCCCCGCGAGTTCGTTGAGCATCTGCCCCAGGGGCGGATGAGCCTTCAACGTCTCGTTCCGCACAACCAGAGCAGCTTGGTAGGGCGGGAAATAGCTCTTGTCGTCGCGGAGGACGGTGACATCCAAAACCGACAGTTGGCCATCGGTCGCATTGGCGGCGACCATGTCCACCTGTTTCTGGTCGAGCGCTTTATACAACAAGCCGAGGTCCATGGTTTTGGCTGACCCCTTCAGAGGCAGGCCGTAGGCTTTCAGCAGCCCCTCCAGCCCATCCGGCCGCTGCTGGAACTCGTAGCCCACACCCAGTCGCCAGCCCTGCGCATATTTGGCCGCTTCGCTGAGCGTTTCGATCCGGTTGCGGCGTGCATCCTCTCCGCGAATGACCATGGCAAAGGTATTGTTGAATCCCAAGGGGTCCAACCATTGAAGGTGAAGGCGCGCCTGATACTCGGCCTTCACTGTGGCGAACACGGTGGCCGGGTCGGAGGAGGGCGGCAACTTCAAGACTGCGGTGAGTGCGGTCCCGCTATACTCCGGATAGAGGTCAATGTCTCCATTGACTAAGGCCTGGTGGGCAAGCAGGGTGCCGCCGAGATAGAGCTTACGCACCACCTTTTGGCCCAGCCGCTGTTCCAGGTGTTGGGCCACGATCTCGCCCAGAATCACCTGCTCCGTGAAGTTCTTGGATCCCACCGTGATCGGGCGTTCTCCGGAACAGCCGATGAACCAACCGACGGCTACCATCGTGGCCGACGCGGCCACGACGACAGCCGTATTCACCCAGGCCAGAACTTTTGCTCGACCCATGACAATCCTTTGTCGGCCGCCAAGGCGATCAGCGCGGCCGGCGCTGCCCCGGCCAGGATCTGCGTCGTATCTACGGAGGCCAGCCCACGGAAGATAAACACGCCCAAGCCGCCCCCGCCGATGGCCGCTGCGATCGTGGCCGTCCCAATCGTAATCACAGTCGCAACTCGCACGCCGGCCAGAATCGTCCTCGCCGCGAGTGGCAGTTCCACCAGCCAGAGGAGTTGGCGTCCGGTCATACCCATGGCAATGGCCGACTCGCGGACCGCTCGATCCACACCAAGAATGCCTGCCAAGGTATTCTGCAAGATGGGCAAGAGGGCATAGAGCACCAGCGCGAGAACCGCTGTGTGTTTTCCGATCCCGCCGATGAATGGAAGAGGAATCAAAAACCCGAAGAGGGCCAGGCTCGGCACGGTCTGCATGATATTAGCAAAACCCAACACCCACCAACGGAGTGCTTCGCGCCTGGTGAGTAGGATGCCGGCAGGAATAGCCGTCGCCGTCGCGATGGCCATGGCCACCGAGACAAGCCCCACATGTTCCAGGGTTAACTCCAGCAACTCACTCATCAAGCCCGGCTGCATCAGATGTCACCCTTGTCATCGAGACAAGAGAGAAAGGCTCGCACCTCGTCACCCTGCGCCCGCAGAAATTCCGAGGGGGTGGTCAGGACTTCCAAGCGCCCCTCGTGCACCAGGCCGACGCGCGTGGCGAGGAGCAGCGCCTCCCGCACGTCGTGCGTCACGAAGATCGCAGTTTTGCCGAGGTCCCGGCGTAAAGCAAGGAACTGGCCCTGCAGCTCCACGCGGGTGATCGGATCCAGCGCGCCGAACGGCTCGTCAAACAGCAGCAAGGGAGGATCCGCCGCTAAGGCGCGGGCGACGCCGATCCGCTGACGTTGGCCACCAGACAGCTCCCTTGGGTAGCGGTGGGCAAACTCCGTCGGGGGCAGCTCGACCTGAGTGAGCAATCCAGCGACGCGCCGGTTGATGTCTTGTTGCGGCCAGCCTTCCAATCGCGGCACCAAACCGACATTCTCCGCGACAGTGAAATGCGGGAACAGCCCTGCTTCCTGAATCACATACCCCATGCGACGCCTCAGCCTGATGGGATCCCACGCTGTGGTGGGCATCCCTTCCACCAGCACCTCCCCCTCGCTCGGCAGAAGCAACCCGTTCACCAGCTTGAGGACCGTGGTTTTGCCAGAACCACTGCGCCCAAGCAGGACCAGAGTCTCGCCTGCTTCCACATCAAACGACAGGTTACGAAGGATGCCTTTCCGGCCGAAGTGGTAGGAGACGCTTCGAAAGGAGACTAATGGGCTCGCAAGTGGAGTCACGGAGTCGAGCTTGAGCCTGGTCTGACGAGCCACAGGTTCTCGGCAAAGGGCCATTCGCCGTCCACCCATTGCACCTCGCACACAAAACCCGTACGCCGAGCCATGCCGGAGATCTCTTCGACCGCGTATTTGTGGCAGGCCTCGGTCCAGATGGTTTCGTCTGTTTGCAACGTGCAGGTGAAGTCCGCAGCCCGAATCTTCACGGTTTGCTTCTGCTTGGAGCGAAGGTGCATCTCGATGCGACGCTCGTCTTCGTGATATCGGGCCTCGTGCGCGAAGTTCCGCAGCACGAAATCTCCTCCGAGTTCGCGATTGATGCGGGCCAGCAGATTAAGGTTGAACGCGGCGGTGACACCGGCAGGATCATCGTACGCTTGCAGGAGGTCGGACACCGGCTTCTCCAGATCGGTGCCAAGCACCAGCGCATCGCCGGGCAACAACCGCTGCCGGATCTCGCGCAGGAAGCGCTCGGCCGCAGGACGATCGAAGTTGCCGACCGTGCTCCCCAGAAACAGCACCAGAAGCGTCTCGCCCATCCGGCGACGGGCGGCCACTTCGCTCAGGCCATCTAGATAGGATTTCTCCAACCCTACGACACTGACCGCGCCTAAACTGGACAGCGTACGCTCGCACTTGGCTAGAGCCGACGGAGACATGTCGATGGGATAATAGACGACCGGTTCTCGTCGCGCGAGGGCTTCCAAGATCCAACGCGTCTTGCCACCGCTCCCACTTCCAAGCTCGGCCACGACCACCGGTGGAAGCAGGTATTCAAGGATGGTCGGGGCATACCGTCGCAAGAGCCGTTCGTCCGCGCGAGTGAGCCCATACTCCGGCAACAGCGTGATCGTTTCAAAGAGCGCCGTGCCGATCTCATCGTACAGATAGATGGAAGGCAATTCCTTTTGATTGGGTTTGCTCAGGCCTTCTCGGACGGCCTGGGCAAACATCTCCAGCGCGCTGGCTGGCAACCCCTGGGCCCGCACGGACAGGCCGTCAGTTCTCAACGCACCGAAATCCGGCATAGACATAAGGATATCGAGTCCTGAACCAGTTGCGGAACGACCGGCGCAACAGGCGTGCCGCCGTTCCCGGCGAGGCCCCCTTCAACACATAGTGGGCACCATCGAAGAAGGGTGCCGAATACCCGAGATAAAAAGAGAACGGTTCGAACCCAGGAAATGAATGGAAGATCGTCGCGGTCCATTCCCACCCATTGCCGACCAGTTGAGAGACTCCGAACGTGCTGTCTCCTAGCGGAGACGCGGTGACGGGGATGGGATCCCAGCGATGCAAACCAAAGTTGCCCCGACGCTCATCAGGGCGCTCCTCACCCCAGGGGTACGGCCGTTCGTCCCCCTGGAAAGTGCCGTAGGCCGCGCGATGAAACTGCGCCTCGGTCGGCAAAGCCTTGCCTACCCATGCGGCATAGGCCTGGGCCTGCTCGTAGGTCACATAGACCGGCCAGTCGAGCGGCAGCGGAATTTCCCCTGCCATCGTGCGCCAGAACCACTGATCGCCCCGTTTGGCCCAGAAGAATGGTGGATCGGCGCCGGCTCGCACAAATTCGAGGTATTGCTGATTGGTGACTTTGTATTTGCTGATTGCGAACCCCGGCACGGTGACGACCTGGACGTCGAATTCATTGTCCCACCCAAATCCTGCCCGCCGTGCACGGCCCAGAGTCGCCGTCCCGACCGGTATGTCAATCATGGCATGTGCAGGTGCAGGACCAGAATAGGGCGGACTCACCGGCCCGGCGGGTTTCCGGTCTCGCGACAGATTATGAAGGATGTAGGCGAAGGTCTCGGCATGCATCAGCCGATGCTCAAGGGCGACATGAAGGAACTGCTGCGCTGTTTCTTCCAGCACAGCATCGAGCGCCTGACGGACCGCTTTGTTATACCGCTGCACCTCGGCCGCCGGTGGCCAGTCTGACGGCCGGTCACTCGGCAACTGTCCAGGCAGGGGATCGATCCCAAACGCGAACAGCTGGTCGAACTCAGGACTGCAGGAGGTCAAGCTGAACCCGCGCTGACCGATCAGATTCCAGTCAAATGCTTCGAGATGCCCGAGATAGAAAATGATGCGATGGCGTTCCGGGATGGGCCGTTCGTACAGCGAGTCGGGCCGGACCATGGCAAACTGCGCGTCGGTGCAGGCGCGTGCCTCCGAGAGTGCTTGGATCAGATTGGTTCGTGACTCCATGAAGAGCTCCTCTAAAGAACTGCGCCCTAGAGCGGTCAGTGGGACGACGAAAACGAGGGGCAATTGTATACTAGGTAGCTCCGCAGAAGAAACCAAATTAGTCCATACATCCCGGAACTGTCTTTTCATCGTTCCATGCTGGCACACTGCCATCCTGCCACAATCACTATGTTGATTCGCATGCGAAACAGGTTAGAATGCTCAAAAGGAACCGATGCGGATGTGAGGCGTGAATGACTCTGAAGTATGCAATGTATCCCGGATGCGCGGCGAAAGGATCCACTCCGGAACTGTACCAGTCTACGATGGCGATCATCGGCCGGCTCGGCATCGAGGTCGTGGAGTTGACAGCCGCTTCTTGTTGCGGGGCCGGCGTCGTCAGCGAAGCGGATCCCGACGTGGCATTAGCGCTGAATGCCCGGACGTTCGCGCAGGCCGAGCAACTCGGCTTAGACGTGATGACGATCTGCGGCACCTGCCAGGGCGTGATGGGGGCAGCGAACAAACGACTGAAGACCGAGCCTGGCTTGCTGGAGCGGATCAACCAGGTGCTGGCTCGTGATGGTATCGTCTATCGAGGGACGGTCCAGGTGAAACACCTCCTCTGGATCGTTGTGCGAGAGGTAGGACTTCACCGTCTCAGCGAGCAGGTCCGCATCCCGATGAGTGACTTCCGGATCGCGCCCTTCTACGGCTGCTATATACTCCGGCCTTCCTGGGACCTGGGGTTTGACGATCCGGAGAATCCCACCTCGCTGGAGAAAGTCATTAAAACAGTAGGTGGTGAGCCGGTGGCCTATGCCGGGCGCACCAAGTGCTGCGGCTTTCCGATCATCCTCGAAAAGGAAGCGATCGCGGTTGCGATGGCCGGGACGAATATGAAGGAAGCCAAAGACGAAGGGGCTGACTTCATGGTCACCCCTTGCCCGCTCTGTCACATGAGTCTGGACATCTATCAGGATCGGGCAGGCCGAGCGGTGAAGACCCATCTGAATCTCCCCATCCTGCATCTACCCCAGTTGCTGGGACTGGCGATGGGTGTCCCGCCCAAAGATTTGGGTGTGTCGCGCCATCTGGTCCCGGTGGACTCGATTATCCGGGTGGTCGAAAAGCGAAGGGCTGAGCAACAGACAGCACCAAAGGAGCGTCCCGTATGAAGGTTGTGAATCTTTCGAATTATCATCAATTTAGCTCTGAGAAGATGAAGAAGAACAATATCTTTCAGACCCCGCGGTTTTTTTGCGATGTCTATTGTTTCGAGCCGGGCCAGGAGCAGAAGGGACATGTGCACGGCGACCAGGACAAGGTCTACCTGGTGCTGGAAGGGCAGGGAAAATTTAGGGTGGGGACTGAAGAGCGAGTCCTAGGCCCTGGGCAGGGAACGATGGCGCCGGCTGGCGAGGAACACGGCGTGGTGAACCACATCAACACTCGCCTCAAGGTCTTGGTGTTCGTCGCACCGAATCTCTGAGGTCAGCGAAGATCCAGCGGAGCGGTCACGGTAATAGCCCCGGCGAGGTCCCCTTCGCGGGCTCCTTCCTTCGGGTACCCGGAAATGTCAAGATCGCCTTTCGGTTCCCCATGACACTTCAGACAATCCCTGACGTAATAGATAGGCATGACCACCCTCAAGG
>JBOHOI010000172.1:0-6221 GCA_050731155.1 Nitrospiraceae bacterium | reverse complement strand
AGCCACATGCGCGACAATGCCCTGCTCGAAAAAAGTCCCGATGCGCCGTTTCGTCAAATCGACGAACTGATCCGGCAACACAACCTCACCTGGTCTGACAGTCTCCTTCATGCTCCCCACTGCACTCACGGACACGACGCGGGTCACCCCGACCGACTTCAAGGCATAGATATTGGCGCGGTAGTTAATCTCGCTCGGCCCGATTCGGTGTCCACGACCGTGTCGGGCCAGGAACGCTACCCGCACGCCATCCACTGTGCCAAGGACAAGGGCATCCGAGGGCCGTCCGAAGGGCGTACTGGGGCGGACCTCTCGGACCCGCTCTAAGCCCTCCATGTCATACAGGCCGCTTCCGCCGATGATCCCGATCTCAGCCTGTGCTTTTCCTCCGGCCACGATTACGCACGCCCCGCGGAGCCGACGACGGAGCGACCTCCACCAAAAGACGTGCTCACAGCCACCTTCGAGCCCTGAACATCATGACCAGAACCAGTCGAAAGATGCGACAGAAATCGGCCGACACGATCGAGGATGCGCGCAACCACCTGGTCTGGAGATTCGGACTCGCTGACGGTCAGCCAGGTGATGTCGGGCTCCTTGCGAAACCAGGTCATCTGACGCTTGGCAAAGCGGCGGGTGTCCCGCTTCAGCCGCCGAACCGCCTCCTCATACTCATAGTCCCCAGCCAGATACCCGGCGATCTGCCGGTAGCCAAGGCCTTTCATGGAACCCAGATGACGTCCGTATCCCTTCGCCAACAGGTCTTGCGTTTCCCGGACCAGCCCCTTGGCCAATTGTTCGTCAACTCGGGCCTCGATCCGACGATACAAGGCTTCCCGTTCCCTCGTCAGGCCGATCAACAGCGGCGAGAACAGGGCCTCACTGAATGCGTGCGCTCGGTGCAGATCGGAAAGGGGACGACCGAGGAGATGATGCACTTCGAGTGCTCGGGTGATCTTCACCAGATCATGCGGATGCAGCCGACCGGCGAGTTCAGGATCAATCAGCGCGAGCGTGTCGTGGAGATGGGCGACTCCCTTGAGACGCGCTTCGTCAGCTAGCTGAGCGCGGTAGCTCCAATCCGCCGGTGGGCCCTCCCATAATCCTCGGAGCAGCGCCCTGATATAGAGGCCCGTTCCTCCCACCACTAAGGGAACCAGCCCTTCCTGATGCAACCGATCGATTTCGGCCAGCGCGTGACGGCGATAGATGCCGACGTTGAATGGTTGATCCGGATCCACGAGATCAATCAGGTGATGCGGCACCCCCTGCCGTACACTCAGCTTCGGCTTATCGGTGCCGATGTCCATGTCGCGATAGACCTGACGAGAGTCAGCGGTTAGGACCGCGGTTCCCAACGCTTTCGCCAGCAGGATCGCGACCTGACTCTTCCCGACCGCCGTCGGCCCCACCAGCACGACCAGCGGCTTGAGCCGCTGCGTAATCCGCTTCATGCCTTACGCTCTCCCGAAGATTCGCGCCAGTTCATCCTCCGGAAGGCGAAGCGCAACACGTCGCCCGTGAGGACAGGTCATGGGCAGACCCTCGCCGATCCAGTCTTCGATCAACGTCTTGATCTCCAGTAGTTCCAACGCGCGCCCGGCCCGAACCGCCCCGTGGCAGGCCAAGGAGGCCAGCACCGGTCGGACGCGCGCTTCGAGCGACGAGACCGCGTTCCACTGTGAAAGCTCCTCGACCAAATCCTGGATCAGCGACGCATAATCGAAGTTGCCAAGGAGCGCCGGAACTGCCCGAATGACGAACGAGGCAGAGCCGAACGGCTCGATCGTCAGACCCAGGTTCTCCAGGTCCGATAAGTGCCGCTGGAGCAGGACGGCGCTGTGGGGAGGGAGATCGATCGGTTCGGGAATGAGCAAGGGCTGGGACGGCATGGCATGGCTGAGCCAGGCCCGCCACAGCCGCTCAAACAAGACTCGTTCATGCGCGGTATGTTGGTCAATCACTTGCAACTCCGAACCCACCTGCGCGACCAGAAATACCCCGCCGATCTGTCCCAAGGGAGTCACGTGACGTCCCCTCTCCACCAGATACGTGTGCATCGACTCCTGAGCGGCCAAGCCCGCAGCGCTTCCATCACGACCCTGGTAGTCCGACTCCCGCGCGGCTGTACTAGATGATCGCACCACCGCCTCGCTGTCGACTCCGGCTGATCCGGTCGACCAGCCGGGCCATCCGGTCAACGCGATGCTCGATGCAGACTGGTCCAATTGCCTCTCTTGATGACTGCCGCTCAGCGCTTCGCCGACAGCTTGCCGTACCAACTGGTGGACCAGCTCCTGGTCCACAAACCGGACCTCTCGTTTCATGGGGTGGACATTGACGTCAATGCGATCCGAGTCCACTTCAAGAAAGAACACGAACTGGGGGTGACGCCCCTTCGCAAGGAATGACCCGTAGCCGTCATAGATCGCATGCAGAACCGTCGCGTTCTTGACCGGCCGGTGATTGACAAACAACTCCTGCGGACTTCGGGCGGCACGCGTGTGAAGCGGACTGATCGTGAAGCCCTCCAGACGATACCCCGGGCGTTCTCCCCGCGCCTCCACGGTCTGATCCAAGAACCTCGCGCCGTAGACTTGCAGGGCACGATCCCGATAGGACTTCACGGCAGCGTACTCGAGCACGTCCTGTCCATTGTGCCTGAGCCGAAACTGCGTCTGCGGCCAGGCCAGACTGGCTTGCTGCACCACTTGGCTGATATGAGAGAACTCGGTCGCGGTCGTCTTGAGAAACTTCTTGCGGGCCGGAGTGTTGAAGAAGAGATCCCTGACCTCGACTTGCGTGCCGGGAGCAGCTGCAGCCTCTTCGATCTTGGCGATGGCGCCACCCGTAACCAGCAGTTGGGTTCCCACCGACTCGTACCGGCATGCGGTCAGAAGCCGAACTTTCGAGACGGAGGCGATGCTGGGCAGCGCTTCTCCGCGAAACCCCATGGTCCTAATCGACAACAGATCCCGATCCGTACGCAACTTGCTCGTCGCGTGACGTTGGAACGCCAGCGGGGCATCCGGTCGGCTGATCCCCTCACCGTCATCGGCCACCCTAATGAGCCCGCGCCCACCATCCGTCACATCCACGGCGATGGTCGTACTGGCTGCATCTAGGCTGTTGTCGATCAGCTCCTTCACCACCGAGGCTGGCCGCTCCACGACCTCGCCCGCGGCAATCCGACTGACCACGTCTCCAGGCAGCACCAGGATTCTTCCGACGCTGCTGGCCACACTCATTTGTTCGTTCTCTGAAGCGGGGAATGCGCCCTGTGCCCTTCAGGACAGGGCGCGGCTGAAGGGACACGCATCATCGTATCTCGGCCAATTTATTCTTCGCCAACTTCGCTTCCTCGGAAGTGGAGAACTTCTCGATCACCTGCTTCAAGTACTCACGCGACCTCGGGATATCCCCGGTCTCCGCCGCCGATAATCCAAGCTTGAATAATGCCGAGGGGATCTTTTCGTGGCCGGGATACTCCTTCACGACCCGATCAAAGGACTGCATCGCCCGCACATAGTCCTTCAGGTTGTAATAGGACTCCCCCAGCCAGTAATGCGCGTTGGGAGCCAGTGTGGTCGAGGGAAAATCCTTCAAAAATCGATGAAACCCGGTGACGGCCAGATCGTACCGGCCGTTCAGGTAGTCATTGTACGCCAGATTGAAGGCCGAGGTCGGGGTAATCCCCGGCACGCCCGGGATAAGGGGAGGAACCGGCTCTGAAGGAGAAGGCAGTCTGGCCGGTTTGGACTGACGTGAAGGTTCGCCTGATTGACTGTCCGGCTTCGTAGAGGGGGCAGATTGGGATTGTGGAAGGTCTTCAGTACGAGCTATCCGGACTTCCAGACTTCTTAACCGGGCGGCGAGCTCATCGAGCCGTTGCCGGTCCAGGCTTGACTCCTTGGCCGTTTCCAGAGCCTGCAGGCGGCGCTGGATGTCCCTTTCTCGTTTTTGGGCCTCCTCCTGCGATCTGGCCATGACGTGCAACTCTTGCCGCATATCCACGAAGTCAGCGTGCTTCGCGCAGCCGTCATGGACCAACGCCAAGATGATCAGGGAAGCGAGAAGGGAAAGAGACCTGGAGGACGGGTGAGCCATGGCATCTATCGCAGATTCTTGAGCTGCGCTAACTTGTCCAACGCCTTGCTGGCTTCCTGACTCCTGGGGTAGGTGTCCACCACCTGCTTCAGCAGGGACGAGGCCCGTTTTCGATCATTCAGGGCCAGGTAGGCAAAGCCTCGCTTCAGAATCGCGGCCGGAACCTTGTCGCTGGTCGGAAAGTCCAGCTCCACACGCTCAAACGCGTCGATAGCGCGCTTGTAATCTTTCTTTCCGTAGTAGCATTCTCCAAGCCAGTACTGGGCGTTGGGAGCGAGGTCTGAGGTCCCATATTGAACGAGGAATCGAGAGAACCCCTGCTGTGCTCCATCCAAGTCCCCTCGCTTGAATTTTTGCATGTTGCGCTCGTACACCTCACTGGCGGCGACCTTGGCTTCACTCAAGGCCAATTCGCTGTCCGTTTCCGGGGCTGCGTCGACGGAGGTAGTCGCCAGGGCCTCATGCGAGGTCGGAACCGCCGATTCAGTGGCCGGCATCGCTGATTCACGCGCGCGCAGTTGGTCAGAACGAGGGGCGGACCGTTGCTCCTGAGGAGACCGACCGGCTTCCTTCGCCCTCCGAACCGTGGAGCCGGCAGGGACGCGCGTATCGGCGGTCTGCCTGGATTTTTCCATCTCGTCAAGACGCTGATCTTGTTCCTCCACGCGAGACAGCAATTTCCCCCCCAAGGTCTCCAGCGCTTTGGCGACGGAAGCGACACTTTTGTTCACTTCGTCAAGGTGGCCGGACATGGCCCTGGTCTCCGTGTCAAGCTTGGCAGTCAGCGCCCCGGTGCGTTGCGTGAGCGTGTTCGTCAACTCGCCGACCTTGTGGTCCTCCTGAACCAGCTTTTCTCCCAGACCGTTCATCGCTTGCTTGAAGTCCGCGAGCGATTTACCGAACTGCGTCAGCTGCGCGTCAAGTTTTTTCTCCACCGCGCCGGTCCTGGCATCGCTCGCGCTAATCGCTTTGTCATGCTCATCCAAGCGCGAGTCCAGCGTCTTGGCGAGGGTGCCGAGGGTGGCTGCCACCGCGTCCAAGCGCTGGGCCATCTTGCCAAGCTCTTCCTGCAGGCGATCTCGATCAGCTTTGAGCTCGCTGTCGCGCTTCCGGGAACTCTGATCCAAGCCGGCGATCCGATCGTCAAGTCGCTTCCCCAGTTCGTCGACAGAGTGCTTGCTCTCATCCAGTCTGCCTTGGATCTTCGGAAGACTGTCTTCCCTCAGGTCCGCGATCTCATGGCGCAGTTTGGCACGGGTCTCATTCACCAACAGGTCTGCTTCCTTCTTGAGCTTGTCAACTTGCCTATTCGCCTCGTCCGCTTTCCGGTCGATCTCCTTCTCACGTTGATCCAGCCTCGTGATCTTTCGATCCAGATCATGTTTGACCTGCGTCAGGTCCGCCTGCTGCGCGAAGCAACCTGATAGTAGCAGAGAGACCAGCACGCAAACCGGTGACCGTATCGCCGAGAAACGAACCGCCACAGCTTCCGTCTGTCTGATGGATCCAACCGTTTTCATCTTAGAATGTTCTTCCCCCTACGCGGCACTGAGAGTGTTTCATACAGGACCGTGCCGTCCAAGAGGCCGCTGTTCTGACAAACGGCCGGCCGAGATCAGTGTCCGGACACTACTTCGAGCGGACTACGATGTGTCCACGCCGATTCAGCTGATAGCAGGATTCATCACGCTCCTTGCAGAAAGGCCGTTCCTTTCCAAAGGAAACGACCGTCAGCCGATTGGCTACCACGCCGAGCTCAGCAAGATAGTTCCGAACCGCCTTGGCACGCTTCTCACCCAACACGAGATTGTAGTCCTGGGTGCCACGCTCGTCGCAGTGCCCCTCGATCTTGAGCAAGGCGGTTGGGTTCGCTTTGATCCATTCGGCGTCGGCCGAGAGAGCCTGCTTAGCCTCCTCGGTAATTTTCCAACTGTCATACGCGAAGAAGACGTCTCTGAGCCCTGAGGCAGCGGTCGCCGCTTGTTCTCGGCGCATGTCTTCCGCTATGCGACCGGTAGGGTCAGACGGTTGGACTTTCGCAACTTTGACATCTCCCGGGAAGCTCTCCGCCGACGGATCCCTTCCTGGTCTGACCGGGTCAAGCCCCGTCAAGG
>JBOHOI010000171.1:0-6265 GCA_050731155.1 Nitrospiraceae bacterium | reverse complement strand
CCTGACACCCTCGCGCGGACGCTGATTCCGCACCGGTTGCACAAACGAGCCGAATTCCTGTATATACAGGAATGTGTTCGCGTGGGACATCCGGAAAGCGATCCTGAACTACGAAAAGCACGGTGTCCCGTTCGAAGAGGCGGCAACAGTCTTTGGTGATCCGGGAGGCCTAGACTGGGAAGACCTTACGCACTCTCAGCAAGAACGCCGGTTCAAGCGACTGGGGCAATCCGTCACCGGTCTGATTCTTCTAGTCGTTTACACGGTAAGGAGAACAGCCCATGGCAAAGAAACACTCCGCATCATCAGCGCACGGCAGGCCAACCGTAAAGAGCGCAAGGCCTATGGCCGACCGAGAGATTGATTTTTCGGACATCCCGGAGTCCACCGACGAGGAACTCAGGCGGGCTCGCCGCGTCGGCCGGCCAAAGAGCGGTATGGCGAAGCAATTGATCGCCATTCGCCTCTCGCCACGCCTATTAGCCACCCTGCAGAAGATGGCTGCCAAACAGGGTAAGCCCTATCAGACGCTCATTCACGAGTTGCTGGAAAAGGCTGCCTCGCGAGCTGCGTGACCTGACCGACTCTTTCTGGTCTCGCTGAACGGAAACAGAAAAGGCACTCCCGCCACACCACTGCCAGCCTGCCGATGGCGACGGCCGACCTACACGATCCCGCAGTCGACGCCCCCACCCTCGCGCGGACGCTGATTCTGGATGAGCGGTTCGCTCTGTCGCTGGACTGAGCAGTATCAAGCGCTCTCGGGCGGGACGATTTTCTCCAGTTCTTCGATCAGCGGTGGGAGTTCCTGAGTCACTGAATCCCAGACGATATCCTCATCCACATTCATGTAATCGTGCACGATCTTGCTTCGCATACCCGCAATGGCATCCCACGGAATCTGTGGATACCTGCCACGGAACTCCTGAGACACGCGGCGGGCTGCTTCTCCGATCATTTGGATGAGATGAGTGAGCGCTAAGCGGAGGGCTTTGTCGCGATCGTAATCCTGGCGGGTCTTTCCGTGAACCAGCGAAAGAGCTTCGTGTGCCTTGTCCAGCATGTGGCCGACATAGACGAGGTCATCTTTCGGCATACTGAACCTCGGCGTCGGCCAGCACACGATTCCGAATCCGGTGGTTCAGAAATTTCTCGGTGACAAGATCAACTTTTCGACCACCTAACAAGTCAGAAAGCTCCTTCTCCATCTTGACCAAGCCGATAAACCCTGGCCCGTGGCCCGGCTCAAACTCCACGAGCACGTCTATATCGCTGTCAGGTCGATAGTCCTCGCGGAGCACTGAACCAAACAGTGACAGTTTACGAATGTGATTGCGTCGGCAGAATTTCGCAATCTTTTCTTTTGAAATGTCGATGTGAACCCTGCTGCTCATTGGCCACCTCGTCAACGGCCGCACTATAATACACGACACTGCGGAGAAGCAAAAGGGGGACATTCTGGGCTGGCCCCACCCCGCACGCCCCCACCCTCGCGCGGAGACTGATTGGGAGGCCCTGCGCTGTTTCACCACGCTTCGACTGGAAGGCTCTCGATTTCTTTGAAATGCTGATCGCGAGAGATCACTATCAGCCCGTGTTGCTGCGCCAGGGCGGCAATCCAGATGTCGTTTTCCGACAGCGGCCGCCCCTTGTCTCGTAACGCTTTCTTGATTCGGCCATAGTACGCCGCTGTCGTAGCGTCACAGACTAAGACAGCGCTTGCCGCAACTCACTCCTCTATTCGGTGAACGTTACCCTCAGGCTGGGCCGACTTGTAGGCTCCGAAATAGAGCTCTCCGAAGACAATGCTGGGGATGAAGACGCGGGGGGACTCGGATAGGCGGGCTAGAACAGCTTGATCTTTGGCAAATAGGCCAATAACGATATTTGTGTCGAGGAGGACGCTACCACTCACTCTGATCTATCCTCTCGCATCCCTCCTCGATCGCTTTCGCCATCAGTTGTACATCGGCTTGACCGATAACGCCTGAGAACTTCAGCAGGTCTTTTCCGGACGCTCCCCCCGTCGCAGGCACCAGGTTTTTCACAAATGCCAACACTCGCTGCTGCTGATCCTCAGGCAGCAGGGCCATCTGTTGAAGGAGTTCTTCTCGAAGCTTTGGGCTCACGGCAGTACCCTCGTCTTACCTAGCCAAGGCGGACATTATCTTATCCTTCCGACCATGCGTCAAGCAGCAGGAAGTTAATCGAACCGTTGCCACTTCAGGTAAAGCAAAGGGGATATTCTCCTTTTCTGCTATAATCCCGCCACACGACTGAGGGCCTGCCGATGCGGCGACGCTACGATCATATTGATCTCCGGGTGCGCAACCTTTCGGAGGCACGACCGTTCTACGAGATTCTCTTGCCTGCGCTCGGATTCACTCGCGATGCCACGATCGAGGGGTGGTTACAGTTTGAGGCTGCCGGCGCAGATGGCGCCACCGAGTTTTTCGGCATCACAGAGTCGCCGCAGCACGTCGCCAACGAGTGCCGGATCGCGTTTTGGGCCGACAATCCCAGCGAGGTCAACAGGCTGGCTGAGATCGCCGTCCGCGCAGGAGCTCGGAACGTCGAAGGCCCCGCCTACGAGGATCCACACTACTACGCCGTCTTTTTCGAGGATCCCTGCGGAAATCGTTTTGAGGTCTGTCACCGAACTACAAGCTAAGGCGTGGACGAAGAAAAAGTGTCAGGAACTGCCTAACGGCTCCACAACCTAC
The DNA here is from genome assembly GCA_050731155.1 of Nitrospiraceae bacterium. Lineage (GTDB taxonomy): Bacteria > Nitrospirota > Nitrospiria > Nitrospirales > Nitrospiraceae > NS-7. The sequence continues at coordinate 3,542 of JBOHOI010000171.1, read as the reverse complement.
CTTGCCCGAGGATTCTCCGGACCGGACGCAGTCGGGTCTGCTTGGCCTGGCTGCTTCAGGATTCGATTTAGCGCTGCCCCGAGAGCATGCAGGGAGAACCCCTTCTGCAGGAAATCGGTCACCCCCAGTGCCCTGGCCTGATTCTCCAAGGCCTCTGTCCCAGCTCCCGTCAGGATGATGACGGGAGCGTGTGGATCGACCGAACGAATCTCCCGGAGCACGTCGATGCCGTTGATGTCGGGCAGGTTCAAGTCGAGAATGGTCAGATCCGGGCGATCCTGCCGAAACAGCTCGATGGCCTTTCGGCCGCTGTCCGCTGTCAGCACTTCATGGCCCTTGCGAGTCAAGGCCTTCTGGAGCAGGTCGAGTACCATCGGCTCATCATCCACCACTCGAATTCTAGCCATCAGGAGCCTCCCTTCTCCCTTTCTCCCTCTCGCTTTCTTCGGCGGGTCCGTCTGTCTGCCCCGCAAGCGACCGCAGGCTCACAGCGCGCCATGTCGTTGTACCGCTCCCCTTTTGTCAAGCCGCCAGGGACTGAGTGCGGTGGCTGGCGTGAGGCTGTCGTTCGACTTCATTTGGCCTTCGATATCTCAGGGAATAGCAATACTATGCTAATTTCTGCGTTTTCCCTATGAAGTAGGTCACACCTGAGGAGCGAGAGGAGAAATTTGAGATAAAAACACGCAGGAGAAATAGGGACAGGCTTACTTTTCAGAAACTCGATGAAGGGCTGGCAGGGGTCAGGCGGCGGCTTTGCGGATGAGGTTCCGGAGGAGGCCCCGCCCCAGCTTGCGGTGCAGTGGGACGGTGAGCACCACCAGCGATCCCGATTAGGTCAGGGTAAGGATCACGGACAGGACCGGCCAAATCGAGCCACCTGTCCGCAACCCCGCAACCCAGCCGCAACCTACTCAGGAGGAGCAGGAGGCTGCTTCTGCTGAAGTCGTTGATTAAGAAGAGAAGCCCGAGAGAGGATTTGGGGTGTGTGCGCGGACGATTTTCGAACGTTTCTTTTGACTGAGCCAGATCCGACCTGCCTTGAACTGATCCCTGCCTAGACTCCAGCACCTAGCGGCTTCAGGCACGCGGTTTAGGAAACCGTGCCCCTCGCCTTGGCAAGGGAATCACTGTCGAAGAACACAGAGGCTCACGGACGCACATCCGAAGGCATCAAGGACGATAACGGTGAGGAATTCCGAATGATTCCTCAACGCAGAGAGAAGATTAAAGACCACCAAGAGTGGGAGAGGTCACTAGAGGATCATGAGAGATCATGCTCAGGTTGCACCGTGGTGGGACCAGTCGGCAGAAACATTTCTCGTGGGGCGATCTCTCTATCTTTTGACGCGAAGACCAGGGTCCGAGTCTGAGACAGCTCCCGTGTTGGACGAGTTTCGCAACTTCCGTTTGGCGCAACCAGCGACGGGAGGCAACAGCCGCTTTCCTTGACTGGTCTGAGCGCACTTGTATAATTGTTTCATCACCCGTGTAGAGGTGTGGGAGAAGCCATGCACTGGAAAATGGCAGCTGCTGCTGGCGGCAGCGTGGTGTTGGTCATCTGTGCTGGTATGGCACTGTCCAACCCGACTCTGCCACAGTATCGGCAATCTATCTTAACGCCGCTGGCCGAACTGGAGGCCGAGAAGCTGGCCCAGGCTGACCGGCGTGCCATCGAGCAGGAGGCGGCGAAGATCTATGCCGAATTTGCATCCGTACACTACGATGCCCACAAGTTGGACGCGGCGATCCTGCAGAAAAATCATCCGTTGTTAGGCGCCTGGCTTCCACACCAAAACGAGACAGAGAGCCGAACTTTTCCCGAGATCTTAGCGCTGTCCAAACAACGCGCGCTTTCACGAGTGGACCTAATACGTAAAACTGTATTTTATGAAGTGCTCACAAAATTAACCACCCACACGACGCGCACGTCACATGGGCTTTGGTCGACCTTTGCGACCTGTGGGGCTGGGAAGGCGCTCAGCTATACAGCCGTCGCCGGAACGTTCTATGAACAGACCGAAAATAACTGCCCGGTGAAAGGACCAGCCAAGTAAGTGTGGATAGGCGGTCGTGGAGCCCCACCGATTCGAGTTTGGAAGCGCAGCAATAGGGACAGGCGACCGTTTCAGAAACTCGATGAGGGCCTGGCGGGATCAGGCGGCGGGTTTGCGGATGAGGTTCCAGAGAAGGCCGGGGCCAAGCTCGCGGTGCAGTGGGACGGTGAGCACCACCAGCGATCCCGATTAGGTCAGGGTAAGGATCACGGACAGGACCGGCCAAATCGAGCCACCTGTCCGTACCCTCCACACCCCAGACGAACTCTGTTGATTAATGGGCTGCGCTGCTCGTCTTCTTTGCGGCTTTGGAGACGCCCAACTGCATCTGCCCACGCCGATTCTTCTGATAGCACGACTCATCATTCTCTTTGCAGAAAGGCCGTTCCTTTCCGTAGGAGACGACCGCCAGCCGATTGGCTCCCACGCCAAGCTCAGCCAGATAGTTCCGAGCCGTCTTGGCCCGCTTCTCGCCCAACACCAGGTTGTAGGCCTGGGTGCCGCGCTCGTCGCAATGCCCTCCAATTTTGAGGCGAGCGTTGGGGTTCACCTTGATCCATTCAGCATTCCCCGCCAGGGTCTGCATGCCCTCTTCCGTCAGGCTCCAGCTGTCGAAGGCGAAGAAGACATCCTTGAGTCCTGCTGCTGCGGCAGCCGCTTCCTCGCGGCGAATTTCTTCCTCTTTTTGGCCGGTACGCCCGGACGGCTGCGCCTTGGCGACCATGCTTCCCCCGCTCAGTCGCTCCTCGGACGCGGTCTGCCCCGGACGGAGAGATTCAAACCCTCTCAGCGGACCACCTTCGGATGAATCGGAGCCTGTCTGAACCGATCGCATGCTGCAAGCCGGTCCGATCACGAGGATCAGTCCGATCGTACCTACGAGGCATGGTGTGATGTATCGAGCATCCATAACTTGTACTCCTGGTTGGTGGTTCTGTGATTCGATGCCTTCTTTCAACAAATATAGCACCGACAAAGGAAGGGGCCTTCTGATGCGGAACATGCGGCAGATCTTCTGAATCTTCAGCTACTTGTGCGCCTTGTCTGCCAGCCTGGCTTCACCGGCGTCATGCTTTTCCTTCCCTTCAGGAGGATTCCTTCCACTAAATGTGTGGGTCGCATCAGCAATGGGGGCAGGCTACCTTTTCAGAAACCCGATAAGGGCCGGGCGGGCGTCAGGCGGCGGCTTTGCGGATGAGGTTCCGGAGGAGGCCGGGGCCAAGCTCGTGGTGCAGGGGGACGGTGAGCACCACCAGGGAACCAGGTTTAGTCAGCGTGACGTGCCCGCCCCGCTTAGGGGGCGAACCAGCTCATGCCAGCTCATCAGGCGGGGTTTTCAGGAACGAGGTGAACCTGGCCTTGTCGTTGCACTTCTCGTACGCTTCCTCGGGACTAATCCACTTCTTGTCCAGGAGATCGAGGATTGCGTCATCTAGACTTTGCATCCCAGGTGTCTTGCCCGCCTGCATCGCCGACGCGATCTGA
>JBOHOI010000170.1:0-6280 GCA_050731155.1 Nitrospiraceae bacterium | reverse complement strand
CCATGACGAGGCGCGTCTATATCAAATGTCATCCGCCTTTATGCTTCAGAAAGGATTGTTACCAGGTATTTTCCCCTCTCCAATTCCCCTATTCGCCTGATTCCCTTAGCCCGCCCTATCGCGTACCCTCGGCCGACAGAAGCTGGGGAATGATCAGCGAGATGACAGGGCAGCTCGCTCACGTTTACTAACCCACATTTCTAAATTTTTAGGAGGTCGAACATGCGCATGTGCCAAAAGTGTCGGGGGGTAATGTTCCCGGAGCGTGTGATCGATATGCTGGAAGGGTTGGTGGGCCATTTCTACGCTTGTGTCAACTGTGGCAAGCGGGAAGACGCTGAAGAGGGTGTGCAGTATCTGTTCAAGGAAAGACGGTCCAGGGTTCTGGTCGCGGACGCTGAACATCAATTTCGGTGGAACCAGGGCGGCCTCTTGGAAAAGAAACGGGAAATCGATGTGGGAGAGGCTGCGTGATCAGGATATGGCGAAGAAGCAGCCGCTTTTGTCTAGGGCTTTGGGTTCGCGGCGACACTCAGTGCGATTCTGGAGTCGGCGAGGGAAAGAGATTTCTGACGAGACACAAGGAGGATGGCATATGGACAATGACAAAGCCGCGAACACTGCACCGGCATCTCAACGCCCTCCAGCTCCGGCGATCTTCCTGGGCTATCTGGCAGATAACAAGTCCAGATTACGGCAGCCGCTTGAGCTGTGGAATCTCACCGAAGACATACCGGGACACCCCCGAGGGTCCACCGTGTCGCGGAGAACCTTAGAGATAGCAGGTTTTGTCGTTGGGAACTGTCATAAAAACGGTGGCCAGTATGAGGTATAGTATTGAGCCTGGGAAGGTTTGTTCGCATCCGGATTGGCCAGCATGGCTTCAGCCTTTTCCCACGCAATCGTTACGGTCGCGCTCGGGGCTGTATGGAGGCGGAGCGAGACTCCCGTCAAGCTGTCGCTGCTCGGCGTCGGCTGCGCCGTAGTGCCGGATGTGGATGTCTTCGGCACAATGATCCGGTCTTCAGCTCAGGATATCCATTAAGGTCACCCGGTTGCCGAATGCGGCTCTTTCTCACCACACTTCTAGAGGGAAATCCATACACCCTCATGTCTTTAGAATTAGCGAGATCGGCTCCTTACCGAACTAACCGTGCAGGTTATTCCCTTCACCATCCTGTTTCCTGTTCAAAGGCGCACCACAAAAAGTGAATAAAATTACAAACATAGACAGTCTCCGATATTCGGCATCTCCCTTGCTCAGCTTACTCACCCAACAGAAAGTATGGGCCCGATCCATCCTGACCCATGATCAGCCATCCTAGACCCTAGAGGGAAACGTGGCGCTTGTGCCACGCCACGTGGATGCCCCATCGTCCTCCTGTGGGGCATCCCTCCCCGAGGGGGTTCTCGAACACAGGTCTCATAGTTTCACACAAATGAACTAGCAACGTATTGATGACATGAGGAGGTGATTATGCGAAAGAACCATTACATGTACATGTATGCATTCTTGTTCGTGATCGTGATCGGGGTAATTCCCTTTCCGGCTTCGCTGGCCTCTGCCGAATCATATATAGGCGGCCAGCTTGGATTTACCATTCCGGAATCCTTGGGTGGCGTATCACAAACCGGTGGCGGAGCCCGGTTCAGCAACCTTGACCTGAACAACTCCTTAACCTATGGAGCCAAGGCAGGGCACTACTTTGAACGCTACAAGTGGCTGGGTGTCGAGACCGACCTCTACACGACTAATCCGCACCTGGAGAACCAAAACGCCACTCGAACCACTCCGGGAGGACCTACTTCAGTCATTGTTCCAGGTGCCCTGACTAGAGTGACCACCTTGGCATTCAGCCTCATGGCCCGCTATCCTGGAGAGAAGTTCCAGCCCTATGCTGGCATGGGGATGGGGGTATATTTCGCCAAGGCCGCGGGATCCTTTTCGAAGGACACGGATGCAAGCCCAGGGTTTCACTTGGTCGGTGGAGCGCGTCTATTCGTGACCAAAGAGGTGGCTCTCTTTGGGGAATACAAACATGATCGCGCGACATTCAGCTTTCCCAGTCTCCCGACCGGTGTTGGGACAGGGCTTACAGGAGATTACATGGCGCACACGCTTGTGGTAGGCGTGTCGTACCATTTCTTGCCAGAGGGCAGATAAGTCACGGAGTGAAACCATGATATGGGACCACAACAGCAAGAAAAAAGACAGCCAAGCCGACGGCGAGAACTTCACCTTCCTCGGCAAAGACGTCACGTTTAAAGGCGTGGTCAGTTTCGACGGCACGGTCCGGATCGATAGCCGCTTCGAAGGCGAGATTCACGCCAAAGGCACCCTGGTCGTCGGGGAACATGCCGTCATCAAAGGCATCATCACCGCCGGCACCCTCGTCTGTAATGGAAAGATCAAGGGCACCATCACGGCGAGCGAGAAGGTGCAGCTCCTGAAATCCGGAGTCCTGATCGGCGAGGTCTATGCCCCGTCGTTCTCGATCGAAGAAGGCGCCCATTTTCAGGGCCTCTGCGATATGGGCCCCAGCCAATGGGCGGACCAGGAGCCCCAACCTACCGAGAACGTGCATGACCTCACGGCGCATCGAAGCAAGGTGCGGGCCGTGGCAGACTCTGAATCAGGGATGTAGGACTGCTAGTGCCGTTCCAACTATTTCGAGCTCTCTGTGACGCAGAGGATGGGCCATGGTCTTGGATGCAGATCCTCGGTCGTCATTATGCCCATCAAGTTGGAATGGCACTAGTCGGGCAGGGGCTGCCCTCTCGTCTCAGGCGCGAAGGGCAGGATCGCCAGGCCAACCAGGTAGACTAGGGCAACGGCGCTGGCAGCTCGTCCGAAGCTACCTAGGGATGTTACGAGAAATCCGGTAAGGAAGGGGCCTGTTGATGCCAGGACCCGTCCGGCGTTGAAGCAGAACCCGGCGCCGGTTGCGCGAAGGCTGGTGGGATAGAGTTCCGGGAGATAAATAGGAAAGCCGCTGAAGATGCCGTTGTTAAAGAAGCCCAGCACCGGCAGGAGCAGCAGGACATGGGCGTAGGCATGCGGCGTCAGGAACGTGATCGGCAACATCACGAGGCTGCCCGCGCACATCAGCGCAAAGATGGGACGGCGCCCGAAGCGATCAGCCAGTGGGCCAAAACACAAATAGCCCACGAGAGCCCCGAGATTGAGTGCCATGATCGCATAGCTGACGTATTCTGACAGCGCTGCGCGCGTCAGCTCTTGCATGTCAGGAAGCGCCCGAACCAGAGTGGGCGTCCAGTTAGTGGCCCCCCAGAGCCCGAACACCGCCACGAAAGCCAGCACCGAACCAACCACGGTGGATCGGCGGAGGTCGCCTCGGAAAAGTTCCGGGAGCTTCACGGGCGATGCCGATCCAGCCTGCGTCTCTCTTCGATGGGCGTTCACCCACCGCTCTGGCTCCTTCAGCCACAGACGAACCATCAGGGCTACGATCGCCGGCAGGATGCCCACCAGAAAGAGGACCCGCCAGCTATAGCCCCGCAAGATCAGGTTGATGGCGGCAGCGAGGAAAAAGCCAGCGGCCCAGGCTGACTGCAACATGCCGGCGGCTTTCGCGCGCTTCTCTTCCGGCCAGACCTCTGCCACGATCGCCGCCCCCGCCGCCCATTCTCCACCGATCCCCAGCGCGGTGAGGAACCTATAGATCGCCAGGTGCCACCAGTTGTGTGACAGGGCCGCCAGGCCGGTGAACAGAGCGTAGATGAGGATAGTCAGAATCAATGTTTTGGTTCGGCCGATATTGTCGGCCAGAACTCCGAACAACACGCCGCCGATCGCCCAGCCGATCAGAAAGATCGAAAAGATCAGCCCGCCGTACCAGCCGATGACTTCATGGCTGACTGGCCCGCCGGCGACCGAGGTCTGGAGCAGCTCTTCCAGCGCCGGATGCAGGACGATGGCGTAGATCGTCGCGTCCATGGAATCGAAGACCCATCCCATCCAGGCGACGAACAGGACGAGCCATTGATAACGCGTGACGTCGTGGCGCCAGGAAGTTTGATTCATGACCGAGCCCTTGGGCACAAGGAGGTGTTGGCCATGACTATTCATGGATTGCGTAGCGAGGCGGTCGAGGCCGAAGCCCGCCGGGGCTTCTCGCAAGTGAGGACGACGCAGGCGTACTCGCGTAGTACGTCGAGGAGGCTGAACGAGAAAAGCCCCGCCGGGCGAGAGGATCGGGCGACACAGTAGGAATCCATAAATAGTCCGGGCTAGGCTAGGGAGGTTTCGGGTTGGTGTCAAGAACAGTTTGTCGTGACGTGTGCCATTCGCCGCGCCAGCGTATGAGGACAGGCGCGGCGGTGCTTCTGTTGGTTGCCGTCCGGGGCACCCGATGCTATAGTTTCGCGCTACGATGGCCAGACTCGACTACTACGAGACGCTCAGCGTTGCACGGGACGCCACAGACGAAGAGATCAAGAAGGCCTACCGAAAGCTGGCCTTTCAGTACCATCCTGACCGGAACCCAGGCAACGAGGAAGCCGAGGCGAAGATCCGTGAGATCAACGCGGCCTACGAGGTCATCGGCGATCCGGAGTCACGAAAAACGTATGAACGCTTGCGCTTCGGCGTCTATGAGGCGAGGGAAGAGCCGCCCGACCCTGCTGTCATCCTCGAGGAGATGGAGCGCAAACTGCATGACGAGGGGCGGAAAGAGATCTTCGCGATCCTGATGAAGGATGCGAAGCGGGTCAAGGCCGAGTTGGCGATCATCCGGGAACGGACGGTTGAGCAACAGGGCTACGACAGCTTCAAAGAAACGATCGTCACGGAGCGTGCCTCACAGGTCATGCCCGAATTTGTGACGCCCGACATGGAAGCCAGAACTAAGCGACTGCTGGTTGTGGCTTTACAGATGATGATCTCTCAGCGCGTTGTCATGAAGGAGGATGAAGACCGGGTCGAGGAGGTAAAAGGACGTTTGCAGGAGGCATTCCAGCGCGGTCGTCTCATTGGATTCAGGGACGCGCTGGAGCTGTTCTATGCCAGACGATAAAAGAGCTCAGGTCGAGGTTAAGGCTGAGGTTGAGTAAAGACTCGAGTCTCATGCTCAGCCTGAGCCTTAGCCTCAGCCTTCTGACAGCGGTCCGCTGACGAACCGACCTCCCTGCATCACGCCCACGATGCGATCCCCATCCCGAAGTAGGCTGATCTTCTTGAGCGGGTTTCCGTCAACGATCAACAGATCGGCCTGCTTGCCGACCTCGATCGTACCCACCAGGTGCTCGATGCCCAACAATCTGGCGGCAGAGGCAGTGGCTGCGACGATGGCCTCCATTGGGCTCATGCCGAGGGCAACCATTCGGTCCAGTTCCTGCGCGTTCTCCCCGTGATGGTTGAAGGGAGTGCCTGCGTCGGTACCGAGCGCGATGGGGATCCCGCTTCGGTAGGCTTTTTTGAAGCTGGCTTCGTGCCGGGCTCGCATCGCTCGTGCCTTGAGCACGGCCGTCTCTGGAATGCCGCAAGCCGGGCTGCAGTTGGCGGTGTTGTAGAGCGCCGACAGTGTCGGGACCATGAAGACTCCTTGCTCGCGCATCAGAGCGGCCGCCTCATCATCCATCAACGAGGCATGTTCGATCGAATGGGCACCGGCCCTAATCGCGTTCTTCATCCCCTCGGCGCCGTGAGCGTGAGCGGCGACGCGACGTCCGGCCCTGCGGGCCTCGGCCATGCCGGCGCCCAGCTCTTCCGGAGTCATCTGCGGGGAGTCCGGCGACGTGCCCGGGGTCAGCACCCCTCCGGACGCGATAAACTTGATCACCTCCGCTCCCCTGGCCAGTTGCTCTCGGACCGCCGCCACGACTTCCACTGGACCGTCAGCTTCCCGACCGATGAAGCGGGCATGGCCTCCGGTCATGCACACGGCCAGCCCCGCCGCCAGAATGCGAGGACCGGGCAGGAGGCCGTCCTGAATGGCCTGTCTGAGGGAGAAGATCGAGTGGTCCCGGAACCCCAGATCGCGCACCGTCGTGAAGCCGGATTCGAGAGTCGTTCGTGCGAACCGAGCGGCTTTGAGCAATGTGAGGGCCGAGTCCTCTTCCCGGATCGTGCGAAGCACATCCGCGTCCCCGCCCAGGCAGAGGTGGACGTGGCAATCAATCAACCCTGGGAGCACGGTCATCCCATGAGCGTTGATCTCCCTCGCGCCGCGGGGGACCGTCACCTGCCGGTCGTCACCGAGTGCCGCGATGCAATCGTCCTGAACGAGGAGCGTCGCCCGCTCGCGTACCCGCCCAAGGC
>JBOHOI010000169.1:0-6311 GCA_050731155.1 Nitrospiraceae bacterium | reverse complement strand
ACAGGCGGCTTCAAGCCGGTAACGCGAGCCCTGGCCCCTGGCAGGCTGTCCAGATATTCCTGCTCGCTCCCGACGTTCAGGCTGCTCCCCGCTACCGTCATTCCGAGTATACCCCCGTAGAACTTGAGACTGTTGTCAGTGCTGCGCACCGTCATTGCCGTGTGATCAATTCCCATGAACAGGTCCGCGGTGGGGCTGTGCCAGCGTGGATCGCCCTTGCCTTCCGGGAACCAGAGTAGTTCCAGGTTGTGCCCATCCGGATCACGGAACTTGACGGCCTTGATACCCGCCGCTGCCGCGTTCGACTTCGGAATGGTCTGCGGACGCGGCGAGATCTGCCTCACGCGATGCTTGCGCAGATGGTCCCAGGCTGCATCCATGTCTCGCACGACGACCGCGAAGTGCTGGAACCAGAGGTCGTTGCTGTACGAAGGCACAGGGATCGACCGGACATCGGGCGGCGCCAGGAACTGAATCAGCTCGAGGACCTGCTCACCCAGTTGCATTCGCACCACTCGTGCCCGCAGCCCGAACACGCCCCACAGCCGTTCATACTCCGCGCCGTCCACCTCCACGTCGCTGACCTTTTTAAAAGACAGCGCATCCGCATAGAAGGCAATCGAGCGGTCCATGTCCGACACCGTCATCCCGATGGCAGCCACAGACTTGATGGCGATACCCTCAGCCGCCACCGGGTACGCCGGCGCGAGAGGTAGGACAATGACAACCCCCAGGGCCAGCCAACGCAGGAGCGGGTTCGGCAATTGGCTCATTTCATCCGCTCCAGCAGATGGTCGCCAACGCGCAACGCGTTGGCAATGATGGTCAGGGACGGGTTGACGGCTGTGCTGGACACAAAGAAGCTCGCATCCACCACGTAGAGGTTGTCCAGATCGTGGGCCTTACAGTTCACATCGAGCGCGGAGGTCTTGGGATCGCGCCCGAACCGCACGGTGCCGCACTGGTGCGCCGTGCCCGCAATCGGAATCTTCTTCCCCAGGTAGATGTTCTGCGGCACCAGATGCTGCTCGCACCCGAGGTGGCCTAGCATGTCCTTCAGTCTGGCCACCAGGCGCTTGTGTCCCTCCAGGTTGTTCTCGGTGTACTGGATCGTCATCGAACCATCTTTGTTCACCAACACGCGATTGTTCGGGTCGGGCAAATCCTCGGACGTCAGCCAGAAGTCAATCGAGTGTTTGGCCATCTGGTCGAGGGCCAGGCCCGGCGCGAACGCCGGCGCGCCGGATCGCAACTGCTCCAGGTCGGATTTCCCGAGCATCTGGATGTGGCCGAGCGGGTAGCCCCAGTCGTCTGACCGGAAGTAGAAATCATTGACGGCGAGGGTTTTCTGAAAGGCGGTCGGATTCGGGCGCTTGGACAGGGCCAGGAGCGCCGAGTTGTTGTGGCACATGTAATGGCGGCCGACCACATCCGACGAATTCGCCAGCCCGTTGGGATGCTTGTCGTTCGCCGAGCGCAAGAGGAGCGCGGCCGAGTTGATGGCGCCGCAGGAGACGACCACAATGCTCGCCGAGTACGTCTCAGGAACGCCGTTGCGCTCGACATGGACCTTTGTGATCTCTCGCCCAGATGCGCTCGTTTCGAGCTTACTCACATAGGCATGCGTGAGCAGCGTCACATTCGAATGCTGCAAGGCCGGATCGACGCACGTGACCTGCGCGTCGGATTTCGCGTTGACCAGGCACGGGAACCCGTCGCAGCTATTGCACTTGATGCAGGCGCTCTTCTCCCGCTGCTCCTCGTTCAGCCGGATCCCCAGCGGGAGCGAAAACGGGCGGTAGCCCATGCGTTTGAAGTCATCGTGCAACTCCTGAATGCGGGGCTCATGGCTCACTGGCTTGTACCGGTACGGCGCGCTGGCAGGCGGCTCGGTCGGGTCCACGCCGTGTTGCCCGTGCACCTGATAGAGGTGCTCCGCCTTGGTGTAGTACGGCTCCAACTCGTCGTAGCTGATCGGCCAGGCCGGGGAGATGCCCCCATGGTGCTTGACCTCCCCGAAATCCTGCTTGCGGAATCGCAGGAGGGCCGCGCCATAGACCTTGGTGTTGCCGCCTACGTAGTAATGGACCCCAGGGTGGAAGATGTTTCCATTTCTGTCCTTCCAGTTCTCCTTAGCTTTGTACTTGTTGTCGATAAAGACGGCACGCGAGTCCCAATTGTCCTTCTCGCGAGGCAGATAGCCACCTCGTTCCAGAAGCAGGATCTTTTTGCCTGAGGGCGCCAGGTGGTAGGCCAACGTCCCACCTCCGGCGCCAGTGCCGATGATGATCACGTCGTAATGATTGGACATGAAAACCTCCGTCCTAAAGTCTAAGAGTCGAACGTCATCACGTCGAAAATCTCCATAACTTTATGACTTTTGACTTGATGACTTTACGACGTAACTTTTAGAACCCTGCGCCCTTCGTGCTCAATTTGATTCGGTACACGGCGGTCCCACCCGTGATGTAGAGCACCGACCCATCTTCCCCCCAGTTCATGTTCGAGGTCGGCGCGCCGGTCTCGATGCTGCCGAGGTGCGTGCCGTCGGGGGCGAACACGCTGATCCCACCAGGCCGCGCGCCGAAGAGATTCCCCTGCTTATCGATCTTCAAGCCGTCCGGCCCGAAGAAGGGGTCTTTCCTCCATCGCGTCGCATCGAAGAACACTCGGCCGTTCGCGACCGTCCCGTCTTCCTTGACGTCATAGACCAGCCACGCGGCGCGTTTGGGATCCACGTCGGAAACGTACAGAATCTTTTCATCCGGCGAAAAGGCAATGCCGTTCGGGGCCTTGATGTCCTTGATGAGCAGCGTCAGCTTGCCGTCCTTGGACAAGCGATAGACCCCCTGGAACGGCGTTTCCTTGCCCGGATCGTTAAACGCCTTAGGCAGCCCGAAAGGCGGATCGGTGAAGTAGAGGTCGCCGTTTGACTTGAACATCAGGTCGTTCGGGCTGTTCAGGCGCTTGCCCTGATAGCGATCAGCAAGGGTCGTCTTGCGACCGTCCGGCTCCAGGCGTGCGATCCGCCGGTCCCCATGTTCGCACAGCACCAGTCGTCCTTCGCGATCGAACGTCAGACCATTGGAGCCCGGCTCCTTCCCTTCGAATGGCGCCCCGCCTGAGTACCCGCTGGGCTTCAAGAACAGGCTGACGCCTGCGGACTCCTGCCACTTGAACACCGAGTTGGCTGGAATATCGGAAAACAACAGGAAGGCACCGGTCCGATTCCAGATCGGTCCCTCGACCCAGGTGAAGCCATCGGCGAGTTTTTCCAACTTCGCATCTTTGGGGACTAAGCGATCAAACCGCGGGTCCAAGCGGACGATGGCGTCGGATGCGGCGGTCGCATCACGGGCCCCTATTGCCGAGTAGGTAACCAGCAGGCCGATGACCGTCAACGCCAGCACAAGCGACAGGCGACAGAAGCTCGTTGCCCCTTTCATTGCTTCGCCACCACTGCGGCGTGCCCTGGCCCAAAGGCGGTTGCGCCCTGGACGCTCAGTCGAATTCGGTACACGCCAGTTAGGGCTGTGATGTACAGCGTCTTCCCATCCTCATCGCCCCAGGCCATGTTGTGCGGGTCTTCTGGACCTTTGATCGTGCCGAGATGTATCCCCTCGGGCGAAATAACCCAGAGTCCGCCCGGTCCCGTGACATAGACGTTGCCACGCTGATCGACTTTCAGCCCGTCCAGCGCATCTTCTCCCGGCGCGTTCGTCATGTCGAAGAACACTTTGCCGTTCGAGAGCGTGCCGTCGGGATTGACCTCATATCGCACCACGACTTTTTTCTTGGGATCCCAGTTATCGACGTAGAGATACTTTTCGTCCGGCGAAAAAGCGAGCCCGTTGGGGCCGCTCAAGTCGGTGCTGAGCAGTTGAATCTTCCCGTCGGCTACACGATAGATGCCGCTGTACGATAATTCTTTCCGCGGATCGTCGAACACTTTGGGCAGCCCGAACGGTGGATCAGTGAAGTAGAGTGAGCCATCAGATTTGTACACGAGATCATTGGGGCTGTTCAGTCGCTTGCCCTCATACCGGTCAGCCAGGACCGTGATGTTCCCGCGCGGCTCGACGCGGATCACCCGCCGGTTGCCATGCTGGTTGATCGTGAGCCGCCCCTGCTTGTCCAGCGTGAGCCCGTTCGAGCCCGGCTGATGGTATTCGCCGATATTGAACCCGCTATAGCCGCTTTTTGCCCGGAACACGGAGACCTCGCCATCCGTCGTCATCCGATAGATAGTGTTGTTGTTGGGATCGCTGAACAGCAGGTAGCCTTCCGATTTGTCCGTCGCGCTGACCCAGACCGGCCCTTCGGTGAAGGCGAAGCCATCGGCTAGTTTTTCCAGCTTCGCGTCCGGTGACACGATGGTATCCAGCGCCGGATCCACCTCCACGATCTCGCCGACCAGTTCCCGCGCTGCCACGAACCGTGAGGCCTTGTAGAAATCCAGCGTAGCCGAGCGGACCCAAATGAAGTTGCCTGGCGGGTTCGACAGAGGCCCGTTGGCCCCCAGCACCGCCAGTTGAATGCGCTGGCCTGGTTTGACGTTCCGACCCACGATGAGACGATTCGGGGCATTGAACCCCTTCACTAGCGGACCACCCGGCTGACCCAAAACCAGCGGCAACTTGCCGTTGACCCACACTTCCGCATAGTCGTCTATGACAATTTCAAAGACCACTGTGGACCCAGTGGAATCAAAGCTGCCGATCTTCTCCGGAATGGTCACATTGATGCGATACCAGTTAAAGCAGAGCCGGCCGGTCGAGCGTCGTGTTTCCAGCCCTGGCGCTTCGATCTTTTCCCAATTCGAGTCGTCGAAATCAGCAGCGCCGGCATGAGGGCTGATATCGTACGTCCGATTTGGCGGTCCGCTGGGGCCCAGGTCCGGTCCCGGACTCTTATGGTTCACCTCGACAATCTTGGTGTCGCTGTAACGCCACTGGCCCTTGACCAGCGCCACGCCCTCGACGGTCATAAGATCAACCACCGAGTCGGGCCGTTCCTCCGTCACAGGCTTTTGAGCACTGGCTTCGCCGACCCAGCCGACCATCAAGCAACACAGCACAGCAACGACTAGGCTTGCTTTTTCTCCTCCCATGGTGATCCTCCCGCCGCTTACCGGACTTTCACGACGTAATAATTGAAAGGGACTGTGATTTCCTTGAACCAGTGAGGCACGCCATTGGGAATGATGATCACGTCGCCGGGAACTATCCGGCGAGTTTCGCCGCCCTTAACCGACACGCCCCGGATCTCGTGAGGCGCGATGCTTTTCGTATCGACTGGAGTCCCGTCGGTCACCAGAGTGGCGGACCCTTCCAACACGTACACGATGTCCGTGTCGAGCTCGTGGATCTCGACCATGCCGGGCTTATCGCGGTGGCTCGCATGCACCATGTAGTTCCGGGCCGCATGCATCATCTGTTCATCTTCACCCACCAGGACCGCGCCCTTCGTGAACGCCGCGGCCACCTTCTGGCTCTCGATATATGTGACGGGCAACACGTGGTTCATCGGGGCTGCGCTCATTTCCATTGACTCCAAGGCCTTGGCCCCCGCAATTGCGAGTTCCTCGTCTTGCTGCGCGCTGGCGGCCCCGCTTACGCCGACAGCCCCGACGATCTTGCCTTCCCATGTGATCGGCACACCACCCTGCAACGGTGTGAAGTCATTGAGGGCCACCATCGTGGTGCGGCCTTTGTTTACGATATCCTCAAAGACCTTGGTGGGTTTCTTGAACAACGCCGCGGTCCGCGCTTTGCCAATGGAGATGTTGGCACCCGCCGCAAACGTGCCGTCCAATCTCTCGAGCGCCATGAGGTTGCCGCCATCATCCACCACGGCGATAACCCCACCAGGCGCATTCTTCTTTTTCGCTTCAGCTACCGACCTGGCGATGACTTTCTTGGCCCCTTCGATGGTGAGCACTCGCTTGTCTGCCACGGAATCGTTCGCCTGCGCGACGGCGAATCCGCCTGCGACGCACAGCGTGAATGCGCTGATCAAAAGTGTGTTCGCGTATCTCATGGCCGTTCTCCTTCCGTTTGAATCGTGAGACGTAGCAGTCAACGATCAGCGTTCAGGGCTCAGCCCGCCTGCCCTGAGCGTTCATCGCTGACCCATTATTTTGAAGACCACTGCTTCACCACTTCAGCGCCCGCCTTCGCGATGTCTTCATCCTGACCAGGTGTCTCACCGCTCACTCCGATCGCGCCGATGACCCTGCTGTCCACCACGATGGGAATGCCGCCCTGGAGCGGCGTCACGCCGTGTAAGGCTAACGCCGCGACCCGTCCTTC
>JBOHOI010000168.1:0-6315 GCA_050731155.1 Nitrospiraceae bacterium | reverse complement strand
GGATCCGAGGGATCGCCCAGACCAAAGCCGCCTTCGCCAAGGCCAGGGCGGAGATGGAAGCCGCGGCTCCGGCAGCGTCGAAGGCAGCGGGCGAAGTGCTGGCTCGAACGATGATCTCTCGAGCTCCCCGGGCCACCGGAGCCACCGCCTCGAGCATCAGGGTTGATACAGATGGGGAGACGGCCCACGTCGGCCCTACCATGGCATATGCCAGGTTCCCCGAGTTCGGGACGGTGTTCATATCCGGCCAGCATTACATGACCCAAGCAGCCGACGATTCGCAAGGTGCGATCGTGGCATCCATCGCCGCGATCTTGAAAGCCGCTCTGAGATAGGAGGGGAATGTGGCAGCTTTAACGATTCAGGAAATCGTGGTAGGGGGGGCTGTCCCGACGTATGCCGCGGCGGCGGCCGGCGGTGATACGTTCGCGCCGACCGCGCAGCAGCCGCACGTCCTGCACGTGAAGAACGGGGGTGCCGGCTCGATCAACGTGGTCGTCGATGACCCGAACTCGGTAAACCCCGGGAGCGCCACAGCCTTCGACCCCGATGTCACGGTGGCCGTGGCCGCCGGCGCGGAGAAGATGATCCGGCTGGGTTACACGCGATTTCGCAACACCGGCACGGGAGCCGTGTCGATCACCTACAGCGGCGTGACCACGGTCACGGTCGCTGTCTTTGTGATGCCGTAAGGGGGGACCGATGGCCAAGTTCGCTGGATACCTGGGGTTCCTCAAGCGGAACACCACAGGCCCCACCTACGTGACGATCCCGCAGATTCTGAGCGTCAGCCCCGTAGGATCGGAGCGGGGCAAGATCGACGTGTCGGCGCATGGGGATGCATGGTCGGACTTCATCGTGGGCCGACAGGAGGGCCGAGAGGTCGCGGTGGTGCTCCTGTGGGATCCGAACGACACACAGCATCAAGGCATTAAGGCCGACTACGACACCCTCACCCAGACGGCGCGAAACTACGAGCTCCAGCATCCCTCCTGGACCACGGCCTACCGCTTCCCAGCGCTGGTCCTGGATTGGGAGGTCGAGGCCACCGACGATGGGGGTATGGAGGGCCACTTCTCGCTCCAGGTCGTCTCTCCCGGCGTGACGACCGTGAGCCCATCATGACGCTCAGCAGAGAGCAGATCCTCGCCAGCCGGAAGGATCGCAAACCCGTCCGCCTCGAGGTGCCCGAGTGGGGTGGCGAGGTCTACGTGCGCGTGCTGTCGGCGGCCGACCAGATGGCCATCTCGGAGGGTCTTCCTCCGAGCAAAGTGCCGATCCGCATTCTTCTGCACTGCTTGGTGGATGAAGGCGGGGAGCGGATCTTCGCCGACGGGGACCAGGATGAGCTCGCAAGAGAGGACTTCCCCATCATCCTGCGGGTATTCTCCTTCGTGGCGAAGCTGAACGGGCTCTCGACGAAGGAGCTGGACGAGGCGATGGCATCTTTCGAGATAGCCCCGGACGAGGCTTCGTCTTCCGACTAGCGCTTGCTCTGGGGCGTCCGGTCCATGAGGTGGAGGAAATGCCGGCGGGTGAAGTCACGGAGTGGGTGGCCTACGAGCAGACCTATGGGCCGCTGCTCGCCCAGGATCGGATGGATATCGGCTTCGCCCAGCTGAGCTACTATCTGGTCTCACTTCTGGGGAAACCACAGCGGGGGCGATCACGCAAGTTCGCAGACTTCCTCCCTGTATGGCTGCAGCCCCAGCGGAAACCGCTCACCGAGAGCCAGCAGGCACAGCTCCTCGAGCAGGCGTTCAGAGGATGGGCGGGCGAGGATGGAGGTGCGCCATCCCGACCATAAGCACGCTGACGGTCGACGTCCAGACTCGAACCTCGAAGTTCTCGACTGGTCTGAAGGTTCTCACCGGGGGCCTGACGGCACTCGCTGCTGGTGCCGCGTTTGCGTTCCACGAGTTCGAGGAATCGAACAAGATCACCGAGCAGACCGGGGCCGTCCTGAAGTCGACAGGCGGAGCGGCGAACGTCACGGCCAAGCAAGTCGAGTCCCTGGCGTCCGCGTTGTCGGAGAAGACGGCGGTCGATGACGAGGTGGTCGCCTCCGGCGAGAACGTATTGCTGACGTTCACCGCCATTCGCAACGAGGTCGGCAAGGGAAACGACATATTCGACCGAGCCACGCGATTGACGCTGGACCTCTCGGTGGCCATGGGCCAGGACATGAAATCCTCGGCCATTCAGGTCGGGAAGGCCCTGAATGATCCGATCGCCGGCCTTACCTCGCTGTCGCGAATCGGTGTGCGATTCTCTGAGGAGACCAAAGAGACCATCGCCCGGATGGTCGAGCAGGGCAACGTTCTCGGAGCCCAGAAGCTCATCCTTCATGAACTCTCGACGGAGTTCAAGGGATCGGCCGAGGCTCAGAAGACCGCCAGCGCGGCGATGGGCGTCGCCCTGGGGAACCTCGCCGAGACGATCGGTGGACTGCTCGCGCCTGCCATCACCGTCTTGGCAGATGGGCTTTCCTCGGTCGTGGGATTCCTACAGGAGAATGCAGCCCCGGCCTTCAAGGTTCTCGTGACATGGCTAGGCAACGTGTGGGATGCGATCAAGCCCGTGGCCGAAGCACTTGGCCGTGACCTCCTCGAGGCGGCTACCCAGACCTGGCATGTGATCCAGGTCAACCTGGTTCCCGCGCTGATGAGATTCTGGGAAGCGGTAAAACCCGTGGTGATCGCCATCGGCGCCGCGGTCATCATCATCCTCAAGCTGGCCCTGGAAGCGCTGCCGGTGGTGATCAACGCCATCTCTCTTGTCATCGACTGGCTCGCCCTTCAGGTCAAGGCATTTCGGGCTGTCGTGGAGTTCGTTAAGGATCACTTCGTGGAACCCATCGTCGGTGCTATCCAGCGGATCATCGAGTGGATCATCAGGGTGGCCGATAGGGTCCGGGATACGTTTGGTGGTGCCTGGCAGGCCATCCTGGGTCCGATCAAAGCCGTCATCGACAGGGTCATCGGATGGATCCAGGACATCATCGATGCCGTGCAGACGGCCATCGAGTGGCTGAGCAAGCTCAACCCAATCAGCGAGAGCCGCGGAGTATCGCAGGAGACCGGACTAGGTCAGTTTAGGCCGCCACCCGGTCTTCAGCAAGGCGGATTTGTAGCACGGACGGGCCTTGCCGTGGTCCATGCCGGTGAGACTGTCATCCCACGGGACGGCCGTGGCATCGTAGTCAACTTCTACGGCCCGGTCATGGGTGCCGACGTCGGACGTGTCGTCCGCGATGAGCTCCTGAAGCTGGGCAAGCGTAATGCTGGGACGGGACTATGATCGCGCGGACCGTGACTATCGGCGTTGGAAGGTAACGATATGGCGATGCCAACCGCAACATCTCCCAGATACAACCCTAGTCATGCAATGCTCCATGGCATTCATCAGAACGTCAAGGCGTTCGGTGCTACGGGCGATGGAACAACGGACGATACCGCAGCGATCCAGGAAGCATTGAATATATCTACGTTGAGCAATCCAGTTGCCGTTTATCTTCCGCCTGGCACGTACAAGATCACAAATGAACTTGTGATGCCGTTCTCGCCCGGAATGAAGTTGTTTGGCGCTGGCAAGCGTGCTTCGGTGTTGAAGCAATTCACAGCAGGGAAGGCGATTCTTCGTTTCGATACAGTTGACACCCATAGTGTCAACGTGTCAGATATGGCATTGACTTACGACGTACCACAAACCAACGTCGCATCTGTGGCTGTCAAGTGGAACGCGAGGATCTATTTCCATAAGTACGAACGCCTGCATGTCATCAACGCTTACCGAGGATTCGCGACCAATGACGTCGTAACGCCCTGGAACAACACATTTTCAGATGTACAACTATTCGACATCAAGAATCGGGCGTTTTCGTTTGTATCAACTGGCGGGAATCCGGTGAACGTGATGCAACTCGTTAGCGTGATCAACACCGGAGGGGCCGGGGTTGTCTCAACAGACGCTTGCATCACGTCTGCGGGCACGGAACTATGTATTGACGGCCTCGATATCGAGGGCTGGTATAACACCATTTTCGACCACTACGGCGGTTCCATAACCACAATCCGAGGACTTCATGTAGAAAGCCATAAGTTCGATGCGGCTTTCTCGCAATTGTTTTCTGTAGCAAATGCAGGCCCCTTCCGAGTTGAGGGATTCAGCGTGAGTGGCGCTACCACGGCCAACAATAGTGACACGGTAAACATCGTTAGGGCGAGTGATGCTGCCGAGGTCGCTTTACGCGATGGAAAAATCGCAGTCGCAACGGCACTCGGAACTTCATATTCACGAGGAGTAGTTTTCAGCCCTGCAGGCGGAGCGAAGGCCATCTCTTTGGACGGAGTGCGGGTTTGGAGCGGGGGACTTCTCATGCCCACCGACCCGACAGACGCAGATACCCCTGCAAAGGTTCTTATGACGGGCATTTTGTCCGATGATTCAAAGGTCGGACTACAGATAGCAGATGCTAACCTCTATCGCGCTGCCGCCAATGTCCTCGTTACAGATGATGATTTCGCGGTAGCGGCAGTCGGAAAGGGCCTGCGAGTCAAAGAGGGTACCAACGCCAAGATGGGCACTGCAGTCCTCGTCGCCGGGACTGTGGTCGTCAGTACTACGGCCGTCACCGCCAACTCGCGTATCTTTGTGGTCTCCCAAGTTGACGGGGGTACCCCGGGATTCCTGCGCGTCTCTGCGCGCACAGCCGGTACTTCGTTCACCATTACTAGTTCCAGCGGCACAGATACTTCTACTGTAGCGTGGTTGATTTTGGAACCCGCATGACAATTCCTAACAAGACCATGGTCATAGCCTGATGTCCGTGATCTACGATTCCGACGCGCTGTACGATACCCCGGGGCTATATGATTTCGAGGAAATGCCCTCAGTCCCGCTGATGATCGTGGAACTTGACCTCGGGGACCCTCTGACGACCCCGACGTGGGCTGCCGACATCACGTCCTATGTACGGGCATGGAACTCCTCAAGGGGGACGCAACGCGAACTCCAGCGCGTCGAAGCAGGACAAGCCTCAATCACCCTGGACAACCTGAGCGGGCGCTTCACGCCACAGAATACCTTGTCCGTCTACTACCCGAACCTGCTTCCCATGCGGCGGATTCGCATTCGGGCCGCCTGGAATGCGGTGATATACCCGATCTTCCAGGGCTTCGCCGAGGAATGGCCGGCGAGCTTCCCCGAGGTCGGCGACGATCAGATCGTGACGGTACCTTTGGTCGATGGGTTTAAGGTGCTGTCGCTCGCGCAAGTCTCGGGGGCGTTCTCTCAGCAATTGAGTGGGGCTCGGGTTGGTGCCATCCTCGATGCCATCTCCTGGCCCGCCGGGGACCGCAATCTCGACACGGGTCTCACCACGGTCCCGGCCGTGACCCTGGCGAATACCTCGGCCCTCGAGCACTTGCAGGCCGTGGAGCATGTCGAGGGCGGCCGCCTGTTCATGTCACGGGATGGGAAGGTGACGTTCAAACAGCGCAGCTTTGGCGCGGCCCCCGACTTCAATGGTCGGACCTGGACCGATGCCGGCGGAGCGATGAGTTACCGAGACATCGTGCTGAACTTCACCGACGAGCTGATTATCAACGACGCCCGCTTAACCCGGACGGGTGGCGTCGAGCAGACGGCCAGTTCGAGCGCCTCGCAAACGAAGTACGGGCGGCGTTCATTCACCGAGTCCGGCTTGCCCATGGTGAATGACAACGACGTGGCGGACTTTGCCGCTGAGCTGGTGCAGATCTATGGCGAGCCTGCGCTGCGCATCGATAGTCTGGCCGACAACGCGATGAAGCATCAGCGGTGGGAAGACCTGCTAGCTCGAGAACTTCGGGATCGCGTGCTAGCTCAGAAGACTCCGGCCGGCTCAAGCCTGATCTCGCAGGACTCCTTCTTCGCAGGCATCCAGCATTCATGGGTGCCGGATGAATGGCGAACAACATTGCTCCTCACACCGGCCAGCAATGAGACACGCTGGATCCTTGACGATGCGGTCTATAGCATCCTGAACACATCGACGATTCTGGCGAGGTGACCGATGGCCTGGACTAACCCGAAGACATGGAGTATCGGAGAACTGGTTACGGCGGCGATGCTGAACACGCACGTGCGAGATAATGAACTAGCCCTCGGCCGAGACGTCTATGGGATTCGCAACGTCGGTACGGCGGGGGGGCTTGGTGAACGTTGGTACGCAGCTGGGTTGCTCACTTCGGCTGGGGAGTTGGGCTTTGCAGGCTCCAGCCTTGCAATCGGTCAGCTACACGCCGTGCCGCTCTTCTCTCCCCGGGGTGGGAC
>JBOHOI010000167.1:0-6333 GCA_050731155.1 Nitrospiraceae bacterium | reverse complement strand
TTAATAAGCTGCGTGGCGACGCGGACCTGTTAACTTCTGGGGTACGGATGGTCGAGAGACAAACAGGGGTGCGCTGTCTGGGGGTGATCCCGCACTGGAAGGACCTACGAGTGCCGCAGGAAGACTCCCTGGGCTGGGACAGTTGGGCTCAATCTCGGCCCTATCGGTCCGATTCGCTGACTATCGGAGTGGCGGACGTGCCGGCGATCTCAAACTTCACCGACTTTGAGGCCGTATCACGGGAACCGGATGTCCGCCTGGTTCGGCTGGACGGAATAACCAGCCCGCAGCTTGATGCGCTGATCTTTCCTGGAACCAAGAACACGCCCCTAGCACTAAAATTCGTCAAGGCTCGTGGCCTTGATCAGCTAGCCAAGGCAGTGCTGGCTGAAGGGGGAACGGTGATCGGACTCTGTGGCGGGTACCAGATGCTAGGCAAACGGATTCTGGACCCCCATGGAGTCGAATCCTCAGAGCCTGAAGTGGAGGGGATGGGACTGTTGGATGCGGTCACGTCCTTTGCTCGCGAAAAGATTACCGTTCGGGTGACTGGGCTCCATCGAGAGACCGGCTGTCCCGTTGATGGCTATGAAGTTCATATGGGACAGACCAGCCTGCAAGGTGGAGTGGCTCCTCTGCTGATGGTCAAGACAGCCGGTGAATCAGTCGAGCGGGCTGAAGGTGCTGTGTCGAACGATGGCCGAATCATGGGGACCTATGTCCACGGTCTCTTTGACGCACCCTTGTTCAGGCGGACATTCCTGAACCGATTGCGGGAAGCTCACGGCTGGTCTCCACTCGAGGCGGCGACAGGTTCTTCCCTTGATCAGGAGCTGGACCAACTCGCTGATTTCGTCCAGCGCCACGTTGATCTTGCAGCGATTGACGCTATCATCGAGCAGGGAGTGTGACGCGTGAGCCCGGCGATCCGGAAGCGAAAACGGCGGCGCCGGAGCCAGCTTGTTCTCGTGATCGGCGGCGCGTCGTCCGGAAAAAGTGCAGCAGCCTTGGACTTTGCCGGTAAGAGCACAAAACGAGCCTTTGTTGCAACCGGCGAACCGCTCGATGAGGAGATGGCCGAGCGAATTCTGCGTCATCGGGCGTCGCGTGGTGGGAGCTGGCAGACCCATGAAGTCCCCTCCGACCTCGTTGAGTGGATGAAGAAGCACAGCCAAGAATATCAATCGATTGTGATTGACTGCCTCACCCTTTGGTTGAGCAATCTTCTGGGGCGAGGTCTAGCCGATCCACGCATTTCTGAGCTTGTGTCAGATCTGCTCCGGGCGATCCGGGCGGCAACGGCACGCGTCGTGGTCGTCACCAACGAGCTGGGGTTAGGGTTGGTACCGATGGAAGTCTCGGCCCGACGCTTCCGGGACTTGGCAGGACAGGTGAACCAGCAGGTCGCCGCCGAGGCAGATGCAGTGTATTTCGTTATGAGCGGGCTACCAGTTCGGATTAAATAAATGATGACGCTCAACGAGACAATTCAAAAAATCCATCCCACGGATCAAGTCTGCCTGCAACGGGCTCAGGCTCGCCTTGATCGGCTCACCAAACCAGTCCGAAGCCTAGGGCGGCTGGAGGAATTGGCAGCTCAGTACGTAGCCATGACAGGAGAAGTGCGTCCGAAGCTCCCTCGCGCGGCGATCTTCACCTTCGCAGCCGATCACGGAGTCACTGAGGAGGGTATCAGCGCATACCCCAGCGCTGTCACCGCCCAAATGGTCCTCAACTTTCTGAGAGGGGGAGCCGGAGTCAATGTGCTGGCGTCCCATGTCGGTGCCGAGGTGCGCATTGTGGACATCGGAGTGGCACACGAGTTCGGCTCGTTGCCCGGTCTGATCTCCCGGAAGGTGGCATATGGAACGCGGAACTTTTTCCGTGAACCGGCCATGACCCGCGACGAAGCGATTCAAGCCTTGGAGGTTGGTGTGACCTTAGCTGATGAGTCCTCGCGTGAGGGACTCGGTCTCCTGGGCACCGGCGACATGGGGATCGGCAACACCACTGCGAGTGCAGCGATCACGGCTGCGATGACTGGGCAGCCGGTTGCGGACGTGACCGGTCGCGGGACCGGGATTGATGATGCGAGGTACGCGCGCAAGGTCGCAGTGATTGAGCAGGCTTTGCAACGACACCGTCCAGATTCGAGGGATCCCCTTGATGTGTTGGCGAAGGTCGGCGGCTTCGAGATCGCGGGCCTTGCCGGGCTGATCTTGGGAGCAGCCGCCTGTCGGACTCCGGTTGTCCTGGATGGCTTCATCGCAGGGGCCGCCGCGCTGATCGCGGTCGGGCTCCAGCCGCTGTGTCGAGAGTACCTGATCGCCTCGCACCTTTCAGTGGAACAGGGACATCATGCCGTGGTCAACCAGCTTGGGCTCAAGCCGCTTCTTGATCTGGACCTCAGGCTTGGGGAAGGGACCGGCGCTTGTCTTGGGATTGGGTTGGTGCAGGCAGGAATCAAGATCCTGACCCAGATGGCGACCTTCGATGAAGCCGGCGTCTCTGAGCAGGTGAAGTGAGGCCTGTGTGGTGCGTCCTTTTTTCTTTGCCTGGCACTTCCTGACCGCCATCCCGCTGAGCCGCTCGCATCACGATCCGACACCACGCGAACTGGCCTTGTCCATGCGGCTCTATCCCCTCATCGGGCTCATGCTCGGAGGACTGCTCGCCGCCAGCGATATCCTCCTTTCAGGATTGTTCTCTCGCAGCGTCGTGGATGCGCTCCTGATTGTCCTGTTGGTGGCAGTGACCCGAGGACTGCACCAGGATGGCTTAGCCGATTCCTTAGATGGGCTGGCAGGCGGACGCACGCCGGCGGAGCGGCTGGAGATCATGCGGGATGGAGGTATTGGTGCGATCGGCGCCACAGGCTTAGTGTTGGCCCTAGGGCTGCGCTACGCGGGACTCTCGGCCATGCCACAAGTGGAACGAGTGCCGTTGCTCCTTTGCATGCCGGCCGTCGGCCGATGGGCCATGGTGCTGGGCGCCATGTCGGGGCCCTACGCGAGAACCGGAGGTGGACTCGCTGAGCCATTTCTCGCACAGCTCTCGCGGCGCGACGTCCTCTGGGCGACTGGGTTGCTGGCCACTGCTCTGCTCTTTCTCGTTGGCCCTCTCGGCACCCTCGTGAGCGTGGGAATCGCTGCGCTCGCCGCACGCGTTCTCGCGGCTGTCTCGAACCGGTTCATTGGTGGAATCACCGGCGATACGCTTGGAGCGACCAACGAGATTGCTGAAGTCGTCTTTCTGTTGGCAAGTCCAGCACTGTTCAGTTGGCGATGATTGCGGGTGAGTTACTCCTCGCCTGTGTGCTTGATGCCGTTCTCGGCGACCCACGCTGGCTTCCGCATCCGGTTCGACTGATTGGCAACGCGATCGCCTGGTATGAAGATCGCGTGAGGCGCGTCGTGCATGGCCCGATCGGCGAGCGTGCGGTCGGCATCGTGCTCGCCCTGGGATTGCCGACGTTGACTTACATAGCCGGGTGGTTGGCGATTGAGCTTGCCGGCAGGGCCCATGTGATGCTCGGAGTTGTTGCATGGGTCCTCCTTGCCTGGACCACCTTAGCGGCCCGTGATCTGGCCGATCATGCCATGGCGGTGCGCCTTGCGCTGGAGCACGGCTCCCTCCAACAGGCTCGGCAGGCAGTCGCACGGATCGTAGGTCGTAACACCACTCAGTTGTCCGAGCCAGAAGTGGTGCGAGCTACAGTGGAAGCAGTGGCTGAGAGCGCGTCGGATGGCGTCATTGGACCTCTCTTCTTTTTGAGCTTAGGTGGTCCTCCCGCCGCCTTGGCATACAAAGCTATCAGCACCCTCGATTCAATGGTAGGACATCGAGAGCCGAAGTACCAGCATCTCGGCTGGGCTTCGGCCCGGCTGGATGACGCAGCGAACTGGGTTCCTGCTCGCATCACGGCTCTGCTGCTGGTGCTGGCGGCCGGGATCGTCTCACGGAGCGCGTGTCGCATGCAACAGGCCTGGCGTATCCTGCGGCGCGATGGGCACAAGCATCCAAGCCCCAACTGCGGACGGCCGGAAGCAGCCATGGCTGGAGTCCTGCAGGTGCAGTTAGGAGGCACCAATATCTATCGTGGCCGCTCAGAACAACGCCCTTACCTTGGAGACCCTCATGTACCACTCCGTCTCTCGCACATTACTGAGGCTGTGGTCCTGATGTGGATGACTGCCTTCCTCGGAGTGGTGCTGGCAACTGGACTGCTTTTACTGTGAGGCTCGCGAATGATCATGGCGGCAATGTCTATGCGGCTGCGCGAGAAAGCGGCCGGCGGTTGCATCAGCTGATTGATTTTAGCGCCAGCATCAATCCGCTTGGCCCCTCGCGTCGCGCCCTGCAGGCCATCGAGGCTATGCAGGCTCATCTCATCCATTATCCAGACCCCGATTGTGTTGCCCTTCGCCATACGCTGGCCGCGCGATATGAACTGCCCCATGACAGCTTTGCGATTGGCAATGGGTCCAGCGAGCTGATTCATCTGCTTCCTGCTGCGCTGTCCAGTCGCCATGGGCTGATTGTCGGACCCGCCTTCTCGGAATATGCGCGAGCCGTGGCAATCCATGGCGGACGCGTGACCTACATCAATGCTCAACAAGCGGAGCGGTACCGGCCGCCCGTCACTGAGGTGCTGGCCGCGCTTCGAGCCAGCAGACCCAGGCAATCGAGTCGGGACCGGATCGATCTCGTGTTTCTCTGCAACCCCAACAGCCCAACGGGCCAGTCCCTTCGCGCGAGGGACGTGCTTGAGCTGGTAACTCTGGCCTCTCGTCGACGGATCTGGGTGATGGTGGATGAGACCTTTGTTGAGTATTGCGAGGACCAGTCGGTTCTCACCAAGGTTGGAGACTATCCGTATCTGCTGGTGCTGCGGAGCTTCACCAAGTTCTATGCGTTGCCAGGACTCAGGATTGGGTATCTGGTAGGTCCGCCGAAGGTCATCGAACGCATCAGGGAATGGCAGCCCCCCTGGTCAGTCAATACGCTGGCTCAAGCAGCTGCCCGCGCCGCGCTGGAAGATCGGCGCCACGCCCAAAGAAGCCTCGCCTTCATGCGGACCGAACGGCCCCGCTTCGCAGAGAAGCTTGCGTCTCTTGTGGATGTGACTGTGTACCCCTCCGCGGCCAATTTCCTGCTTGTGGAGCTGCCACCTTCAATGTCAGCCTCGCGGCTTGCCAATGCACTTCGCAAGCAAGGGCTGCTGATCCGAGATTGCTCGTCTATTCCAGGACTCAACAACCGGACGGTCCGGATGGCGGTGCGTACCCCGGCGCAGAATCACCGTCTGATGACGGCACTGCGGGCTCTGCTGAAAAGATAGATCAAGAGGGCATCCTGATGCCGAGACCATTTTTGACTCACTTCCGCCTCGAGAACCACACGCTTTTGATTGACTTAGGAAAGCGTCGGAGGGTGTTGTCATCTGCTCCACGCGGCGGCGGACTGGTCCGAGCCAGGTACATCCTGAATCGTCAGGTGATGGCTAACCCCGTCGCTGCTCCTCTCTCGGCTTTCCAGCGCCGATGGGACGATCCAGCCCGGTACCTGGGACGTGTGGCGGCTCAGCTCGCCGCTGATCGAAACTGCGTTGCGCTGATGACTGCCGTCCCCCTCACCCAACTCGTGACTCTTCGGGAACAGTCGTCAGGGGTGTGGGTTGAAGGATTCTTCACGGTGGGAGTCTCCAACGCGGTGAGAGCAGGGGAGCTAACCGTCGCTCCCGACCGCGGTCAGGCCCGGTCTGCCCTCGGCACGATCAACATCATTCTGGTGACGAACGCCCGCTTGGCTTCATCAGCGCTGGTCGGTGCCGTGCAAGTGGCGACGGAAAGCAAAACGGCCGTGCTCCTCTCCAAAAAGGTTCCGAGCTGGACTGGGTCGCCAGGTGCTACTGGGACTGGAACCGATGCCGTTGTCATCGCCTGCGGGACCGGTCCTGTCTTCCGGTACTGCGGGACCCACACCAAAATTGGTGAAATGATTGGACGACTGGTCCAGCGCGGTGTCATGAAAGGGCTCCTCAGATCGAAGCGCTGGAAGCATCACCATTTTCGCTGAGTTGTCTCAGTCGTCACCGGCATTTCCCCTTATTCGTCAGTGATAACGATACTCCCCTTTCCTCCTGATTTTTCCGCTGCTTTTCGCTGCCCGTTCCAAATTTTGTCTGGAATTGCACAACAATGCACCTGATTGGGCCATCCCGCGCCCTCTCTTCCCACCTGCTATCCAACACTCTCAGATACACTCATATGTCTTCATAAGAGCATGATAACGCAGTGCTTTGGCATTTTCCGTTTCTCGCTGAGAAACGAT
>JBOHOI010000166.1:0-6423 GCA_050731155.1 Nitrospiraceae bacterium | reverse complement strand
TGTTTTCGCCGTTCCAGACCGCAAAGGCAATGGCCTGGAGACGGCCTGGTGCCAGCCTCGCTTCGTTTTCCGGGTCGGTGCTGACGAGAGGCCTTCTCATGACCACACGCCAGATGCCGTCCTTCCACGTCGCCTTCCCTTGAACTCGGCCCTGTGTCACTTTGGTGGTCAGGGTGCTGAAGCCGCCCCCGACCAAATCCTCGACCGATGAAGCTCGTCGGGGAATGACCTCGAAACGACGCACCCCTTCGCCCGCGCCTTTCCCTTCCGTCGCTCTGGCTGCCCGACGGTCAATGTCGCTCTGCCAGTCGGCCTTCCAATGCCAGATGTTGATATAGTGATCCAGTTGGCCCATGCAGAAGAAGGCTGGCGCGTCCCCGAGCGGCAACCCCAAGGCCGCGCCATCTCGGAAGGTGCCCGGCGTCAGCCGATCATTCTTCGTATTGTCCTGCCACTCGAGGTAAAACGCGACATCAGTCCCGTTGTGGACCGACCGCACGATCAGCGCCCGCGCCGTCGGCTCTGGCCAGATGGGCCTGGTGATCACCTGCCCGCTGAGCGGCAAGGTCATGGGCGGAATGTTTTGCCAGGCGGGATCGTCCGGCGCCGTGGGAATCTCGCCGGCGACGAAATGGGATCGGATGATCATTCCCTCAGAACTGACAATGGGAATGCCCAACCATCCGAGAATAAGCGCACTGACTATCAAGCCTACTGAGAGAGAGAAAAAGGAATGAGACCGGATACCCAACTGGACCAATCGTGCCATACGAAAGCCCCATATGACCCTGCTGAACAACTCTCGTGGGTGTTGTTGGTTTACACTCCGTTCGCTGTAGGCTCAGGCCGACCGCTTTGCCGGATTACCACAATTTGGTTCGCCGAATCTTGTTCTCTCCTCGCTCGCAAATGTACAAGAACCCTTGGGAGTCAAGCGCAAGCCCAACCGGAGAATTGACCACCGCCTCAACCGCGAGAAGACCGTCGCCATGCTTGATCATGCCGGCCGCCTCTTTCGCCACAAATCGTGCCATCCCGCAGCCGCCCATATTCTTGTCTTCGTACCCGCTATCGCCGTCGCCTGCGACCGTCGTGATGATTCCGGTCTTGGCGTCAACTTTCCTCACACGATGGTTCATGGTATCCGAAACGTACAGGTTGTCCCAGGGATCAAAGACCACCGATTCAGGAGCATGCAGCATGGACTTCACAGCCGGTTTGTTGTCCCCGTCAAACCCGTACCGGCACACCCCCGCCGCGGTGGAGATCACGCCGGAACGCTTATCGATCTTCCGCACGCGGTTGCTTCCCTTGTCAACGACGTAGATGTCTCCCCGACTATCGAGCGCAATCCCCACCAGATCATACAGCCTCGCTTCCAATGCGGGGCGGCCGTCATCCAGGTAGAGGGACAAGTCCAGGCCATCTGAACATTCAGGCCTTAGCCATCCATGGTCGTCGCTAAAATCGATACCGATGGAGTCACCAGAGAGGACGACAAGATTCCTCGCTACCAGAGGTTGCTCGCGCGCATCATCCTCGACCGACCAGATTCCAGCGATCGTGGTCACTTCACCGGTCCGTGGATCGTATCGGCGGACCCGATGAGCCTGGGTATCCGCGATGTACATCACGTCGTCAGCGTCGAACGCGATGGCAGCCGGGTAGGTGAGGTTGACTTCCAGAGCTGGTCCATCGCCATTGAATCCCCACTGCCCCGTTCCGACCACAGTGCTGATGAGGCCAGTCTCGTGATCGATCTTCCGAATCCGGTTGCTTCCCGAGTCGCAGATGTAGAGATCATTGCGAGAATCAACCGCCACTCCCAGTGGAAGGTACAAACCCGCCTCTCCGCACGGCCCAGAATCTCCACTGTAGCACGTCTCCCCGATGCCGGAATAGTTGTGAAGCGTGCCCGTTTTGAGGTCGATCCGTCGCACGCGATCAGACCCTGACTCAGCAACATAGAGATACCGTTCTTCCTTATCCACCGCTACATGGTGAGGGAGCGGAACACCTGCCTTCACAGCCAATTTGCCATCCCCGGTGCTCCTGGCCTTTCCGTTACCGGCGAAGGTTTCAATGTATCCAACGCCAAGCTCAACTTCTGTGCCCATCGCACCTCATCCTTCTGTCGTACTCCGGTGGCTGATCACAATCGGCACGGTCCAGTGCGAACGAATGCTTTCTGGAAACCATCCTCTGGCCCTCATGCTTTCGACGGGGGCGGGACCGACGCAGCGGGCTGCTCGAGCGCCGATGCTTCAACCGGCTGTGGGGCAGCCGCGTTTTGTGGGGGGACCGGCATCGGCTGTCCCTGCGGAGCGGACATCACCTGGGCCTGAGCTTGGGCCTGGGCTTCTGCTTCTATCGCATCGGCCTCATGAACGGACTTTTTAAATCCCTTGATCGCCTTGCCAAGTCCCTCCCCAAGCTGGGGGAGCTTCCCCGCCCCAAAAATGATCAGCACAATGACCAGGATCAAAATCAGCTCGGTAAACCCGATGCTTCCAAACATAGCGGCATCTTCTCCTTCATGTTAAACTCCCGACGGCTTTCCAGCTTCTTTCGCCCTCTTGGCGAAACGGTCTTTGAGCTTCTGTCTAGCCTGCTCGGCCTGCTCAAACATCTTGCACTTCTCATAGGTGCTGATCAAGTTATAATAGACCAGCGGTTCATCCGGATGATGCTCAACGGCGTCCTCCATCACTTTAATGGCAAGGTCCGTCTTCTTGTGGTTGAGAGCAATATCCATCAGCTTGAAGCTGGCGTCCAGATGTTTTGGGTCCAGCTCAAGAGTCCGGAGATAACACTGCATCGCCATATCGATCGTGTTGTAATCTGACACCGCTGGATTATCCAACTCCACATAGACTCCGCCGAGGTTATACCACGCGATCGGATCCTCAGGAGTCACCTCCACAAGCCGTTCGTAAAAGTTCTTGGATTCTACGTACCGACGTTTTTCGGAATAGACTCGGCCCAAATTGAAGAGCGCAAGGACGTCTTCCGGATTAAGCTCGAGCGCCTTTTTGAACTGCGCTTCCGCCTCATCGACCATATTCTTGGTGGCATAGATGGTCCCGAGATTGGAATAGTACATCGCGAGCGAGTGGTTCATCTCTGCCCGAACCCCTTCTGCCACTTCAATCGACTTCTTCACCTCGCTCAATGCATCGTCCAATCGTCCCTTGCTGAAGTACAGCTCCCCCAGACGACAACGGGCCTGAAAATCGTCACCCTCCGTCGCGAGCAGCTTTTCGAGCTCAGCAATTTCCTCGTCGGGCGTTAACTGCCGATCCGTCTGAACAACCGCAGCGCCGCCAGCATCGGCCTGATTCGAAACGTCTCGTTCGTCCATGCGTTACCTTCTGTTCCTTATGAAGCCTGCTCGCCCAGTAAGGGGGCTCCCGCATTGACAAGAGTTTGGTCGCCCACGCTGGTACTGACCGTGGCTCTGACACGCCGCCTGTCCAGGCTCAGCAGCACCATCCCCAAGACGACCATCAGAGTCAGGTGCGAGAGTTGGAGCGCATAGCCCGCAATAAACATCAAGCCCAAGCCAAAACCAGCCATGCGCCCGATGGTGACCAACTTCAAGACGGTATAGGCCCAACAGAGCAGGCCAGCCGCGTAAAACGCAAACGGCAGATAAAAGGTGTAGCCCATCCCCATCTGAAAGATCCAGCCGATCCCCTCGCCAGCCTTCCGAATCTTCTCAGCCAATGACTGATCGTAGAGCGTCGCAAAATAGTCCAGAAAAAGAAGGGCAACAAAGACCCCTCCACACACCAGCGCGAAGATCATCACTCGACGGCGCTGCCGCTTGTTCCTGGTCACCAGAGAGACCCCACCATAGGCCCATAAGACCAACAGGCTGGCCAACACCATCATCGCTTCTCCCGCACGGTTGATCTCGTGGACAAGCGGCGGTGCGGCGACAAGGCCAAGAAGGCCATACGTGGTGGAAACCATCTGGTAATACAGCCAGCCAGCCACCCCAAGGATATAGCTCAGCACCATCGCACGCTGAGCCCACACCTGATGCGTCACCAGATACTCGACGACAAGGAGACCCAGGACCACGATGACAATCGCGTTGTACAGCACCGACCCCAGCATCGCGGGTGGAAAGAGGAGGAAGGCAATGGTCAGAAGCAGGAGCAGGGACAAAGAGGGGACAAGCAGCGCATCGTAGCGTCCGACACCGACGGCTCTGACCTTATTGAACAGAAATAGAAAAACGGCCAGAAAGACCAAGAGGGAAACGAAGTTAAGGAGCGCGAACCCGATGGAAGACAGTGCCTTGAAGGTAATACGGACCGACTCGTACTGCTGTGCCACCTTGCCCAGGTGCATGCCGAGTCGTGAGACAAGACGATAGAGGACAAGTTCAAGAAAGCCTGTCAGCAGCAACAACTTAACCGTGTATTCGAAGAGCATTCCTTGCTCTTCAACGCCCCCTCCTCTTTTCTCCACAAGCCCTTCTGCCATGGCTTCGCACAGACCCTTGTCCCATGATCTCTGTCTGAGGGTGTTTGATTATAACCGGATGGCTCCAACACCGTCAACCCATTCGAAGGCCCAGAAGGCCCTGTCAAAGTACGCACAAGCGCTTGAAGAAGCGAGCGTGTCAAGCACTGGTGGGCTGAGGAACCTGCTGAGCTTGTGCCTTTGCCCGAGCTATATAGAGAAGGCCGTCCGCCATCGAGTAATTGAATGGCAACTCGCACACCACTTCGCTGACCTTCTCATAGACGTGCTGATAGACCTTCTCCGCCTGTTCCGGGGTCATCCCTTCCTGGACTTCATAGAAAAACCCTAGGCTCAGATCCTCTGAAGCAGGCCTCATGATGCGCTTGATCCCATAGCTGCCGGGATCGCTCATAATGGGCGCTTCCTTTTCCAGATCAAACAGGCACGGCTGACAAGAGAAGCCATAGGACGAATTGAGGCGTGTGTTCCCGACGACGAAGTTCATGGTCTCAAGCGCCTCTTCTTCTTGCTCGGTCGGGAACCCCACAATGATATAGCAATGGACCGCAATCCCCAGATCCACGCAGTCTTCCGTAATGCGTCGAACGCTCTCCTGCTTGATGCCCTTCTTCATGAAGTCCATCACGCGCTGATTGAACGACTCGAGGCCGAACACGATCTTGAGGCAGCCAGCATCCCGCATGAGTGTGAGTAGATCGCGAGAAAGATTCTTTTCAAACCGCATCTCGGCAGTCCACTGAATGTTCAGTTTCCTGTCGAGAATCTGCTGACACATCCTCTTCGTCGGAGACAACGCGAAGCATTCGTCCGTGAAGAAGAAGTACGGCATGCGGTATTTCTCCGTCAGCGTCTGCAGATCATCGACCGTCTTGCCGGGGTCCTTCTGTCGGAAATTCTGGTGGTCGAGGGTTAAGGCGCAAAAGGCGCAATCCTTGTAATAGCACCCCCGGGAGAACTGAATCGGCAGGACGGTCGCTGGCGCGAGATAACGCCCCAAAGGAAATCCGTCATAGTTCGGCGCGGGAAGCGCGTTGATATTTTCGGAGTAAAACGGTTGATTGACCGTGATCTTGCCGTTCTGGCGGTAGATCAGATTGGGCACCTTGCTGAAATCGCGCTTGCCTTCCAATTGAGTGATCAGCTCAAGCAGTGCGGTCTCTCCCTCGAACACAATAAAGTCGTCAGCCAGTTCAAACAGGCCGGCGCAGCGGCGCAGATTATCGACCAACCGAGTAAAAATACTCCCCCCGATCGTCAGATGAAGGTCGGCGTTCGACTCCTTGATCAGCCGACAAAGCGTCAGGCCTGGAATGATTTGAGACGTCGCCGTGATGGAGACGCCGACCAGGTCAGGCCGTTCCGCCAGAATCGAGGGGAGAAACCAATCCCGGAATAATTCAATGTACGGATTTTCCTCTTCGTCTCGTATGGCTTTGAGAATATCCTTGGACGAGTAAATCGAATAGCTACTGAACTGATTGTCAACGACGGTGATACGGGTCGGAAAATACAGTGTCGAAATCAGTTCCAGCCATTTGTCGATCAGAAAGAGGCTTTCCCTGTATTGATCGATGTCATAGAACTCTTCCCCACGCAGAACCTCCTTCGCAGGCTCAATCCGATCGATCAGATACGGAAACCGCTCTAACGACTCGACCACTCGGGCATAGTGTTCGGCGCTCCCTGTGCCAGTTTCACCGTGCCGTTCTCGCTCGAGCCGCCTCACCTTATCCATCAAACGCGCGTATGCCTGCTGTCCAAATTCGTGCGTGAGGATCGCGTCAAGGAGTTCGATGCCAAGATCACGCTGAGTGACGTTCTTGACGCCGGCCTGAGTAAGAAAACCGGTCAGCGCAGGGAGGCTCAGATAGGGCTGGGAGGGATGCCAGGTTGGTGGGAATACCAGGGATATTTTCATGGTCACCC
>JBOHOI010000165.1:0-6451 GCA_050731155.1 Nitrospiraceae bacterium | reverse complement strand
CGTCAGACCAAATCATGAAGGCGGCCCGTTCACTCCGACCGAGCCGCCTCCTTATGCCTCGACTTCAGTTTATCCGATCAGACCCTGAATCCAGAGCCAGACCTTGGACGCCACCTCATAAGGGCAGAAGCCAAGGGTCTCTACCCAGGGACACATAGGCATCACCTCCCCTCGTTTATCATTAGAAAATCCTAAACCCTGTACCACGGCATTGAGTCAAGCAAAGGGTCAAGACAATTTGGGCTACTTCCTAGGGCCATAGATGTTCGGTAAATCCCTATTGCATAGCTTGCCGAGCCGGTAGTGCACGATAAGCAATCTTGCTCAGTCACCGCTTTCTTCTTTCGCTTCACCCGCACAAAGGGCTGCCCTTCGGTTTCACTTTAAACTAGAGAGCTTGTACAGGGTCAGGGTAAGTAGCACGGCCAATCCGGGAAACAATACAATATCTAAGTATCCGGTGACCCATCCCAGCCCGATGGCTCCGAGCGTCACTATAAGCACTGGGGTGAAACCACAGATCCCTGTCTCATCGTACAGCGGACAGTCGGGCGTAAATAATTCAACGAGTCGCTTTCCTACCATGATGCAGCCTCCTCTCCTCCACTCGTTATGTTTCAATGGCCACAAACCCAGCCTCTTCGAGCACCTTACGAAATCGGAATTCCTGAACCTTCGAGGGCTCATACCGGACGTAAACGTGCTTTTGTGGCACCTTGGACTTGACCTCTCGGACGCCGGGCAATGAGCTCAGCGCCGTGCGGATCTTCTCGGCACAACCCTTACAGACCATGTTCGGAATCAGGAGCTCCAGCTCGGCCAGCGGCCCACTTTCAGCCAGTTCCTCGCGTTCGAGATCGACGCCCCGGATACGGAGCGTGTTGAGAAGGATGCAGGTTCACGGCAAAAACCCCGGGCTCGCCTCAATTACCCGAACCTGACATTGAACTGCCCACTGTGGTCTGGTAACCAGCCTCACCTAAGCGTTCAGTGATCGCGTTGGCCTCCAGCAACGCCGCGTCAAACAGCACCTCGATACGTTGGTTGCGCGCCTGCGCGCGAACCTGCCTCACCCCCTGCAGAGTTTTGAGGAGGCGCTCGACGCGCTGCTCGCAGCCCTCACAGGTGAGCCGCTGATCACCGACGACTTCGAAAATGATGGACTTAACCATACGTAACACCTCCCTTTTATGCCTGCACCGTGGATGGGATCTGTGGTGCACGCCCGACCGTCTTAATCGCCTCGAAGAAATAGGCGCCGCGGCCCCAGAGGGAATTCACGAAGATCGTCGTCACGCTTGCCGCCATGGCGACCATGCCCCATATCGGATAGACCAAACCCGTCGCGGCCGCGGGAATCCCGAGACCGTTGAACAGGAATGCGAGGAATATATTCTGCACGATCTTTCGGTAACTGTAGCGGCTGACCTCATAGGCATCAAGCACGGCGCCAAGCCGCTGATTCAGGATGATCACGTCGGCGGATTCAATCGCGATGTCGGCTCCGCCGCCAAAGGCGATGCCGACGTCGGCTTGCATCAGGGCCGGCGCATCGTTGATGCCGTCGCCGACCATGGCCACACGCGCGCTCTGCTGCAGCCGCCGGATCAGCGTCGCCTTCTCGGCCGGCAGTACCCGCGCATGCACGTCTTCGATGCCAGCGGCACGGGCGAAATGTTGTGCCGCCCGCTCGTTATCGCCGGTGATCAGGCTCGTGCGGATGCCGAGCGCGTGCAGGTGGCGCACAGTATCCACGGCGTCGGGCCGTAGCGCGTCACCAAGCGCCAGCAAACCGAGAAGCTCGCCTTCCCGTGCAACGCCGATGACCGTCAGCCCGCGCCCCTCGAGTTCTTTGATGCGTCCGTCCTGTGCCGCGAGATTCACTGCTTGGCTCGCGAGAAAAGCCGGGCTGCCGACCATCAACCTCTTATTGCCAAGGCGTGCTCTGACTCCTTGACCGGTAACGGCCTCGAATCCCTGCACCTCGGGCAGAGCCATACCGCGTTTAAACGCCTCTTCCACCACCGCCCGGGCGAGCGGGTGCTCGGAACCTGCCTCAACGGCTGCTGAGAGCGCGAGCAGCTCCTCCTCCGGGATAGCCACGGCGACTATCTGCCGCAAGGCAGGGTGGCCTTCGGTCAGGGTGCCGGTCTTGTCGAACGCCACGCGCTGTACGCGCCGCAGGGCCTGGAAGGCCTCACCGGTGCGCATCAGCACGCCGCGCTCGGCGGCTTGGCCCGCCCCTCGCACGATGGACAGCGGCGCCGAGATCCCGACCGCGCAGGGATAGCCCATGACGAGCACGCTCAAGCCGGCAAACATCGCTCGCTGCAGATCGGGGGAGGCTCCGACGATCAGTGGACCGAGGAGCCAG
Organism: Nitrospiraceae bacterium; assembly: GCA_050731155.1. Classification (GTDB taxonomy): domain Bacteria; phylum Nitrospirota; class Nitrospiria; order Nitrospirales; family Nitrospiraceae; genus NS-7. Next base: position 4,077 of record JBOHOI010000165.1, on the reverse strand, counting down.
AAAAGGGTCGCGCCGGCCGCGGTGAGCAGCACAAGCGGTGTGTACACACGCAGCACGCGGTCCACGAGATGCAACAGGCCGGGTTTCAGGGCCCGGGCGTCTTCCACGCTTCGTATCACTTGCCTGAGAAAACTTTCTTCACCCACCACAGTCACGCGCACGAGGAGCGTGCCGTGACCATTTAGGGAACCACTCACAGTCCGGTCTCCCGGGCGTTTCTCGACGGGTAGCGGCTCGCCGGTGACGAGCGATTCGTCCACGTCCGATTCCCCCGATTCGACCTGGCCGTCCACAGGTACTCGCCCACCTGGGCGAATGCGCACCAAGTCGCCGACGCGTACCGTTTCGAGCGGCACTTGTTCTTCTTTGCCGTCCTTTACGACAGACGCAACGTCAGGCTCAAGGTCCAGAAGCTTCTTGACCGCTTGCGAACTGCGGGTCTTCACGATCAGCGACAGCCACTCGGAAAAAATGTGATAAGTGAGCACCATGACCCCCACCGAGAAAAACGCTACAGTCGGATAGTCAGGGGGGTGGAATGCGAGGCCGATCGCTCCGCCGGCAAGCCCTGCAAATGCGCCGAACTCCACGAGCACGTGCTGGTTGAGAATGCCCCGCCGCAGCGCTGCTCCGGCCATGCGGACGATGTGCAGGCCCACGAAGAAGATGAGGAACACGGCGAGCGCTCCGGCGAGCCACGGGGTGGCGGCGCCGAACGCGCCGCGCAACTGGAGAATGTAGATGCCGGCGCCGAACGCTGCGAGAAGGGCCGAGCCGGCAACCGCCGAGCGCAAGCCATAGCTGCGCAACACCACGAAGGAGAACGCTACCATGCTCGCGATGGAAAATACGCACAGTGGGAACCACACGCTGTTAACTGGGTACCCGGCCAACCCCATCGCGGCAATGCTCATGGCCAGTGCGGTCAGGAAACGCCTGCGCTCGCGCACCAGCGCGCGCTCTTCTTCATCAAACGGACGGAGCTTGCGCGGATCGGAGACGGTGTAGCCGATATCCTTGAGCGTCTGCAGCAGGTCCTCGGCGCGCGCCACGCTCGGGTCGTACTCGATCAGCGCCTGTTCATGCGTCAGGCTAACCGCCACTTTATCGACGCCAGGTCGCCTGCTCAGAGCCTTTTCGATCGTGCCGGTGCACAACGAACAGTGCAGCCCCCCGATACGCACGCGGATTCGTCGGCGGTTCTGTCGCTGGGAAGGTTCTTCGCTCCAGAAACGTGGAGCAGATTCAACGGTCGTTGCGGTACTCATCATGACACCTCCGTTGGATGGTTTCGATCGCATGTTTGCCATAAGAGCCTCCATTTAGCTCAGTCGCAGAAAGATCCAGAGGTAATAGCCCGTGATCACCAGCAGGAGGCTGCCGGTGGTGACTCGAATCGCGCGCGACCACGAAGGCTGACACCGCAGCCGCGTCGCCACGCTGGAAAACAACCCCAGCAGCAGGAAGGGGAGGCCTCGCCCCACCCCATACCCCAACGCCAACAACCCGCCATAGGCTGGCCGGTGTTCGGCGGCGGCGACGGTGAGCACGAGGAGCAGGGAGACGGCTGGCGTGCCGAGACTGAAAACAAGCCCATAGATGAAGGCACCGAGAACCCCTGGCCGTCGTAAGGCTGTGACATCGGGCAGCCTAAGGGACGGCCCTGAGAGCACCGCCAGCGCGGCGACGAACGCCAACCCCGCCATGATGAGTATCCACCACTGACCAACGGCCTGGCTGGCGACGAGGCCCAAGAGTCCCGCGAGTGCGCCGAGCGCGGTCAGACTGAGGACGAGACTAGCAAAAAAGGCCGTGGCAATCGGGAAGCCGCTGCCACGCTTTCGACTTTCCGCGGTGCCGACGACTCCGGCCACGCCGAGGCCAACGGGCAGCGTGAAGGGACAAATGGCGCTGCTGAGCAGGCCGGCCACAAGCGCGATCCCGACCACCAACCAAGAGCCGTGAAGGAGTACATCGGCATAGGTCTTGAGAAATTCTTCAACGATCATCTGGTTCTCCGTGGCTCGTAGGTCCTCCCGCCGAGATGCCTTCTCGTCGTCGCATTACCGCGCAAACTTAAAGATCACGTCCATCAGTTCATCGTAGATGTCATCACCGGCCTTCGAACGGATCGCCTCGGTGGCGCAGTTCTCCAGATAGTTGCGCATCATCAATTTCGTGAGCCCCCGGAGCGCTTCCTGGGTCGAGGCCAATTGCGTCAGCACCTCGACGCACGGGCGGCCTTCAGTGACCATCTTCTTGAGGCCTTTGATCTGCCCCTCGATGCGATTGAGCCTAACTGCAGCGTCTGCTTTTCGCTCCTCACTGATGATCTGTGTTTTCTCTCCCAGGAACGGGACCTTCATCGCGCACCTCCTTTTAGGGATACCTGGTATGGCTATAGTATAGGCATAGGGGGTAGTCCTGTCAAGGGGGATGATGAAATAATTTGAGAAGGTGATCAAAAACCTGAGAGAGGCCTGACTAGTCGCCTTAACCTGCGAAAGCTCTCGGATTGCTCAGTACACGATGATGCGGTCTGTCCGCGCCGGGTCGATCTTGTAGAGCAGCATCATGGTCTGGTTGCCATAGATCTCCACGCCCGTCTTCTTCAAGAACAGAGTCAAGAGAGACCGGCTGAACATGGCTATGAGGAGCAAGTACTGCCTGGGAGGCCAGTGCCAGGATGATTGACAGCAGGTTAGCCGGGTAGTATCCTTTGATTTGCTGAGCGGAGTGTTCCATGACCCGTCCACATGTCTTGCTTGCTGGTGCGTTGATCCTGCTGTTCCTGGGGTTGAGTTTCAACGCCTACGCCTGTCTCGTGCCGCTTTACGGGGCAGCGACTGTGACGATGGGGAGTGATTGCTCCTCTCCGGAAGAACAATCTGCGCGCCAGTTCTGCGATGCCTTCAAGACCCTTGGCGTGCAAGCTTCTAACGAACCTCAACAGGCGATCGATTACCAAGCGTTCTGTCCAGTGGACACCGCTTCGTTGTCTCTGCTCTTCAGCCTCACTACAGGGGGCAGCCGCGTGTCTGCTCATCCCGCAGACGGCTCCCCACAGGACCTCCTTGTGAAGACCACCGTGCTTCGTCTCTGATCCCCTCGGTCCTTACCTCCACAGATCCTTCGTCATAGCTCCTGCAACTTGGTGCTTATTCTGAGCGATCCGGTCTCGCGCCAATTTCTTTCTGGCGCCGCTGGCTGGATGGGCAGACCTAGCGTCGGGTGAGGGAAACCGAGGAGGACGCTCACATGGAATGGAATCCAAAACTCTGTTGTCTGATAGTCGTGGTGGGGGGGTTGGCGCTCTCAAGTGGTGCGCCAAGTGATGCACATGGTGCCGATTTGCCCAAAAGGGAGACATTGGCTTTGCCCGAATTGATCCAAGAGGCTCTGGCGAAGAATCCTGAGATCCAGGCGGCGCGGCAGCAATGGGAGGCAGCCACGAAACGGGTCCCGCAGGCGCGGTCGCTGGATGACCCCACCCTGCAAGTCCAGTGGTGGAATTTCCCTGAAAACTTTAATCCGGGCCAAGCGGCGAACACCATTCTCAGTCTGTCTCAGAAATTCCCCTTTCCAGGCAAGCTCGCCCTGAAGGAAGAAGTTGCCAGTCGGTCGGCTGGGATAACGGAGCAGGCTCTGCACGCCAAGGAACGGGACCTGATCGCCCGAGTCAAGCAGGCCTACTACGACCTGTTTCTCGCCCATAAGGCGATCCAGATCCACCATGAACAGATTGACTTGCTGAGACAGTTTTTTGAGATCGCCAACGCGAAGTTCCGGGCAGGGAAAGGCAGTCAGGTCGACGTGCTCAAGGCCCAGGTCGAGCTCTCCACCCTTCACCAGCAACTTCCGGTTCTGGGGCAACGTCGCGACACCGCCCAGGCTAAGCTGAACACGCTTCTGAATCGAGATCCACGGTTTCCGTTGGGGCCTCCACAGGAGCCACGTGAGGGGCGGTTCGACCAGGACCTTGAAGACCTGTTTCGGATGGCGACAAGCGCCAGACCGGAGCTCAAAGCTGCCAACCTGGCCATCCAACGGAATGAACAGTCACGCGCGCTGGCTCTC
>JBOHOI010000164.1:0-6469 GCA_050731155.1 Nitrospiraceae bacterium | reverse complement strand
AGCCTGGTAGGAGTTTTTTTATGTCAGGAGAAAGTTGGGCTGAGCTCTCGTCCTGCACGTCCTGGTCGTCAAATGATGCGAGCGCTGTCTTGCAACTGCCTTCCAATTGTTTGACCCTCCATCAGGCATTCTGTAGAATGCGGACATGATCAGGCAGAGGGGGAACTCCTGTCCGTGACAACCGCGTCGCCTCGGCCCTGGGTGTCGGTGGTCATCCCGATCAAGGATGAACTGGAGAACCTGACCCCGCTGACCGAACAATTGGTCAAGGTGCTGGGCTCGCATGAAGCCTCCCGCGCCGCCCCCCTCGAAATTCTGTACGTGGACGACGGGAGCACGGACGGCAGTGGCGCGCTGCTGGACCGCCTGGCGGAGGAGCACCGTGAGGTTCGGGTGCTGCATTTCGATCGCAATTACGGCAAGACGTCGGCCCTGGATGCCGGGTTTCGGCACACGACGGGTGAGCTTGTGGTGGAACTGGACGGGGACCTTCAGAACGATCCCGCCGACATCCTGAAAATGATTCCCCTGGCCGCACAGTATGACCTGGTTTGCGGCTGGAGGCAGGATCGGCACGACAGTCTGCTCAGAAAGTTTTCCTCGCGCATCGCCTACCTGGTCCGCAATGTGGTGACCCGTGATGGCGTCCATGACACCGGCTGTCCGTTGAAGGTGTTCAGGCGCGCCGTTGTGGAGCGGCTGCAGTTGTTCGAGGACATGCACCGCTTCTTTCCCGCGCTGGCCTTGATGCACGGCTTTACCGTCACGGAAGTGCCGGTGCGGCATTACCCGCGCGTGCACGGCCGCTCGAAGTACGGGGTCTGGAATCGGCTCTTCGCCAGCCTCTACGACCTGGTGGCGGTGCGGTGGATGCAGCGCCGGGTCCTGCGGTATCGATTCCGGGACACCGGTGTCAAGCGTGATAGGTAATGGGTGATGAGTGATGGGTTATGAGGAGAGACCAGCTAAGGACGCATAAGGATCTAGATGTGTGGAATAAAGCTATGGAGTTAGCCGGTGAAGTGTATTCAATTAGCAGACAGTTTCCGAGAGAGGAAATCTACGGGTTAACCTTACAGACAAGGCGGTCTGCTATCTCGGTACCAAGCAATATTGCAGAGGGCGCAGCCAGACATTCCAAGAAGGAATTTATCCAGTTCCTTTATGTAGCCCTCGGTTCTATTGCGGAATTGGAAACCCAGCTCATGTTAGCCACCCAAATGGGATTCATTTCTGGCAGCAGTGTATTCAATCGAATCGAACAGGTGAGAAAAATGCTGCTTGGACTCCTCCGATTTTTGAAGCGGAAACCCATCACGCATAACGCATCACCCATCACGTCTTGATCATGACCCTCACTGAAACCATCTGGCTTGCCATCGGGTTCCTCGGTCAGGGCATCTTCTTCACCCGGTGGGTGGTCCAGTGGGTCGCCTCGGAACGGAGCGCGGCGAGCCACGTGCCGATCGCCTTCTGGTACATGAGCCTGATCGGAGGCCTAATCACCCTCGCCTACGCGATCTACCGGAGGGATCCGGTCTTTATCGCCGGGCAAAGCGTCGGCGCCTTTGTCTACCTGCGAAACCTCATGCTCATCTCCCGCCCCGCACGCTCTCAGGGAGTCAGCGCAGTTCCTCCGTCTGCAGATCCATGACCCCCGCCACGATTCCGTTCCATGTTAATCCTGCTGAGAGGAGTCTGGGATGAAGCCTGCCCGACACCTCCCGAACCTCGTCCTCCTGCTGTGCCTCGCGGGGCTCCTGTTTTTCTCGGGCCTTGGCTCAATTGGGCTGACTGATCGTGATGAAGGGAGAAACGCAGAAGCTGGACGAGAAATGTTCGAAACGGGGGATTGGATCACCCCAACTTTCAACTATGAACTGCGTGTCGCGAAGCCTGTCTTCCTGTACTGGCTCATGAGCGCGTCCTATCGTTTCTTCGGAGTGAGCGAATTCGCTGCGCGGTTTCCGTCGGCCCTGTTCGGGGTGGCCTCGATTCTCCTGCAGTATCTGGTTCTGACCCGCCTCCGCGGGCCCGTTATCGGCCTCGTTGGGGCACTGATGTTGCTGTTGAACATCGAAATGATCGGGCTTGGCCGGATGGCCCTGACGGACAGTGTACTGATCTTTTTCACGACGCTCTCGCTCTATAGCTTCTGGATGGGCTTGCACGGAGAAGGGCGCGAACGTCACTTTGTGTGGCTCTTTTACGTCGGTATGGCGCTCGCGACGCTCACAAAAGGGCCGGTGGGAGTCATTCTTCCCTTCCTGACATCGGCCCTCTATCTCACATTCACACGACGATGGGGTGAGTACTGGCACCAAGGTTATCCGCTTGCCGGAACCCTCGTGCTCGCCATGCTTGCTCTTCCTTGGTATGCGGCCATGCTCGCAATCCACGGGTCAGCGTATACAGCCCCGGCACAGGCCCACACCATCGGTCGGTTTTTGAGCCCCATGGAAGGCCATGGGTTTGGTCTGCTCTTCTACTTCCCGGTTCTCTTCCTGGGCTTTTTCCCCTGGAGCGGACTCCTGCCGGCGGCGTTGTATCAGGCGTTGAAGCATTGGCGAGTGGCTAGAGGCAAGGGGCTAGAGGGCAGGACAGATCCTCCCACCCATAGCCTCTCGCCTCTCGCCTCTCGCCTGTCGAGTTCTCTGGAACTCGAGCTTTTTGCGGCACTCTGGGTGGTGAGCGTGTTCCTGTTCTTTACGGCCTCGGCGACCCGCCTGCCCCATTACATCGGGCCGCTCTTTCCAGCCGCGGCCCTGCTCACCGCCTCGTTCTGGCATCGCAGCCTGGTTGAACCAGCGACGCGCGGTATCCGAGCCTCGATCCATACGATGATGGGGCTCGGGTTCGCGCTGGCCATCGCGTTCGCGTTGCTCCCGCTCCGGTACCAGAAATTCATCGATGAGATCGCAAAGGAATTTCCTGCCGCCAGCCAACTCGACCTCAGCGCCCCCTTGGCCGGACCCTATCTCGTAGCGGCGGTCTTGATGATCGGGATGGTGCTGGTGGGCTATTTCGGACTGTTTGAGACACGACGGGCCGGCGCATTCTGGACAGCGGGAGCAACGATCGCGCTGGTCGGGCTCATCACCATCCAGTTTACCTTGCCGCGGATCAATGAGTACTTCATCGAGCCGCCCCAGAGACTGGCCTACGCGGCTGGTGTGAACCTTGGCCCGGGAGATCGCTTCATCGTGTACGGTTCACCGAGGCCTTCCTCCGTCTTTTACGCGAGGCGAAAAGCGATCCTCATCCCGTCCAACGAGGCGGAGACTATCCGCCCCTACCTCAGTCACCCGGGCCGGACCATGATCCTGTTGCCGGCCCGCCTGAGGCAAAGCCTGCCGGCAGAAGCGGCTGGGTTCCCCGTCATCCTGCAACAGTATGGCTACCTCCTGCTGGGCAACGAGCCGATGGTCAAACAGATTCCGAGCACGCAGCCCTCAGCCTCATCCCGCCCTGCCTTCTCCCATTGAGGGAGAGTCCCCGACCGCACCGGACGGGTCATCGCTGAGAGCTGATTACAGAATCGGCAGAACGCCCTTCAAGCCCTGGATGACTAGAACGGCCACGATCAGCGCGGCCGCGAAGAGCGCTTCCGCGACCAGACCCTGATGGCCAGGAGAGGGAGGCTGTTCCGAATCAGGGGGCAAACCCGTTGCAGAAACAGCCTGATCCTGTGCCAGCCACTGAGCCAGGATCAGCAATGCCACGAGACTCATGACCAGCACCGACCCTGTGGTCAGAGCCAGTCCACCTCCGATCAACCCGTTGGCGCCATAGCGACTTGGAACCCAGCCGCTGGAGAGCACGTCTGCTCCACGAACCGTCCGATAGAACCGGCTTCCTGAGCCAACTGCCATGGCGGCAAGACCGACAGCCATGGTGAGGGTATTCGTGGGTTCGGCCGAAGGAAGGTGCACCATGGTCCAGATCAGCGCGAAGGCCCCGACGAGATAGGGGGCCAGATCGGTTACGGCGGTTCGCAACGACAAGCGCCAGGCGCGAATCGGGTTCGCCACCACATAGCCTGTGAGAACCCCGAGGCCCGCGCCCGCGACCACATCACTCGGGAAATGGGACCCGCGCAGAACACGACTCATGGCAACCAAGGATGCAGCGCCATACAGGACCCACGTGGCCCGTGGAAAGTGTTTGGCCAGCACTGCTGCGACGGCAAAGGACGCGGTCGCGTGACCGGACGGAAACGAGTCCAGTCCGAAATCCAAGGTCGGCGAGAACTGAAATTCACCCGAATGAGTGAACTTCGGCCTCGGTCGCCCGATCAGGTGCTTGAGCCCATTGCTCAGAAGACCGGCGACAGCATGGGCGATCAGGCTCTCAAGACCAGCGAGGCGAAAGACTGGCCGCTTGAAGGCCAAGCCAACCGCCAGCAGCGCGACGCTGATCGCAACCAGAATAAGAGGCTTCGCAAGCCAGTCCCCGAAGTCGCTGACCCAGGCCATCCAGGGAGCCCGTGGAATTCCCCAGACTTCATGGTGCAGCGACCGCACGAACCGGGCAACCGGGACATCCAGTTGGTACAAGCCCCACAACACCGTCGCCAGCGCCACGCAGGAGAGGAGAACGGCTGCGACGGACGTGAACCGTGAACCGTGAATCGTGAATCGCGAGAGAGCCATGAGATTGGTCTACACGTTGAACGATTCCCGTTTAACGATTAACGTCTTCACGGTACCCAATCGGCGAGGAAGATGTTGAACTCGCCACGCTCAGTGGCGTTGCGGTCCGACACCCACACCAGTTTTCTTCCGTCCGGCGAGAACATCGGAAAACTGTTGAACATTCCTGTAAAGGTGATTCGCTCCAGTCCCGTATTTTCGTCGCTGATCAGGTAAAGATGGAAGGTCGGGGGTCCTTCACGACGGCTGTCGTGCTGATTGGAGGAAAAAACGATCCGTCGGCCGTCGGGATGGAAAAATGGCGAGAAGTTGGAGGCCCCATTGGCGGTCACCTGCCGCTTAGCGGTTCCGTCCGCATTCATGACGAAGATTTCCAGTTGCCCTGGCTCCACCAACCGTTGGGCCAGCAGGGCCTTGTATTGCTCGATCTCCGCCGGGTCGCGCGGATGCGAGGCCCGATAGACGATCCGCCGGCTATCCGGCGAAAAGAAGGGACCTCCGTCATAGCCGAGCTCGTCAGTCAGACGACGGAGATGGGTTCCATCCAAGCTCATCGCGTAGATGTCTAGGTCTCCGTCCTGCATGGAGGTGAAGACGATCGTCTTGCCGTCCGGTGAGATCGTGGCTTCAGCATCATAGCCCGGCGTGGCGGTCAACCGCTGCACCTGCTGGCCGTCCAGCCTGACCGAGAAGATATCATAGTCATCCAGCGCCCACCGGTACCGTCCTTCCCTCTTCGGCTTAGGAGGACAGTTCGGCCCAACGAGATGGGTGGAGGAATAGAGCACGCGCCGATCACCGGGGAAAAAGTATCCGCAGGTCGTGGTGCCAGCGCCGGTGCTGACCAGTCGGATCGTCCCGCTGTCCAGATCCATGACATACATTTGGTAGCAGCCCAGCCCGGTCTTGCCGGCAGACCGACTGGTCACCGGACCTTCTCCTCCTCCCGTCATCCAGTCATTCGTCGACTGGAAGATGAGCTTGGCCCCGTCAAACGAGAAATAGGCCTCGGCGTTCTGGCGACCAAACGTAAGCTGCCGGATATTCGCGAGATGCCGCTCAACAGATGTAGGTTGAGGCTGAGGTTCAGCACGCGGGACCGTACAGTCCGGAGCAGCGAGCAGCACAATCAGCATCATGCAAAGAAGTCGAACCTTAGCCTTAAGCGCAGCCTTAGCCTTACTGGGCATCAAAACGGACCTCTAGCTCGTCTCGTGCTGTGCCTAAGTCGCCACGCGCCATCACGGTTCCATCCCGAAAGACCAGGTAGCTCTGCCACCCGTAAAAGAACAACAGCCGCGCCACCTTGGCCGCTGAGCGGGGTGTGAGCCCGTAGAACAGTGTCGCAACGCGGTGAGGCCGATCCGGCTGACGACAGGAGACCAACAGCGCCATGTCTGCCCCTTCGTACCTCTGCCCATCCACCGTAAACCGATCGTCTCCGAGCGTCACCCTGCCGGCACAGCCACGGACCGCCCAGCCAGCCGCACGGTTGATGCCAGGCCCACCTAACACCAGCACCGACGCGTCCGATGTCACAGCCTGGGGATCGGTGGCCTGAACGACCGTTGGCTTCCGTCCTTGCTCTTGTCCTGTTTCCTGGGCAGCGATCCGAGCAGCCAGTGCCTGGTAGGGCGCACGGTCGGCTTCCGTCCCGGCGTTCGGCAGCACCACAGACCGCTGCCGGTCCGTCACATACAAGTTCAGCATGGGCGGAAGGTGCTCACGAGTGAGCCGTCGGAACGCCTCAAAGTCAGGATCAATCTGGAGCATGCGTGGCTGGGCCGGTACCGTCAGGGTGAACGTCTGGTGAATGG
>JBOHOI010000163.1:0-6517 GCA_050731155.1 Nitrospiraceae bacterium | reverse complement strand
ACGGCGACTCCTCGTAAGTCCAGACCTGCAGGCACTAGGGTACCTCTTAGTGCCTGCAGGACCGGGGTCGTGCACGCGAGTACCGTGTGCGAGGATCGGGGACCGGTTCAACTAGCATCTCGCGGCCTCGAAGCGTGAGTTGGCACTTGAGGACCAGGAAGTTGGGCTTTCGGAATTCGTAAATATTGTCCTTGTCGAGTTCCTTAAAGTGCCCTGTCGCCATATTAGAGAGGCGAAGGATCGATTTCGGCGAAGACGGCGCTTCAATGCGCCAGTCGTCATCGATAAACGGAAGATCATCGCCACGCGGAAGAACGCGTCTCACCCGCGGGCGGATCTTGGCCATTGTACCTACAAGCTTGATGAGTTCGCTCTTCTTCAACGGGCGCCTCCCTTTCGTGAGCCTACGAACGCCTCAGCGGCGTCTTCTAACGGATCACGTTTCAGCCGCGCCGTTCCTGCAGCGTCGGCTGCAATGGAGGTTAGAGACCGTTTGGCAGAGCGTTGCCTTGCTTTGAAGCCCACTCGATAACCCGCCGACCTTCCTGCTCATACAACTTGGTTCCTTTAATATCAATCCGAGTTTCCAATTCATGAATAGCGCAGCAATACCAGCGACTGAAATGAGTGTCCCAATTAACCAAGATCTGTTTGGCTCGGCAGGCTCCGTTGGTTTGATTGATGGGAAAGTCAATTCCGACCTGTATTGATATGGAAACCCTGGACTTCCTCCCCGATCTGTTAACTCCATCCATAACGCAGCGGTACGTATGAGGTCTACCTCGGAGCGCTCAGGTCGCACCTTAGGAAGCTTGTGTGCGTAGAAATCATACCAAGCAACACCGCGTCATTGGTGACAGTTCGTGTCTCGTGCATACGCTGAATGATCGCCAAGGCTTTCGATCTATCCATCAAGAAGAGGCCCTAACTTGAAGTAGACACCCGAAATGGTGTAGCTTTCGGCGCCACTCGCGGTGAACCCTAGACAGAATCCCCTGCAATGTCAACCGACTACCTCTCCTCCCTGGTCGGGTGAAACAATCTAGTCGCGGACTGAGCACACATGCTCTTAGGTATGCTTGAACAATGAGCTTGGCTAAAAGAAGCATTCGGGTCTTGCTGCTGGTTGTCGCGGCGTTCGCTGCCATTTCCACGGAGTCAGTGCAAGCTGACCAGGCCAGCTCGCCATCTGTTCCTGCGGAGAAGCTTCCTGCTTCTACCCTGATCTACGTCTCCGACTACTTCTCCTTCGTCGGCACGGATAGCCAGGGGCGTGTGGCGTTTGCGTTGGATAACAATCGCGGGCGGGATGGGGAGAAGTATCAGGCCGAGCACTTTGTGGTCTTACATGACGAACGCAAAGGCTGGGTGGACCTACTCGGCAACGGCCGGTACGAGAATACGAAGAAAGAGCTGGCCCGCATTCCAGATTCCCCGTTCTTCCAATTCGAGAACACGCCTGAGACCGGGCTCACCATTACGAGCGCGAAGAATCAGTTGACGCTCCGCATCGAGTTCCTCAAACAGCGGATGCTTCGCACGCACGGCAAGTCAACCATCTGGTATGGCTCGGCACCCGCTGTGCTGACGTGGCAAGGCCGCACGATCTCCGGTCAGGTTATTTATGAATCCCTCGTTATGCCGGACTTCAACCGGCTCACGCGAACCTATTGGGGGATGTGGAAGGAGTTCCAAGGCCTCTATCTGCTGGCGGATGGAAGCAACGACATCTATCTGCACAGCCAGCAGAGCGAACGCATGGCGGCGGTCGCCGGAAAACTCGTTGGGTTTTCGGTGTTCAACGAGCTCCCCGAGTCACTCAACGATCTGCGGGTCGAAATCCTGGACCGCGAGTTTGCTCCCGGGTTTTACCGCTGGCCGACAGCGTGGCGCATCACGTGGACCGGGAGCAAAGGCCCTGCCTCCATGACGTTGAGCCTGTCCTACCAGAAGAAGATCGCGAACTGGGTGATCGGCGGCTTTTCCATGGGTATCGTGTCCGGCGACCTGTCTTACGATGGGCGCACCTGGCCGATCTATGGCCTCGCTGAATTGATCATGTAATTTCCGGGAAAGGAGCTCCCTATGGGTGCAAGCAAGCCAGAAGATATGCACAAGCTGTTCGTCTCTGCGTTCAACTCAGGCAACCTTGAGTCTCTGATGACCCTCTACGAACCTGACGCCCGACTTGTCCCGCAGCCCGGACAGATCTCAACAGGCCGCGATGCGATTCGACAAGCAATCCTCCAGTTCCTCGAGCTGAAAGGTACGATGCAGGTAGCCACGAGGTATGTGCTCCACGGCCAGGGGATCGCACTGCTCAGTGGTCAGTGGCATCTCAAGGGGACCGCTCCCGATGGAAAGAGTATTGAGATGGGTGGTAAGAGCGTCGAAGTCGCCCGCCAACAGGTCACCGGTGATTGGCTCCTCGTGATCGATCATCCGTTTGGCGCAGATTAACGCCTAGCGCGAAGCCTCTCGGGCATAAGAAAGCTGTCTGGAAGCATTTTCAGACTCACTTTAAGACGGAGACAGATATGACCGATGCCAGGTGGCGCGCGCTGACGGAGTTGGCCGAGCAGATCGCCATCCACGTCGAGCGTGCTCCGGGCCAGACTGAAAAGCGTCTCGTTCTATTGAGGGGGTTTGTCGAAGCCCACCGGCTCAATGACGCCGTCACGGATGATCCTGACCTTGCCCTCTTAGACCTGCTGCTTCAGCAGCCTGACATGCTAGTTCACAATCTCCAGAAGCTTTGGATGAAAGGAATGAGTTAGGGTCTCGGCCTCATGCTCAGTAGAGCGCTTGTAAGCGTCGCGATAACACTCTGTGCCCTGACGTCAGCCGGGGCACAGACCCCCGCCTCATCCAGCGACCTCTATATCCGACAGGTGGATGAGCTGTCGGCTCTGTGGAGCTTCTACAAGCAGAAGTACATTTCTTCCGGTCGGGTCATCAGCCTAGATGAGAATGGCATCACGACTTCTGAGGGCCAAGGGTATGCCATGCTCCGCGCGGTCTGGTCCAATGACCGCCACACGTTCACGACCGTTTGGAACTGGACCAAACAGAATCTTCAGGTACGCCCCGACAAACTCTTTGCATGGAAGTGGAAGGGAAAAGTTCTTTCGTCGAACTCGGCCACGGATGCGGATACCGACATCGCCTTAGCTCTGATTCTCGCCTCACGGCGGTTTTCCGAGCCGTCCTTCGAGCAAGAGGCGCTCGCGATTCTCGACTCAATCTGGAAGGCGGAGATTCTGCATATCGGCTCTCGCTCCTACGTGACGGCGGGAAACTGGGCGATCCATGAAGAATACCCGACGATTCACGTCGCGTACTTGGCCCCCTACGCCTATGAAATCTTTGCGAGCGTTGATACGAGGCATCCCTGGAGACGCTTGGTCGAGAGTTCGTACCAGATTCTCAGTTGGATCTACTTCCAGCAACGGCTTCCGCTTCCACCTGAAATTGTTCTCATCAACAAACACACTCGACAGCTCTCCTTACAGCATCCTCGGACCGGAACATTCGCCACTTTCAGTTACGACGCCTTTCCTCTGTTCTGGCGAGTGGCGCTTGACGCGAACTGGTTCCAACGACCCAAGACCGAGCTCCGGCGTGCCATGCTCAAGTTTTTTCAACGTGAGTGGCACACCAGCCAGAAGCTGTTCGATCATTACTCGGTCAGCGGCCAACCGCTTTCCCAACAGGAAGGGCTCCCTCTGTATGCCACCGTGCACGCGTTGGCATGGCAGGAGGAGCACGATCTGGCTCGCCTCATCAGCGAAGCGAAGTTGGGCACGCTGCGCGCCAAAGCCCTTACTGGGAAGGACACGCCTTACTATCTCCACAACTGGCTCTGGTTCGGGCGCGCGTTCGAACTCCAACTGCTTCGAACGTTCGACGAGTTCTTGGGATTCCTGCGCCCGTTCGACTTTAAGGGCTTTTCCGCCCACTTCCCGTGGGAACTGGTTGCCGTGACGATTGGCCTCTTCTTTGTCGCTCAGTACCACCCACTCTTGAAGCTGGCGTTCCTGGGCTGCGGGTTCTATTTGTGCGCGCGCTATCTGGTATGGCGGTTCTCCCATACGCTGAATTTTCTCGAAGCAGCAGGCCCCTTCATCAGCATCGCGTTATGGGCTGCGGAACTCTATGCCTTTTCCACGGTCCTGCTGCTTTTTGTACAGGTAGGATTGAGAGGAAGGCGGAGGCAACCACCAGCTCCACAAGTCCCGGCAGGGTTTGCCCCATCTGTAGATATTTTCGTCCCCATCTATTCGGAGTCCTGTGACATCTTGGAAAAGACGTTGATCGCTGCGGTCGCGATTGAGTACGAGAACAAACGCCTCTATGTCTTGGATGATGGCCATCGCCCAGAGGTGGCACGGCTCACCGAGCACTATGGGGCGACCTACATCAAAGGCCCCCGCAAACATGCCAAAGCAGGCAACCTGAACAATGCGTTGGCACAGACCAGCGGTGAGCTGATCGCCGTGTTTGATACGGACCACATCCCGGTGACTACCTTTTTGAGAGAAACGGTGCCGTTCTTCGCCGACCCCAAGCTCGGGTTCGTGCAAACCCCTCACCATTTCTACAATCAGGACATTTTCCAGCGCGCGTTCGGAGCCAGCCATCGGATTCCGAATGACCAGGACCTGTTCAACCATGCCATTCAGGGAGGCAGGCAATTCTGGAACGGTTCTTTTTCCGTGGGCAGCGGTGCGGTCTTCAGACGCTCCGCCATCATGCAGATCAATGGGTTCAACCTGATGAGCATCACGGAAGATATCCATACCAGCCAACATCTCCATGCCGCGGGTTGGCGCTCGGCCTTCGTGGACAAGGACCTGGCCGTGGGGCTCACGGCGGAAAACCTGTCATCCTACATCGTCCAGCGACGACGCTGGATGCTGGGCTGCCTGCAGATTTTCTTTCAGGACAACCCTCTGTTCTGCAGGGGTCTGACTCTCCGGCAGCGGCTCGGCTATTTCGCCTCTCTGTATTATTTTTTCTTTCCTGCCGCTCGGGTGATCTTCTGGATCACGCCGCTCTATTTCCTGCTGTTCCATCTCCATCCGATTTTTTCCGAGGTCTCGGTCTTGGTCGCCTATCTGCTCCCATTCATCATCATGCTCCCTCTGATCTCATACGCGCTGTTGCCCGGGTGGCCTCGACTGCTGTGGGCCTCCGTGTACGAGATAACCGTCAGTTTTCCGTTGTTTCGCTCTATGTTCGATTTGGCGCTTCCGAAACGACTAGGCTTCAAGGTCACACCCAAGGGGCTGACCTCGAATCGCCGCACCTTTGATCTGAGCTCATCCAAGGGCCTGGTCCTGGCCACTGGGCTTACTCTGGTCGCCATCGTCAAAGGACTGGCGGAGTTCTTTTATTTTGGTATTGAAAAGGATGCTTATTTTTTCAACTTAAGTTGGGCGTCCTTCAACCTGCTGTTCTTGCTGGCGGGCTTGCTGATTGCCTGGGAGAGACCCCAGCGACGAGCTGAGGATCGGATCAAGAAATCTGTTCCGTTCGAGTTAAGAAGCGACGGCTTTTGCCTGAAAGGTGAAACGCGCGACCTGAGCCTTTCCGGCGTATCATTCGCCTCCACCGAGCACGAGGACATTCCTCCGTTTGTGGACATCACGGTTCACGACCGATACCCGGTGACCTGTCAGTGCAAGATGGTCTATCATGAGCGGCTGTCTGCCCGCGTGTCGCATTGTGGGCTGGCTTTTGTCAACCTGAGCCAGGATAACCGCCGCAAACTGATCCTTAACCTGTTTGCCAATCCTGAGACCTGGAATGAATCGCATGTGGGCCGAGTGCGCAGCAATCTCCTCATGGCTTTACACCTTTTTCGCGGCCTTGTGCATTGCCTCCGCCCGGCGAAACGACGCACCCGCAAATAAGAGAGCATGAATAAAACAAGAGCGTTGGTTCAGGTGTTGATGGTTTTGACAGGACTGGTTGTCAGCACGAGCGTATCGGCAGAGGGATTCACCGAGTCGTGGTACATGTCCCGCGGACAGGCCAACATAGAAATCGGTAACTACAAGGCGGCCATTGAGGCGTTCGAAAAAGCGGTCGAGCTGAACCCGGACAATCGGGAGGCGATGCGGAGCCTGGGCCTTGCCTATGAGAAGCAAGGATTGAAAGACAAAGCCATCGAGCAGTTCGATCGGTATCTTGCCAAGTACGAGGATGATCCAGAGATCGCTTTCAAACAGGCGCTGGCGCTTGAATGGTCGCGTTATGCCCACCGCGAGAAAGACATGCTGAAGTATTACAAGATGGGGCTCAAACGAAAGGACGATCCCAAGATGCGGCTCAAATACGCCGCGTATCTTGCCCGCTACAAAGAGACGAGCCCCGAGGCGATCACGCAGTATGAAAAAGTGCTCGCGAAGGACCCGCGCAGTGTGGAGGCGCACCGCGGGCTGGCCAAAGCCTACGCATGGCTGGGAAACAACGACCAGGCGTTGTATCACACCAACCTGGCGCTGCAGTACGC
>JBOHOI010000162.1:0-6517 GCA_050731155.1 Nitrospiraceae bacterium | reverse complement strand
CTACAGCAGTGCCGCAAAAAAACCTCTTGACTCGGTACTATGGTACAGGGTGTAGAGTTCGCAACGAAAGGGTGTTGCCATGGCTTCAGAACTGACGATCGGGCAGCTTGCCAAGGAAGTAGGCGTCAATATCCAGACGCTCCGGTATTACGAGCGTCTGAAGCTCTTAACCCCGGCCACTCGTAAGGCGTCCGGCTACCGACTCTACAGCGATGAAGGACTCAAACGGTTGCGCTTCATCAAGAATGCGCAGGGATTAGGGTTCACGCTGCATGAGATCGCCGAGCTGCTGAGCCTCCGAGTGAGTTCGACAGCCCGGTGTGGGGATGTGCAGCGGAAGGCGCAAGCAAAATTGAAGCAGGTGGAGGCCAAAGTACGTGACTTGCGGGCTCTTGGTCGGGCACTCCAGGGTTTGATCCACGCCTGCAAGGCCGGTCAGCCGACTGATCGCTGCCCGATTCTCAAGAGCATGGAGGAGAACACGAAGAAGCAGGATGAATCCGCAAAGGGAAGGGGGTGAGCCGCATGTGTCCGTTTGAGGAGTGGCTGGGTTTCTGTCCGTTCGCCGCTCTGGGCCGCCTTTGGTCGGCGCTAAGAGGGCGATCGGTTGGGGAAGTTTGGGTGCCGATCCAATGGGCTCCACGCAGATAGCTTCTGCAGAAGTTGGATCGATTTTGTATTGCAGCTCGATGAAGCTCAATTTGCCTGGGAACCGTGGCGCGTCGCCTGCTCATGAACGCTGAAGGTGTGTGATGTTGCAAGCTGCATTCTAACGATGCCGGAACAGGAGAAATCGAATGCTGAAGGAGCAACGAGACCTAGAGGACCTGGCTACCTTAATGCTCAGTTTATTTCCGGAAGAGTTCATGAAACTGAATACGGACGAGCAACGGGTTTCCGTGCAAGTGTATCGGCTTCTGGCCGAGGGAAGACCTGTCTCAGTGAAGGAAATAACTGCAGCTCTCGGTCTCACAGAAGATAATGTCACCACGATTCTGAAGGGCTGGCCAGGGGTGTTTTACGATGATGAAGAGAGGATCATTGGCTATTGGGGGTTAGCACTGCCGGAAATGACGCATCGTTTTGAGATCGACGGCCGGACGCTGTACACCTGGTGCGCCTGGGATAGCTTGTTTATCCCGGAGCTGATCAAGAAAACCGCTCACGTCGCGTCTGCTTGTCCTGTGACGGGGAACAAGATCCGCCTGACGGTGACACCGGAACGAGTGCAGCACGTGGAACCCGCCGGTGCTGTGATGTCGTTCGTGAGACCAGCGGCAGACAAAATTCGCGAGAATGTGATTCTTAACTTTTGCCACTACATCTATTTTTTCAGTTCTGAGGAGGCGGGTTCTCAATGGGTTTCAGGGAACCCTGGAACATTCCTTCTGTCCATCGAAGACGCCCACTATCTTGGGCGAAAGAAAAATGAAGCTCGGTACAAGGAAGTTATCCACCTGATCCGCATGGCTGCTAGCGGGCATGAGTAATCAATCAAACCTGAGGAGTACTGTCGTGATGCAAGTGCTCGAACAACATCGGCAGAGAAGGAACGTCCGATTCTGAACATGCAGGTGAAAGAGATGTTCAAGGTTAAGCAGATTGGGAATCAGGAAACCGAGCAGTCCGCAGCGACAACTCCGCGCCCACCTCGTGGAGAGCAAAGCGCGGCGAGAGGCAGCGCAGCAGGCGGTCTGGTGGCTGCCGTCTTGGCCTCGGTATGCTGTATCGGACCACTCGTATTCGCGGCCCTCGGCGTAGGGATCGGAGCGACAGGATTTCTTGCCAGCACGGCTGGGGTCCTCAAGGCGCTATTGCCGTATCGGCCGCTGCTCATTGGGCTGACCGCGGGGTGCCTGGGCGTCAGCTTTTATCTGGCCTATCGAAAACCGAGAGCCGTCGGGGCGGCCTGTGAGGCCTGTGTTCCAGTTTTAGGCTTCCAGCGGGGTCGACTGCTTCTCTGGATCGTCGCAGGCCTCGCGGCGGCTCTGGTCTTGGCACCTTATTGGTTGCAGATTGTGACAGGCTCATGAGAAGTCACACAGGCTCAACGCAGAAAGGAAGTGATCATCATGAAGGAGTTTTCGCTCTTAATCAGTTTGTCTGTTGTCGGGGTTCTGCTCGGGGCTGGAGGCTTGGCTTTCGCGACCACCCAACAGGAGGTTCCTCCTGTGACAGCGGCCGAAGAGGTCATCACGCTCAAGATCGACGGGTGGACCTGCGCGAGTTGTGAGAAGGGCATCCGCCGGGCGCTGGAGGCCGTACCGGGGGTGAGGCGGGCCGAGGTGAGTTATGCCCGCGGCGGCGCCGCGGTGGAAGTGGAGCCGGGACGCGTGACCGGGGAGCAGCTCGTGCAGGCCGTCGCCCACGCGGGCAACATTTTGTCCTCCTACCGCGCCACTGTCGTGCCCAATGGAACCTTAACGGCAGGGAAGCGGAATGACAGCGATATCCTGAATTGGTTCCGTAAACTGCTCCACTGAACAGGTGCAAACGAAACACCCTGGGAGGTCTCATCGATCACGTATAGCCGACTGGAGTCCGCCATGCAAAGGAAGAACAGTGCTCGATTAATCCTCGTGATGCCCGTCGCACTTCTGCTCCTGGCTCTGTTCGCAGTGTCCACCATGTCGGCAGATCTGGTTGCGTCACCTGGACCGTTGCGGATCGAGATCGCCATTACAGCCCGGCAATTCGAGCCCTCCCCGGTGATCCTCCCAGCCGGACGGGAGGTGGTCCTGGTGTTCAAGAACCGGGATGCGGAGCTGCATGCCTTCGTGCCAATTCAGTTCCTGGAGCATGTGCCGCTTCATGTGGATGGCAATGGCGCTCCCCAGTTTGGGGACAAGGGGTTGGTGCGAGTCCTAATTCCCACGGGTGGCCGGGCCGAGATCCGTTTTGTTCCCAGGGCGGGAGGCGCGTACCGATACCGGTGTGATCTGCCAGGGCATCAGATGGTCGGTCAGATCATCGTGGAAGGGGCGGGACCTCAACAAGGATCGGACAAGTGAAAAAAGTCGTCGTCACGGCAATAACGCGACAGAGGAGGATTTGATGAGGAACAGTGAACCAAGTGTACAGCGTGAGCAGCCGTCGGTATTTGAGGAACTGCGTCGGCTGAGTCCCAAAGTCACCGGAGGACTCGTTCGCATGCGCGAGGCGGCCTATCGCGATGCGACCGTGGCGGCCAAATACAAACTGCTGACCGCTATGGCCATCTCGATCGCGATTCGCTGTGAACCCTGTATCCGGGCGTACGTCAAGATGGCTTATGAGAGGGGCATTTCCCAGGAGGAACTGATCGAGTTCCTCGAAGTGGCGATGACCATGCAGGGCTGCCCGGGGGAGGAATGGGCGCTGAAGGCTTATGCGACGTATAAGAACTGTGTCAGCGGGGATCGGTCGGCCACAGAAACGGCCTGTTGCGCCCACTGATCCACTTGCCAGTCAGGATGTTCACCCGAATGCGGCAGGCATTCCGAATGTTTAGCCGTATCGCTGTGCTCAGAAGGAGAAGCACCCATGACGACAAAGACGTTTGACCTGGTGGTGATCGGGACAGGGTCAGCCGCGTCCACAGTGGCCTCTCTGTGCCGGGCGGCGGGCTGGCAGGTCGCCATTGTCGATTCACGACCGTTCGGGGGTACCTGCGCTTTGCGTGGATGCGATCCCAAGAAGGTCCTCGTCGGCGCCGCTGAAGTGGTCGACTGGCATCACCGGATGCAAGGTAAAGGCATCCGTGCGGAGAAGGTCGGGATTGTATGGGCGGAACTCATGCGCTTCAAGAGATCTTTCACTGAACCGGTTCCAAAACATAGGGAGACGAATTTCTCCAAAGCTGGCATTGCCACATTCCATGGTCGTGCATGCTTTGTCGACCCAACAGCTGTTCGGGCGGGCGATGAAGTGCTCAAGGGCCGACACGTGATGGTGGCAACGGGGGCGATGCCGGTAAATTTACAAATCCCCGGTGCGGAATATGTAACCACAAGTGAGCAATTCCTGGAACTCGATGAGCTGCCGCCGCGCATCGTGTTTATCGGAGGCGGGTACATCTCCTTCGAGTTTGCGCACATCGCGGCGCGCGCCGGCGCGCACATCACGATTCTCCACCGCGGTTCCAGGCCCCTCACTGGCTTTGACCCCGATCTCGTCGATCAGTTAGTGCACCGGACACGCGACCTTGGTATCGACGTTCGGCTTCAGACCGATGTGAAAGAGATAGCGAGTACTTCCAGCGGCTTGACCGTCCGCGCTTCGATTGACGGCGAGGCGCGCGCGTTCCAGGCCGACCTGGTGGTGCATGGTGCTGGTCGGGTACCAGAGATCGACGATCTGGACCTGACGGTCGCGGGGGTGAAATATGACAAGCGCGGTGTGGTGGTCAACGAATACCTGCAGAGCGTATCGAACCCTGCTGTCTATGCAGCGGGTGATGCCGCGGCGAGCGGAGGTCCCCCTTTGACGCCGGTCGCCGGCTATGAGGGCGAGATTGTCGCTGCTAATTTGCTCGAAGGCAATCATCGCAAGCCCAACTACTTGGCGGTCCCATCCGTCGTGTTTACCGTTCCCCCTGTGGCTGCGGTGGGTCTGTCAGAACAGAGTGCTCTGGAGCAAGGCCTAAAGTTTCGCACGAACCATCAGAAAACTTCCGGCTGGTATTCGTCGCGCCGAGTTGGGGAGGAGTGCTCCGGGTTCAAGGTCATGGTCGAGGAAAGGAGTGGTCGGATCTTCGGCGCGCACCTTCTGGGCCCTCACGCAGAAGAAGTCATCAACCTCTTCGCCCTGGCGATCCGATCAGGACTGACCGCGATGGACCTCACGGAGATGATGTTTGCCTATCCGACACATGCCTCTGACATCTGGTACATGCTCTAGGCAGGAACAATCACGGAGGTAAGTCATGAACAGAGGGACTGGCATCTTCT
This sequence comes from Nitrospiraceae bacterium, assembly GCA_050731155.1. Taxonomy (GTDB): domain Bacteria; phylum Nitrospirota; class Nitrospiria; order Nitrospirales; family Nitrospiraceae; genus NS-7. The sequence continues at coordinate 1,589 of JBOHOI010000162.1, read as the reverse complement.
TTGTTTTGCTGGGACTACCTTTAGGATGGGTGTGGCCCACCGCAGCGGAGGCGCAACAAGCTGCGCCAACGCGCATCCTGATCCACATGAAGACGGCGCTGGCTGAGGATGACGCGCAGATCTGCGCGGTCCCCAATGTCGCGTGGGCGGCGGTCAAGGCGGGACACAAGGTGACAATCCTGGTCGATGCCAGTGCGGTCACCTCGGTGACCAAAGGCTTCGGCTGGTTCAACCGGGTCTTTCGGTCTGACAGCACAGCCTTGGACCGTGCCGCTCTGCCTGAACGAGAACGTGAGAGCCTCTTCCAGCAGATGGGCGTACCGCTGGAGCAAATCCCGCACAACTATGGCGAGTATTTCGACTTCCTTAAGAAGTTGGGTGTCGAGATCTACGGCAACCGCACGATGATGTTGCTCTACAAGATTGATCCGTCACGGCTGGCCTCTGCCATGACATCAATTCCCTTGGACCGGATGGTCCAACTCTTTAGCGAGGCGGACAAGGTTATCGTGTATTAATTGAGCGATTTGTCCGCACCAAGGATGCCTCTGTGAAACTATTCATGCAGCATTTGGCGTGCTTGGAACCAAGCGTCCTGCACATTCGGCACTAAGCGCCTCGCAGCTTCATTCATTGCGATGACCCGTAGCGTGTTTGGCGCACCCGCATAGGTCGGTGGCCACCAGCGCCAGTTCGGGTCCGATGGTCGCAGCCAGATGACCGGATACCACTGATTAATGCCGGGGGCCATAGGACGATCCAGCGTCGCCCAGCCACGCCCCTCTACCCGGAGCAGAACCTGACCGCTCTTCACCTCGATCAAGGCGATCTCCAACAACGACCAGTTGTCGCGTCGTAAGCCAGGCTGGCTGTGGCTATGCCAGCCCAGAAACACGGTCAACGGATATTCCTGTTCCGTGCTCGACGCGATGACGAGTGCCACGAGGTCCACCCCGTGTTGCTTGCCGAGGTCGCTGAATCGAGCGGAGTCCCCGCTCGGTTGAAGATCCTCCGGCGGAATGACCTTAAGGATCGTGATCGGAACGGCACGCTCCAAATCTCCGCGGAGGGTTTCGGCGAGCCGATGGAGCGCCTCGTCCGGCAAAGCTGGAGCAGCGTCCGGTGCAGTCGTGTCTGCGACCAGCACAAGACCGGCTCGTGGTCGTGCCTCTCTGAACACCGAGATCGGCACCGGCTCGCGCATGGCTTCAGTCCCGACATACTCTGCCAACCGGTTCGGCGGAGTGATTGACGCACAGGCCGACCCCAGAAGGAGGTACAAGAACACGCCAGCACATCTGCAGCATAGACTCATGTCTACCTCGTCGAGGTCTTTCCCCGGTGCTGTTAGAACGTGATGACCTGATAGCCAGCGGAGATGAGTTTTCTGAAGCTGGGGTGTCGGTCGAATTCTTCCATCATGGGGATTCCGCAAAGCGGAATTCTCTCTTGCACTCCGAAGGCCTGCGCGCAAAAGCCACAGGCCCCGGCCACCCGATCCTTCACCGCCTCAAACAAGCCGTTCGCTTTGTGATCCGGCTTGGAAAGTTCAACGACCCATTTGGTCCCCGCCCCATCGAAGATGAGCT
>JBOHOI010000161.1:0-6579 GCA_050731155.1 Nitrospiraceae bacterium | reverse complement strand
AGGCCTGGTCGATGAAGAGGGCCGGATAGCCCAGCTTGCGATAGACCTTGGCGAACCAGTCCTCATACTCCAGCCGTTCGGAAAAGGTATAGCCTAACCGGAGAAATTCTTCCGCGCGGCGGTCAATGTCGTCAGTCCGGAAGGTCAGGTGGTCGGCGCTGGGCGAAAAGCCGACTCCGACTTCGTCCAGTCCTTGCTTCAGCGTTTGGGCCGCGCGGTTCCTCGCAACAAAATCTGCAATATACGACGCAAGCAAATCATCTAATTGGCGGGCTGACGTCATGGTAAGCCTTCCTCTCCTCTGCTTAATAGGGTAACGTGGGGAATATGGGATTACAAGGGAAGCGATTTCACTGCAGCGGAAGGGCCTTCGGGGTTGCGGCAACGCGTTCTCACCGCATGATTATCTTGCCGCTCTTGCTCCAGTAATAGTAAATGGACAAATTGGGATAGATGGCGTCAAGGGTATTCTGTCCAGCGACGGTAAACAAGACGCCAGCTGCCGCCACAAAATTTGATTGACCAAAACGCCACTGAATGACCGGTTCGATGCCCAGCAAATTAAAGCCGTTCTTGACCCCGCTGTTAATGGGGTGACCGTCGGCACGCCAGGAGAGCCCATGCAATCCCACAAATTCGAGGCTATAACCAAAGCCTCGTTTATCGTCCAGAATATGTTCGAAGATGAGCCGCGTGTTCACCACGTCAGCGGGATAGGTGTTCTGACCGGCATCGCTTCCCGGAAGATGGTACGAGTAGAACACACCGCCGCTGACCCGGAACGGCTGGAGAATCTTCCGGAACATTAGACCTTCGGTCCAGGTCAACGCCCCAAACCTTGTGGCTGGCAAACGGCCAAGGGGTGCAAACCCGCCGGGAGGGCTTTTCGTGCCGGTCACCCATTTGCTCGTGGGCAGCACGATCATGTTGAACGTCGTGACGGTTGGCCGCCAGCCGTCCGGATCCTGGATGATCGGACGGTATTTGAGATAGATCTGTGAATCACCGAGCCCGGTATTCGTGGTGACAGGCCCCCCCTGGCCATTGTTGAACCCGACGCTATCCCTGGCCCAAAAAGTGGAGGAAGAGAAGCCGACATTGAGTTCGAGATGATCGGTGATGCCGTAGGCGTTCGTGACGAGAGGGGCGATCTGATACGAATGGGTCCGTGAGATCGTTCGATCAACGGTCATGTCGTTCCCGAATCGCTTTTCACTGATTTGCGTGAAGACGAACGGGTGGAACGTGAACTGTCCTGTAGGATGGATGTCCACCCCGCTGATCAGAATGGGGCCATTCGATAGCGGATTCCACATACGCCGGTATTTCTGAATCTCTTCTTGGGAGGGGACCCAGTCGAACGCATGAACAGCCCTCGCGTCGATTATTGACCATAGAGCTGCCACTAAAACGCCTATAAGCAAGGTGGAGAACTGAGTTGGTCGGTGTTGGTCGTCTGAGAATCGTCGATAAGGCTGGCTTAATAGCGGCATACGGGCTGCTGTTGTCTTATGTACAGATCTAAATGAGTCTATACCTCAATCACAGCCGAAACGCTTCAGACCAGCAAGGTGACTTCCCATTACAGCCGAATTTCCTAGAACAGCTTATTGAGGATCAGAAACGCGAGGCAAGCGAGCAGTCCGGCCACGGGCAGAGTCACGATCCAGGCGAGCACCATGTCGCGGACGGTTGTCCACCGGACGACTTGAATACCATTAAGCAGTCCAATTCCGATGATGGCCGAGCTGCTGACATGAGTGGTCGAGACCGGCAGTCCCATCGTGGCGGACACGAGCACCAGGGATGAGGTGGTGAGATTGGCCGAGAGACCTTCTATGTGGTCCATACGCGTGACCTTTTCGGCCAACACCTCGGTCACGCGGAGTCCGCCCAGGTAGCTGCCCAGCCCCATCGCCAACGCGACGCCGGTGAAGGCGATGGCTTGAGCCGTCGAACTGGTCCAGGCGGTCGTCGCCCCGCTCAGCAGCAGGATCGCCAGGATCTTGGGCGCGTCGTTGGTGCCCCGGGCCAGTGACGCGAGTCCACTGGAAAGCCAGTGGATTGTGTCGAGGCCGATCGTCAACCCGCGAAGGCCGGCGCGGTCGCACTGAGCAGGCACTGCGGCGACTGGCTGTCCAAACCCGGTTGCCTGAAACAACGTGCGCGTCGCGCCCTGTGCATCAATGGTTACCAGCGCCTGGGATTCCGGCATGAAGCAAAGGCATGTTCCCTCCCAGCGGCCAGCAATCGTGCGGACCGCGGGATGAACAAGGATTGACAAGGCCAAGGCCAGAACAGGACTGAGCAGTAAGGGGAGCGCGATCTTACTGATAAGGGCTGACCAGATCAGCCCGCTTGTCCCAAGTGCGATCAGCCCTGCGCCGACGATTGCACCGGCGATGGCATGGGTAGTGGAAACCGGGAGACCAGTCCGTGAGGCGAGGAGTACCCAGCTCATCGCGCCGATCAACACACTCCAAGTCACGGCTGAAAGGATTGCAACAGCAGGCTGAATCAGCCCGCTGCTGAAGGTTTTCACCATCGCGGTGGCGACCAGCCCTGACACGCAGGCGCCCACCACCGTCCAGGCTGTACCCCAGACGATAGCGGTCCGATAGTTTGTGATCCCGCTCCCGACCAGGGTCGCAATAGCCTTGGAGACATCATTGGTGCCGTTGGCGAAAGCCAAGCCTAGCACCAGGAGAATGGCGAGAAATGAGATGTCCATCGTCAGACTACGACGTCAGGGTGCCGCTGCAAGATGAACCGGCGCCGGCAGTGCAGCCGTAACAGTGGTTCCCGGTGACGATCCGGCGGGTGTGGAGTTGAGCCGGATTGAAATCGCGGATGTGCCGAGGTGAGCCATGGCTCACCGGCAGATCCAGCATCTGGTTGAAGTCGCAATCGTAGAGTGTGCCATCCCAGCCGATTGAAATCGTATAGCGGCACATGACGGAAGCGGCTGCAGCCGGGTTGAAGGCGTTCGCCAGCCGCTCCATGTAGCCCTCATAGTTGCCGCTCTCGACGAGAAACTCCAGGAAACGGCTGATCGGCATATTGGTGATGGTGTAGAGGTGGTTGAAGACCACGCCGTGGGCCCGTTTCAGTTCTCGTCTGAACTGGGCTTCGATGGCCTCCTGCTTCGGCGGGAGGAAAGCGCCGACCGGATTGTGCACCAAATTCAGAGTCAAGCCGCTGCCCTCGACTCCATATCCCAGCTTGTTCAGGAGCTGCAAGGCGCGGACGGATTTCTCGAAGACGCCGTCGCCGCGCTGCGCGTCGGTCTGGGAAGGGCGGTAGTAAGGCAGGGACGCGATTACCTCCACGCGGTGCTCAGCCAGGAACTCAGCCAGATCGGCCTGCGAAGGCAGGAGCAAGACGCTCAGATTGCACCGATCTATCACCTGGCGGCTGAGGCCGCGTGCCTGCTCGACCAGCCAGCGGAAATTCGGGTTCAACTCCGGTGCTCCGCCGGTAATGTCCACGGTCGGAATGTCGGTCTGCGCCAGCGCCTGGATGCATAGCTCGGCGGTTCCGCGCATCATGACCTCCTGGCGGTCCGGGCCTGCGTCCACGTGACAGTGCCGACAGGTCTGGTTGCAGAGCTTGCCCACGTTGATTTGAAAGACGGTGATGCCGGTGGCGTGGAGCGGGTCCAGGCCGGCTGTGCCCATGCGCTGTTCGAACGGGGCGCAGGCCTCGGTGCTGGCCAAAATGCGAAGCTGTTCGTCAGTCGAGGCAAGCGGACTGTTGCGGGCCAACAGGCTGAGTCCCATCAGCAACAGCCTCCACTTGGACTGCAGGCGACCTGCGTGCCGGGGACTTCTCCGGTGGCATGGTTGATCATGGCGAAGTGCAACCGGTAAGCATCCGTCTCCAAGACCTTCAGGGTCTTCGAGCAGATCTCAAGCGGGATGCCACGCCGGTACAGGTGGTGGTCATCATCCTCGACCTCAGTGAATGGGCCAGTGAAGAGGGCATAATCCCCCTTCCACACACAGGGCTTCTGCTCCGGCAGGATCGCCAGCCACCTTGGGTCTGAGGGCTCCAAGATGATCGGCGTCTCCGACAGCAGAAATAGGGACTGATAGAGTGGCGCGCTGAGTAACTGCACTGTGTGGGCATTGACGGATTGAGGGATTCCCCGCCAGTAGCTCTGTCCCAATTCATCTGTCGCGCGGCTGAAGGGCCCACGCAGCGTAGCGAACCGGATACCGTTCGGGGTTGCCGTCTGCGGCAGCTTGTACCCGGTCAATGTGATCGAAAGGAAATGGATGCCGTCGATCACCTGCCACGGCGAGAATTTCACTTGGTGAATGCCCAGGAACCCCGCCTCCAGCATGCCTCCCACATAGTCGCTCACTTGGAGCGCTCCGGAAAGGCAGTTCCCCCATTTCTCTGTGTCATGGACGAGGTATTGTGGAACCGGCTGATCCGACACGATATCCGAGATCGTAAACCGGCCGCCCGGCTTGAGCACGCGGGACATCTCGCGAAAGACCTTGTGCTTGTCGGGAGCCAGGTTGATCACACAGTTCGAGATAATCAGATCAACGCTGCCACCTTCGACTGGCATGGCCTCTCCCACGCCCTTGCGGAACTCCACGTTGGAGGAGGCGTAACCGAGATTGCGCGCAACAACCGGCGCATGGCGCCGCGCAATATCGAGCATGGTGTCGGTCACGTCAATCCCGATCACTCGCCCGGTTGGACCGACTCGCCGGGAGGCCTCAAAGCAATCAATCCCGCCGCCGGAGCCGATGTCCAACACGGTTTCGCCCATGCGAACCGTCTCCAGCCCGGCCGGTGTGCCGCACCCGTAGGAGATTTTCAGCACCTCCTCAGGGATAAAGGCGCGGAGATCGTCAAAATTGTAGCCCGTGGGGCAGCACATCTGCTCGCCTGTGGCCGCCGCTCGGGCATAACGATCACTGACCGTTTGCGTAATCCCGTCGTAGGACATTGGCACCTCGCGGTCAAATGAAGATATGGGAGAGCCTCCATGTATCAAGTTCGACTTTCCCGCGTCAAGCGTCTTCGTGAAGGATAGGCAGGAGACACCCTGGCATCTGTAAGCTGGCTTACATGGTAAGCCAGAGAGATCGTGACAGGGTCCACCTTGAGGGTTAGTCCCACTAACCGAGAAATCCTTACAGAAAAATGGGGTTAGGTGAATGGGTCCGCAAGAATAGAGTTCCACGGCAGCCGCAGGTAGAACTGGTTCTCGAGATGCACGGATCTCATGGCCTCGGGAGTTCCTTGAGGATGCGGAGACGAAGGTCATCGAAGAACGTGACTGCGTCGGACTTGGTCCAGAGTCCGATACGTCCCGCCGTGAATGTCCGATCACAGAGATCGAAGACTGGCTTCTCATCGTAAAACACTTGGATGCGGCATCCACGGCTGATCACGCGTAAGCGATGCCACCTCTTCACATCAATAATCTGATCGAAGTTCTGGAGCAGGTGGCGGACGCCTTTGACGACTCGATAGATCCGAATATTCTGTTCAAGCGGGTTGGCTCTTGTCAGATAATAGTTCCGGTCATCGGCTGCTCGCCAAATAAGGCCGCCTCCCATATCAGCTTTTCCCTCGATAGACAAGAACGCAACCTCAAGCTCGACATCGGAATCGGTGATCACATGAACCAGCACCACCTTGTAGGCATGTTCCGCACCCTTTCCCATCAGTTGGCCGAGCACCTGAGGGGGACTTTGGGCCCGATCAGTTTGAAAGACCTTCCAGTCCCCGGCGGGCCGACCATCAAACAGGGTGCCAACCGAAAAATCCTTGGGGAGAGTTCCGGCGAGGTCAGCGTCAAAGTTCCATGTCAAGGATGAATCCGTTGTGCTTGCGGGGGACACATGACGCTCTACTGCTATTGAAACAGACAGGAAAAGGACCACAAGTGCCAGCGTTAGCCATCTCATAGGGATTCTATGATCGAGCTCAGGGTGCATCGGTCGAGGTATGGCTCGCTGCCCGGAGTCTTTTCACCCCGCAGTCCGGCGCCAGATCCATCCATAGATGGCGAGATTGACCGCCAGCACGACCGTGCCCAGGACAATCTGAACCTCCCGCGTGAGGCCTTCAGGGTATAACAGACGAAGGACATAGTGCTCGATGAAGTCCGAGCTGTAGCTGCGCTCGCCGCCTAGCAGCCGCAGCCAGTTTTCGAGCGGGGTGAGCGGGCAGATCCAGCCGCCGAATTCGATGGTGGCTCCCCACGCGACGGCCGGCAGATGGAGCCACACCACGCGCCGCCACCGGAGCGCCAGCAGACCGCCGAACAGCACGAAGCCCACGAAGGCCAGGTGGAGGATGACGACGAGGTCGGAGAGATAACGATAGAGCACAGGCGCGTTCTCCGTGGTCAGGACTGAGCCTGACCCTGGTGGTCAGCGTTAGTTTACCCCATAATCTGTCGCGGCAGATCAACTCCCCCAGGCAGGCCTATGGTTGGCTGACTAGGGTCAGAACAGTTTAACAGCGCCACATCTTGACTCGGTACCATGGTACAGGGCGTACGATGCCGCCATGAAAGGAGGTGAGGCACCATGTGCCCTGGGTTGAAAC
>JBOHOI010000160.1:0-6661 GCA_050731155.1 Nitrospiraceae bacterium | reverse complement strand
GGTGTTGAGTCTCCGGCATCGTCAACCCTCCCTGGTTACAGTCTCTTGGCGGGCAAGTGTTGGATCATCCAATCCGCCAGCATGGTCGTCATCCTGCGAAAGTCCTCCGGTCGGGTGAATCGGTGATCCGCGCCGGCAAGGATCTCCAGGCGCTTTTCTGATTGCAGCGCGCCGTAGAGCCGGCGGCTCTGGTGGAGCGGGACATATTCATCCCGGTCACCCTGGACAATAAGGGTGGGGGCCGTGATGATCTTGGCGGCATCATAGCCGAGGTGGCGGGCGCAGTCCTCGTAGAAACCGTATTGAAGCTTGACACGACCTTGCCCGCCGGCTACGTCCGGAATCGTGCCAGTCGTCTTCCATTCAGCCATCCCCTGCTTGCCGAACTCCCGTTCCAACATCTCAGGGAAGTCCGGCACCGGACACTTCAACGCCAGATAGGAAAGAGGCGGCCGTTCTGCCGCAGTGAGGAGTGCCACCAGTCCTCCGAAGCTGGAGCCGACGAGGCCGATCCTCCTATAGCCCTTCGAAGCGACAAGGTTCAAAGCGGCCAAGGCCTGTTTCACGGCGAGGGACACGGTGATCTGCTCGAAGGGACCTTCGCTCTCGCCCTGTCCGAAAAAATCAAACCGAAAGGCGGCGATTTCCCGTTCAAGCAGCAGAGTACTCAGGGTTTTGTTGGTCGTGCTGTTCTTGTTGGAGAGAAATCCGTGACAGAGGATGGCGACTCGATCGGTGGTACTCGGCGATGAGGCCAGGACGCCCGAGACCGTATGGCCTTCGGGGTCCTTAAAGGTGAGTGCCTGCTCGATGACAGCCACGGCCGCCATTGTAGCAGACAAGAAGACTGTTGGGGGGCGGGGGGGAGCCCTTGAGCAAAGATCTTCATGGCAGGAAACTCGCCGGTCAGTTAGACACTTATTTAGCCAGTCTTGGTGCAGGAGGGGAGGTCACTGTACAGGAGGAATAGGCCAGGGAGCGCCGTCTTCCGCTGGGATCATGGGCTTGCGAAACCCTATGAGCCGATCTGGATAAATGCCCTCTTCTGCCGCGCGCGGCCGCTCAAAGGCTCTGGATGAGCAGCTCGATTGATCAGGATGAGCGGGTCCAGCACTTCTCCGCAGCTGACGCATCGCCAACCCTTGAAATATAAACAGCCGGTATCGTCTTGGAGATCCTCAAATATTTGTTCCACCATGACATTCTGACAGCGCGGGCATTGCATTGTCTCACCTCCTCATTGGAGGGTGCTCACAAGGACAAGGTTTTCGATCACGATCCGGCATCGCCCGAAACCGTCAGGGATTGAGTCGTCCCGTAGAGCAAGGCGTTCCTGTAGGCCTGAGCGCATTCCGGGCAGAAGGTATGTGAGAAGTCGACGTCAATCGGCCTGAGGTCATACTTGATCAGAAAGACTCGGAGATCATCCCAGGATCCCTGACCAGCTTCGGTTCCTCGATCGTCTCGCACTCTCCTACAGAGAGGGCATTTCGGTACCACTGGGCTCATGGCTGACCTCCTTTGGTCAAGTTGAGGCTTGGCTGCACGAATCGAATAGAGTCTTCAATTCTCACAATCTTCCACTGGTCAGTTGGGAGCTCGAACCTCTTGGTCCGTGAGCGCTTTACGAATCGATGCGAGAAGCCCCCCAGTGGGTCGTGTCAGGACGTACACAGATGCTCCTATGCGGGCAGCCTCGGTGGCATAGGTCGGGTCATCGTATGTGGTCCAAAAGATAAACCTGCTTGCCGGGAGCGCCTTCTTCACCTCGCGAGCCGCTTCAAGGCCCGTCAATACAGGCAGCGAGAAATCCAGGAGGATCAGGTCAGGCTGAAGCCGCCGCGCCTCCTTCACCAGGGCCCGACCATCAGTGACTGCGCCAACCACCTCATACTCGCGCTCAAGAAGCTTTCGTAACCCGTCAAGGATCAGAGGATGGGCATCGGCCAAGAGAATACGCGGCTGACTCATGCCCCTTTCTCGCTCCTGCAGAGGTGAAACCTGAACTCACGCTTCGCTGGCACGTTCGAGCGACCCGTATTCGGCCCCTTCTTTTGCTGCAAGTGTTGAAAAAGAAGAACTCGGAAGATTCCTAGTTACCGTCAGGAAACTCCCTAGGTTCTTCGAGAAGAGGCCAGCGGTCGCTTACGGGGAGGTGAGGCCGTGGGCGATGGCGTATTTGGTCAGCTCGGCAGTTGTGTGGAGGTCTAACTGTTCCATGATCTGCGCCTTGTGAAATTCCACTGTTTTGACAGAAATTTTGAGGGTATTGGCAATTTCCTTCAATGATTGTCCCTCCGCGACCAGTTGAAGCACCTCGCGCTGACGGGGGGTCAGGGGGGCAGGTCTGGACTGGTGCTCAGGGGAACCGTCAATAATAGTGCGCACGAGATCCATGGTAATCAGCGGAGTGACATAATGTTGGCCCTTGAGGACAGCTTGAATGGCTTGGGCAAGCTCTGCTGCCGCAGAACGTTTGAGCAGGTAGCCGGAGGCACCTGCCCGAAACCCTTCGGTCACGTAGGCGGGATCCGCGTGCATGGTGACAAAAATGATTTTGACCTCAGGCATCATCTTCTTCAATTGGCGTGCGGCCTCGATGCCGTTCAAGGATGGCATCGCAATGTCCAAGAGGACCACCTCGGGCTGAAGCGTTGGCGCAGTCTTCAAGAGGGCCCGGCCATCCTCGACCGTTCCAACCAGATCAAATTCCTCTTCCAGAAGCTTTCGGAAGCCTTCCAGCACCAGCGTGTGGTCATCGGCCAGTAACACCCGTGGCTTGGTCATCGGCTGCTCCCTGGGAATGGGATCCAGACGCGCACCTCTGTTCCTTGTCCAGGACGGGACTTGACCTCGAATTTTCCATTGACCAAGCGCACCCGCTCTTTCATGCTCGTGAGGCCCAAGCATACCAGTGGCTGCTTGACAGTCGTGGGGTCGAACCCAACACCATCATCTTGCACAGACAGGCTGACCTCAGTCTCTGACCCGAGAAGCTCCACGGCAGCACGGGAGGCACGAGCATGCTTGGAGACGTTCCCAAGGCTTTCCTGCGCCACACGGTACAGACAGGAAGCGACATCCTGCGGCAATGGGTCAGTGAGATCCTTGTGAGCAAACGTGACGTTGATCCCTGTCCGCGTGCTGAAGTCTTCAATATAGCGCTGCAACGCGATAGGGAGGCCGAGATCATCTAAAATTGACGGATGAAACTGATAAGCCAGGTGACGGACATCATCTGACAATTCGACCACCTGCTCGTGAAGCGACAGAAGCTTTTCAGAGACCTGTTCCGAGGAGGGGAGTCGCTGCTGAAACGTTTCGATCTCGACCGCCAGCATAGCCAGCCGCTGGTTTAGATCGTCATGCAACTCACGTGAAATGCGCCGTCGTTCGTCATCTTGAGCTGTCAGAAGCTGGGCTGCGAGTGCCCCAAGCTGCCAACGACTTCGTTCCAGCGCGTGCTGGCTCTCCCACAGCGAGGCCTCTGCACGCTTACGCTCGGCAATTTCGGCCTCTAAAGCTTGGTTGGTCTTGACCAGCTCAGCGGTCCGTTCCTGCACCCTCATTTCCAGCTCGTCGTGCGCTCTGCGCAGGGCCTCTACGCCCCGTCGGCGCTCCAGAAAGACCAAGACCGGCACCCAGATTACTGCCAAACTCAGAAGTCGGTTGCTGACACCCATCCACGAGGGAACACCGGGAAGGACTGGACCGAAGTAGGCGCCAACAATGATCAAGATTGAGCAGGCTCCAGTGACAATAATGGGAAACCACCTCTGAGGGGACGCCAGAGAGATCAGTACGACAATCCAATAGAGCACTCCAATTGCAACACCCAAAGGGAGCCAGAGGTCTAGAACAAGCAGTCCAGCGGCGAGCGCTGTCGTTAAAAAAAGCAGCCGGGGGGCTGGTGTGCTGGTCGCCTTGTTCATGAGGTACGCCGTGAGCGTACGATTATCTGCCCTCAAGGAATTCTTTTCAAGGGCACGGGTGCAGTGTTTGGTAAGAACAGGATGGGCTAGCGGGTCGCTATCGAGGGAGGAATCGGGAATGAGCCAGTCGGAGTAACGAACGCTGCTTAGACTTTGTTGGAGCGGACACGGAAGTCCACGTTATCCCGCAGCCACTTCCAGAACCGAACCTGTTTGGCTGTGTCAACGCCGGGCTGCATCTGATCTTTCCATCCCTTCATCACCTCGGCATCAACGGTCCACAGGCGTACCCGCTTTCGGGGCACGTGGGCACGCCACTGTTCCCCAACCTTGGGGCTCACATAGGCCAGCCGGAGCGTGACATTCCGGGAGAGATACTCCAGCGGGTTGAGATTGATCTGTTCGTACAGAGCCTTCGCCCCGGCCTTGACGCCAGATGTCGTTGGATCAGGGATGCCGTCGGTCACGATCATCAGGGTGATTGGGGAGAGGACCAAATTCCTCTCCTTCGTGATCCGCGCGACCTCTTGGAAGAACGGATTAAAGTCTGTCAGGGTGTCCGAGGGAGGATACCAGTTCCGAAGATCCGCCTCAATCTGGGCAATGTTTTTGCCCTCAAAGTCGTGGATGGGGTGGAAGGTCTTCGGCTCGCTGCGGCTCTTGCCCCCGACGCTTGCGACAAACAGCGTTTTTGGTTTCTCCAGCCCACCCAACTCATTGAGGTGGCCATAGATGTAGTGGGCCAGAAAGGTCATGGCGTTGTCATAATACCCAGACTGTTTGAATGAGCCGCTGGCGTCCACCCCGATGAACAGGGTCGTTCGTGGTTTATGCTGCTCGCTTGGTGAAACATTACACCCCGCGATCACGACCAGCAGGATCGCGGCGCTGATCAGCGAGGCTGTGAGGGCGGAACGAACCTGTTTCATGTGTTTGCCTTCTTTGGCTGTAAGCGCATGACGGGCAGCATTTCCCTCGTCTCCAGGACCTCTTTGAGGCTCTTGAAGGGGATACTGAAGACTGGGCGCCCGACGACCAGGATCATGGCAAAGTTCAACGCTGCGGCGATGACGTGGAGGAAAGGCAGCGTGAGATATTCCATGAGCTCATTGGCCTTGTCGTGCAACCATCCAACTTCGCGCTTAAAGTCCTCCATGGGCGCGCGCCACCAGCTCGGCGCCTCCGCCGGAGCGATGGGCTCCACTCCCTCCGCCTGCGAGTGGACCAGCGGCCGACGGGAGATAAAGGCGAGCAAGGGCGGTGTGCCGAACTGTCCAAAGAGGAACCAGGTCATGCCGCGGACTCCGATCCATCCAAAGGTGGCCAGCGACAGGGTGAAGACAATTCCCGGCCGGAATTGCTCGCCGGTCTGCTGGGCGATCCAGGGTGTGATCGCATCCACCAACTCTCGGTACAGGAACATCACCTCGAAGGTCATCACGAACAGCTCGACCAGGAGCATCTGCACCAGAAATTTATATTCCCGGTTCTTAATAGAGTCCGCAAGGACCTGGAGGCAGGCAAAGCTGCCCATGATCAGTAGGAACAGGCACATGTACAGAGCCGTTCCGGTAAAGGGAGAAGCCTCTGCGCCCACAATGCCGGCCAGGACCTCCGTCACGGTCGGGAAGAGGGTGTAGGTGAAGATCAGCGCCTCGAGCAGGCACCAAAACACCAGCAACAGGAACGCAATCCATGGCACACCAGGCTGGAAGTAGCTTTTGGTCATCTGCCCTGTCATTGTGAAGGGAAGCATGACTATCTGGCGTATGGTCTCCGCGAGCAACTTCAGCCCAAGGCGGGCCAGCGTGAAGACCCAGCCCACGACCACGACGATAAACCTGGCCAGCCCCACCCAGTACATCCAGACCGCCAGTGCCGCGTCCCACCAAGCGAGCAGCATCAGCTTGACGAGGTCTATCCGCCCTGAGCGAAACGGCAACGTATAGATCGAGAGCTGAGTGCACCAGATGGCGCTGATCCAAAGCAAGACGGGGAACAGAAGAAAGAGATAGTAGGCTCCGGCAATCCAGCCGGAGGAGGAAAAAAGGACAAACGAAAGGAGATCCTGCTGCATACCGGGAATCCAGGAAAGGGGGATCGTCAAGAAGTCGAAGAAGCTCTGCCACGGCTCAGGGACCATCTTGGTGATTTGGTCAGACATTGGCACCCTCTAAATTTGGTTAATGGCTGGGGGGCTCTGGGGTAGGGAATGCATCTGCCTTGCCTAGGAAGTGATGAATTAGGGTTCTTCTTAAAAATCAGTCTGTTAGATGCGGTTTTCGCGGATGGATTGAGCGGGCAGGCTTCCTCACAGTGTTCAATTGGGAACGAGACTAGGTGGGAATGGGTACAAACCCGGTCCTTACTCGTTCGGCCGCTGGGCGAGGAGAAGCCCGACTTTCCCGGCAAACAAGGCGAAGCTGAGAAGGAGCAGACTCAAGCTGATCCAGGTCGCGGCCTGAGCGGGAATTGACCTGAGAGGGAATTGCCAGAGCAGCGCCGCGACCACGGCCAGCCCCATGGTGCCCACACTCAGCGCGCCGACCTGGACAGGACGCCACCGCTCGACGATATCGATGAGTATGGCCTGGTACGATTCGCGTTGCTTGTTGCTCTGGGCTCGTTGGGTTGCGAGCACGGTCGGCAACAGGTGTGAAAGGGCGCCGAACGCGGTGTGGAGGAAGAACCCGACCAGCAGCAGGTGCGTGTAGGCGACAAGGTGGATG
>JBOHOI010000159.1:0-6664 GCA_050731155.1 Nitrospiraceae bacterium | reverse complement strand
CGCGGGGACTGATCGGCCGCGTACGCACCATGTGGCGCCCCGTTTGAGAGTACCAACCCCATCACCACAACTGTCAGACAATGAATAAGTCGTGTATTCCATTTCATCGAGAGCCCTCCTCGATTCCCCGCAGCCGAACGCCTGAGCTGGCCAGCCGATGCAGGTACTGCAACAATTCCGGCCTGCGACCGACCTGTTCAGAGCACGAACTTGGTTGCGGGAGCTATGACGAAAGATTGATAGGCGGAGGAACTGACGCGATCAGATGCGGAGAACCGCGGTCTTCAGAAGGATATCCTGTGGGGGACCGTCGCCGGGGTGTTCAGACAAGCGGTTGCGATGTGCAGCGAGTTGGAAGAGAAGAGACGACCAGGCGATGTCTTCGGGACAGAAGAGCTGGCCATCAATCGCCTGCTGGAGTTCGGTGGTAGACTGCACACCCAGGGTCTTAAAGGCGTCGCAGAACTGGCGGACAGGCTGTTCCTCGGGAGCTGAGCAGTCACTCCCCATCATCGCATCCGCTGCCCCGAACAGCGGCACGAGGCAGGCGTAGGCGTTGAAGCTCAATCCAACAAACAGCAGGACTAATAACCCAGCCAGCAAGATGCGCGCACGGCGCATTGGACACCTGTTTCAATTAACAAAAACATACTACCACTCCGACCCACTGTCAATCTACCGAGTCCTGCGTTTGAGTGACTGTGCACGGTCCTGTGGCCGGATTCAGTCGGTTGGCCAGAAATCCCTATTGACTCGGTACCATGGTACAGGGCGTACGATGCCGCCATGAAAGGAGGTGAGGCACCATGTGCCCCTGGGTTGAAACTGTCGGCTTCTGCCCCTACGAGGTGGCGTCCAAGGTCTGGCTCTGGATTCAGGGTCTGATCGGATAAACTGAAGTCGAGGCATAAGGAGGCGGCTCGGTCGGAGTGAACGGGCCGCCTTCATGATTTGGTCTGACGCCTACAGAAGTGCCGCAAAAAACCTCTTGACTCGATACTATGGTACAGGGTGTATCGTTTGCAAAGAGGTGATGTCATGTCCACTGAACTGACGATCGGACGGCTCGCGAAGCAAGGCGGCGTCTAATGTTCAGACGGTCCGGTACTACGAACGGCGGAAGCTGCTCCCGCCGACCTCCCGAATGCCATCAGGCTACCGCCTGTACGGCGACGAGGCGCTCAGGCGCTTACGGTTCATTAGGAACGCGCAGGCATTGGGGTTCACGCTGCGGGAGATCGCTGAATTGCTGAGTCTGCGGGTCAGTTCGACCGCTCGCTGCGGGGATGTGCAACGAAAGGCGGAGGTCAAGTTGGCGCAGGTGGAGACCAAACTGCGAGAGCTGGGCGCACTCGCCCGGGCGCTGCAGGGCCTTATTCGAGACTGTAAAGCCGGTCAGCCCACGGATCGCTGTCCAATTTTAAAAAGTTTGGAGCAAGAAACAGGGACGCGGAATGAAATGAGAACAAGGAGGTGAGCGTCATGTGTCCATTTGAAGAGTGGTTGGGATTTTGTCCGTTCGTTGCGCTGCGCCGGCTGTGGTCAGCAATCGGAGGGAGCCAGGTTGAGGATGTCTGGGTTCCGATGCGGTAGGTTCCTCGTCGCTCGCGTTGAGAGAGTGACGAGACCTTTAGGACCAGCACCTTCGGGTCATCGCTTCGAATCGGACATCGGCGAGAGGGGGAAAAGGCCATGGCAAGTGAGTGCTGCTGCGCAGTTTCAACTGCTTCCAGTGTTGGGGAGAACGGTGGGATCGCGCCGGTTCCGACAGAAACGGCCCAGAGACTCGCCTCAATGGCTGTTTCTATGCTGGGGTGGGATCACACCAAGCTCAGCAGCCAGGAAGATGCCGTTCGGCGCTACATCCTCACGCAGTACCCTCTGCAGGGCCGAGCTCCAAGTCACCAGAAAATCGGAGAGGCACTCGGGCTGAGCAGCAACGAAGTTCAGACCATTCTTAGGCGACTCCATGAGCTAGACATCCTCTACCTTGAGCCTGAGCACTTAGAGATCCGGCTCGCCTATCCGTTCTCTTCCGTCTCAACGAGACATGTCGTGAAGTTTGAGGATTGGGCTGAGGCGAAACCTGTCTATGCTTAGTGTGCGATTGATGCGTTAGGAATTCTCTTCATGTTTGGCCACGATCTCTCCGTCGTTTCTTCATGTGCGCACTGCTCTAAGCCGATCACAATTGTGGTACGCAACCGGATGATTGTGGCCCACAACCCGGCAGAAACCGTCGTGTGGGCAGGGGCTACTCGCTCAGGCCACGCGGCGACATCCGTCTGCCCCACAATCAATTTCTTTTGTTCCTCGGATCATGTCACCGCGTGGTTGCAAGGCCGAGCCGGCGCAACCGGGTCGATGGTCAGCCTCGCCGAGGCGTTTTACATAGGCAAGGAGATCTTTGAGCCTCTCCTCCCTGCACGGTTGGGTTCGACATCTCACGCTACGGCGAATGCACAGACAGTTCGCACAGAAAGAGCAGCGTTGACGGCCACTTCAATGGGAGGACTCGTGGCGGCGTTTTTGGCTTCTCTTTGTTGTGTGGGTCCGCTGGTCCTTGCGGCTTTGGGCGTTGGGGTGGGGGTCACAGGGTTCTTGGCCAGCGCGGCTGGCACTCTGAAGGCGCTTCTGCCCTATCGTCCATTTTTTATCGGCCTGACAACTTTGTTGCTTGGTGTTGCGTTCTACCTGTCGTACCGAAAATCGAAATCTGCACGCGCCCCAGGCGCTACGTGTGCTCCCGCATCAGTCCGGAGTCAGCATCGAGCTGTCCTCTGGGTTGTAACGGCGCTGGCTCTTGCCTTGATCTTGGCGCCCTATTGGTTGGGGCTGTAACAAATGAGAGTGCGAGTTTCCAAAAGGGCTTTGAGGAAGAAGGAAAGTCCCATGCTCTGGATGCTGTTTTTGGCAGGCATGATGGTAAGTGCCGTCCTGCTCGGTGTCACGGGTTTGGAACAATCTTGGGCGCAGGGAACGTCATCTTCTGCTGCTGACGAACAGCTTAGTGACACAATCACGGTGAAGATCGAGGGATGGACGTGTCGGAGCTGCGAGAAGGATATCCGTCGGGCCTTGCTCGCCGTGCCCGGCGTGAGAGCGGCAGACGTCAGTTACCCCCGCGGCGGTGCGATCGTGTCGGTCGAGCCTGGCGAGGTCAGCACCGAGCAGCTTATCAAAGCGGTAGAAAGTGCCAGCACGCTCCTCTCAACCTACCGTGCATCCGTGATTCCTAATGGGACGCTGCCGCAAGCAGGAACCAGCGAGGACAGAGTGGGATCCTTGTTCAAGAAACTGTTTCAATAGCGAGGAAAGGAAGGAGAGAAGTGATGAATTCTGAGAGAGTGGATGGTTTGTTTGGAGAACTGCGCCGGCTCAGCCCGAAGGTCACCGGCGGCTTGGTCCGCATGCGACAGGAGACCTATCGGAATGCGGCGGTCCCGGCGAAATACAAGCTGCTGACCGCCATGGCCATCTCGATCGCGATTCGCTGCGAACCCTGTATCCGGGCCTATGTAGAGATGGCCTGCGACAAAGGGGTCACGCAGGAGGAATTGATCGAGTTTTTGGAAGTTGCGATGACCATGCAGGGCTGCCCTGGGGAGGAGTGGGCGCTCAAGGCATGGGCAGCCTACAAGGAGTGCATCAGCGGTACTCAGTCGGTTTCTCCAGAAAGCTGTTGTGCGCACTAAGACAGGCAAGTCGTGGCGTGGCGCCATGCAAGAACCTGAACTCACCGACGTTAGATCCAGAAACCTCCTCCGCCAACGCTTCGTCATCTACGCGCTGCTTTGCCTCCTGGGTCTGCCGCTCGCGGCAGCGGCAGAGGAGGACATTTCACAGATCCTCGCAGAGGCCGAGGCCTTTTTGCATCAGAACACGTTGTATCTGACGCTTGAGCGGCTGCGAGAAGCGGCGCGACTGGCGCCGGACGACTACCGGGTCCACAAGGTGCGCGGCGATGTGCAGATGTCCTTCCGGCGCAATCAGGAAGCGCTGGCCGCCTACCGCCAGGCCATTACAATTTCACCCGATGCGTTGGACGCGCACTGGGCGCTGTGGTCCCTGTTGGACCGTATGGGCGCACACCGGGAGGCTCTCTTGAGCCTCAAGGAGATTGTGCGGGTGGATTCCAACAACCCCCTGGCCCATCTCAGATTCGCTCGGGCGCTGAGCCAAGCGGATCGCTTGGAGGAGGCGGTCTCGAGCTATCGTCGCGCCGTGGAGCTCGATCCGGACAACCTGTCTGTTCGGCTCCAGTTCGCCCGGGCACTGTATGACGTGCTCGAGTATGCAGCGGCTCGTCAACAGCTGAACATGGTGCTGGCCCGTGCGGACATCGGATCTCCCGAGTGGGCGTCAGCACACGACCTGCTCTCCCACCTACGGGGAGAAAGCTATGACAAGGGCCGGCGATTTGATCAATCTCAGACTCTCAGGAAACTTCGATGGTACTCCGAACAAAACCTCAAGGAGTCGGTCTTAGCCCGTGGCAAAGGCTGGCAGTGGATGGAGCAGGGCCGGCATGCCGACGCCGAGGCTGCTTTCCGAAAGGCGCTCAGTTTCAATCCGGAGGACCATCGGGCGATGTACGATCTGGGTCTGGTGCTGGTGGAGCAGAGCCGCTATGAGGAAGCGATCGAATCGTTTGAGAAGGGAATTAGGCTGACAAAATTCGCCGAGTTCTATCCGGACTCCGTCTTTCAGATCGGCCGCTGTCTGGCGAAGCTTGGTCGCTGGAAGGAAGCAGTCGCCCGGTTCGAGCGAGTTCTGGAAATCCGGGATTGGCAGAACGAGGACTTCTATGCGTTAAATTTTCCCAACCTGGCAAAAGTTCAGAAGGCATTGGACGAGGCCCGGCAGCATCTCCCAAAGGCTGAAGCTGTCGCTAACCGCGAGAGGCCTCCCCTAAGAGAGCGGTATGGCCCGGAACCCTACGAATACCCGATCCCGCCATTACAGAACGGCCATAAACTGATTGATCCCATCCCGGCCATGCCACAGTTCACCCCGATTGGCACGGAAACGGTGCAGGGCCCGTTTCGACAGCTCATGACGGCACGCGACGTGATCCAGGATGACCTGCAGACAGGCCTCCATGAGTTCATGCCGCTGGGCCCGACCGATACGTTTTCGCAAGAGGATGCCGAGATTTTTCTCGTGTTTACCCTGACCAGCACACAGGAAGATGAGCTGAGACTGAGCAGCCGATTGATTGCCGAACGGTCGAAAGAGTTCCCGCCGAATACGTTGATAGGGAGCGATAAGGTCCAGCTCGGCCTGAATGAACGATCCGGCTATTTCGTCTTGCGCCGTCCGGAGGGCGGCTGGAAGAGCGGCACGTACCGGGTTGATCTGTATCTGGGCGACCGGGTCTCCGCCTACACCCACATGGCCGATGTGTGGTTCCGAATCGTTTATAAGGAGAGAATGATCCATGAATAACCGGATCCACGTTGCTCTCCGCATTGAGGGGATGACTTGTGACGGCTGTGCACGCCGTGTCACCGAGGCCCTCAAAGCGGTTCCAGGTGTGGAGGAGGCCCAGGTCGGGTCGTGGCGTGCAGGCCAGGCAACGGTGGTCGCGAGATCCGGCGTCACGGATCGCGACCTGATAGAGGCCATTCAGAAGGCCGGCTACCGGGGCGTGATCATCGAGCGTCGCGGTCTGGAGCCGACGCGAGCCGTTCCGTCATCGAGGAGTCGGGACTACGACTTGATGACGATCGGCGGCGGCTCAGCCGCCTTTGCCGCCGCGATCAAGGCCGCGGAACTCGGGGCCCGCGTGGCGCTTGTGGAGAAAGGCACGATCGGTGGGACCTGCGTCAACATCGGCTGTGTGCCATCGAAAACGCTGATCAAGGCGGCTGAGCTCTGCTATCACGCGGCCTATCCGCAGTTTGAGGGGCTAACTGCGTGTCCGCCGCCCTCAGACTGGCAGCGGGTGGTTCAGCAGAAGGATGAGCTGGTCGCAGCGCTTCGCGACGGGAAGTATGTCCGCGTGGCCGAGATGTATCCCAACATAACGATCCTGAAGGGTGAGGCCAGGCTCCTAGGCGGCCGCGAGGTGCGTGTCAACAGCACCGTGTACGAGCCTGAGAAGATTGTCGTCACCACGGGATCCCTTCCCTGGGCTCCACCCATTCCCGGGCTACAGGAAGCCGGCTTTCTCAACAGTGAACAGGCGCTCAGCCTTGAGGCGCTACCGGCCTCGTTGATCATCATCGGCGGAGGCAGCATTGGCCTGGAGTTTGCGCAACTCTTTACGCGGTTCGGCGTGCAGGTGATGGTCCTCGAAAGTGGGCCGCATGTGGCGATGGCGGAAGAGCCAGAAATCGGAGAGGCGCTCGTACGCTATCTCGAAGGTGAGAAAGTCCGGATCTGCACGAATGTCAGCATCAACCGCGTGGAAAGGAACGAGCGCGAGTACCAGGTCCACGCCCAGATCAACGGGAAACCAGAAGTCTGCCGAGCGGAGCGCCTCATGGTGGCCACGGGCCGACGCCCGAACACCAGCGGATTCGGGCTGGAAGACGCGGAGGTAAGGCTGGGATCACGGGGAGAGATCGTCGTTAATGAGCACCTGCAAACGACCAATCCTGATATCTATGCGGCTGGCGACTGCATCGGCGATCCGATGTACGTCTATGTGGCCGCCTAT
>JBOHOI010000158.1:0-6723 GCA_050731155.1 Nitrospiraceae bacterium | reverse complement strand
CTACGAAAACCCAATTCAGAAGATGATGGGGTCAATGATTCGGACCTTGACCCCGCTGCTAACTCGATTGGACATTGCCATCTTCGAAGCAGAGGACAAGATTGGGTTTATAACATCCGATCATCCGTGTGTATGGTTTGACTCCGATGCTTACAGGCGACCTCCGCTTTATCGTGCACCCGCACTCATGTACCAAACGATCGAGATCACGCTGCCCGTTTCTCCCCGGCAGTGTGTTTGCCTGAGTCGTCTAGGTATCGGTGGCTATCTGCCCGCGACGGAGGCAATCGTTAATGAGTTCAACCGTCGAACTCGGTTTCACGCCGACAAGTATTTTGTTGTTATTCGAAACGAGACCAAACCCATTTGGTTCGATGCGGGCGTTGAGCCAGATGATTCATGGGACAAATTGCACGGGCACAAGGATGACGAAGCCGACGAGAAGGGCGACTCCTAACCGGACGCCGAACACGGACCGCACGGAACAAAGAGCCATTCTACTGTTCCGCCTCTCTCTCGCCTGCCATTCGATCAGCGGCTCGCTGTGAACTGTACTGGAAGGCGCACTTGGGCAGATGATAACTTCCTTCAGATCAAGTCATCCAGCGTCACACACTCAATCTCTCTGACCTTCTTGATCCCCTTGTCATTGCCGATGAAGCCTGTTGCTCTACCCTCGATCGCCGTAGCGACATGAATGGCGTCCGGCGTGCTGAGGCGATAACGCGCTCGGAGTTCAGCGGCTTTGTCCGCGATGTCGAGATCAAGAGGCAACCAGGTCATGCCGGGATAGGCTGGGAGCAGGGCATAGAAGGTCTGTATGAGATGATCATCTTGCAGAGCGTATGGTTGAACGAGCGCTTCCAGCAGTGAGACGGTCGACGTGACCGCAGCGGTACGGCCTCGTTCGATTCGGTCAAACAGTGATGCGCACCAGGCGCCATACTTGGGATGGGCTTGAACGAAATAAATCAGGATGTTTGTGTCAAGGCCAACTTTGGCGTGATGCGAGAAGAACGCAGTCGAGGCAGAGCCTGCTACCACGATTTGCGTTCCCGCTTGAGGTACCCCGTGGGATAGATCCCCTTGGCGATTCCATGCAGGGCTTTCTTGTAGCTTCTGGGTTTGGGCATGATAATCGTCATGCTGTCTTTGACGACGACAAGAAGTTCATCGCCGCCCTTGACCTTCATCGCCTCGCGTGCTTCTCTGGGAATGACAATCTGGTTCTTGCTGCTGAGTTTTTGGATTCCCATCGCTGCCCCCTCAAATGGTCAGCTTTACGATAGCATGGGAAAGTAAAGCGCGTCAACGACACCTCGTTCATATGACGACGGCGAGCCCCTTTTTCTCGCGCCTCGGATGAATATGGATGGGGCGCAGGCTTGGTTGTCACTTCATCTTACACGGGCGGCTTGGTTGATCCCCAACTTCGCGCATTCAATTTAATCGCTCGCTTGATAGGGAGCGGCCAGGCTGTCCTTCACTGCGCGCATCGCTTGCCTCCTTCTCCAAATACTCCTTGGAAGGGTGCCCGTGTTGGTCCAACTGCGGCCGTCGAGCGAGCACCTCTTGCTCTGACATCCTCCACCTGTAGCAGGGCGACCAGGAAGTTCCAACTGCGGCCGTCCAGCGAGGGCCTTCTGAGGCCGCGCGCTGCGGGAGCACAGGAACTCCCTGGTTGTCCTGCGCATTCTCTTCTGATCGTGCGCGCTCCGGGAGTAAAGGACCGATACGGGCGACCTTCCAACTCTTCACGTTCTGCGAGCACAGGGGATTGATGTGTGCTGGAGGAGGCACCGGGGGCAGGCGTTGTGTGTGAACAATCTTGGCAACGAAGCTATGGAATGAGACCCAGACGCTTCGCATCAACATGATCCCAACCAACAGCCTCTAGCACGCTTTTCAGCGTCTTTCGCGTCAGCGTATCACTGCCGGCGTGATAGTGCACTACAGTGATACGGCCGTCCGGGTGTGCGTAAATTCGCCCTCCCGTTTGCGTGGATCGGCGAAGCGTGAAGCCATCACGCTCAAGCGCCCGGATGAGTTGATGAACTGGGAGATTGCGGAGCAGATGAACGAGGGAGGACACCTCGTTCATATGACGACGGCGAGCGCGGGAGTTTCGATGATTTCTCCATTGGCGGGAGGGTGGGGGATTGGTTTGCCCATTTCCTGGAGCGTTGCGACATACGCATCCATGGCTTCTTGGAGCGCCTTCACCGCTTCATGTTGCGTGTAGCCCCACGTGGCACAGCCGGGCAGCGAGGGGACCACGGCGCTCCAGCGCCCGTCCTCCTCTTGCTCGACTTCGATGGGATAGATATATGTCTTCATTGAAGATGCTTTAAGATTGGGTGGATTATAGCATATCCTCTCGAATCCCGAGCTAGTGTCTGCGCTTCTTTATCCATCCGACCTTTCCCCTCGCTTACAGCGGAAGCGGCCTGGTCAGAGCGAACTTCGCCGGATGGTCCGTTTCCCCCTAGAAGGGATGGTCGGACCTGCGTCGCGATTTGCGGAAAGTGCAGCTTTTCCTTGACTTGCTTTTTCAGCGGGTGGCCTGGCTGATCCCCAACCACGCGCATCACCATTTGAGTCCCGTAAACTGGACGACCGTATCTCGTCGCTCGTGAAGTGTGAAGCGTCGGCATTTTCGGACGAGATACGAGATGCCAGTGACGAGCGACGCAGCTCGAGGGACGCTTCACGAACGACGAATAACGCTGGAGGCGTGCGCACTCTGCGAGCACAGGGGATTGATGTGTGCTGGAAGAGGCACCCGGGGCAGATGACAACGTCGTTCAGATCAGTCATCCACCGTCACACACTCAATCTCTCTGACCTTCTTGATTCCCTTGTCATTGCCGATGAAGCCTGTTGCTCTACCCTCGATCGCCGTGGCGACATGAATTGCGTCCGGCGTGCTGAGGCGATAACGCGCTCGGAGTTCAGCGGCTTTGTCCGCGATGTCGATCGTCACCGGGACCCAAACCAGATAGGGGTAGGTGTCAAGCAGCCCATAGAACTGCTCGATAAGCTCTTCATCGCCGACGCGGTAAGGGAGCACGAGGGCTTCGAGAAACGAGACGGTGGATGCAACAGCACTAAGCTCATGCCGCTCAATCTGTTCAAATAGTGAGATGCACCATGCGCCATAGCGGGGGTGGTCCTGAACGAGATAAATGAAAATGCTGGTATCAAGTCCGAGTTTTCTGTGACGAGCGAGAAAGCGCGAGCCAGCCGTCTGATCTACCAAGAGGCCCGCTCTCGTTTCAAGTAATCGGGTGGGTACAAGCCTTTCGCCAAGCCTCTGAGAGCCTTGGCGTAGCTTTTGGGCTTGGGCATGATCAAGGTGATCCCTCGTCTGACGACAACCAGGAGTTCATCACCGCCCTTGACCTTCATCGCCTCGCGTGCTTCTTTGGGAATGACAATCTGGTTCTTGCTGCTAAGTTTTTGAATTCCCATCGCTGCCCCCTCAAATGGTCAGCTTTACGATAGCATGGGAAAGTAAAGCGCGTCAACGACACCTCGTTCATATGACGACGGCGAGCCCCTTTTTCTCGCGCCTCGGATGAACATGGATGGGGGCAGGCTTGGTTGATCCCCAACTTCGCGCACTCAATTTCATCGCTTGCCTGATAGGAAGCGGCCAGGCTGTCCTTCACTGCGCGCGTCGAACGAGCACAGCTTCATCGTGCGGGTTCCGCGAGCAAGAAGGGCAGACCGGCTGCTCCCTATCTCTTGTCGATTCTGAGCGTGCGCACTCTGCGAGCACGGGGGATTAGCCTGGTGCCCCGCCACGATCGCTCTTTGCCAGCCGAGGCTTTCTTTTCTTCCACACGCCGCAAGGGTGTGCCAGGGCTCTGAGCGAACTTCGCCGGAGAAGAGGGGCACCCACCGAGACTCTGCCAGGAAGGAACGCGGAAACTGACCGAGTCTTCGAGGGAATTTCCGAAGGCTTCCACCTGGCAGAGTCCGGAAGGGTCGCTGCGGGAGGCGCGGGAGCGTCGAGCCCGGCACACCCGCCCCCTCTTTTTGACTCTCCCAAAAACCGCGTGTTATAGTCCAGCGCCAACAGGCGCAGTCTGAAAGTCCTCACGTCGAAAGTCCGAACGTCGAGAGCTTGAAACTTGGGACTTTCAGACCTTGAGACTTTCAAACTTTTCGACGTGAGCACAGCGAAACTCCATGGTTGAAGTTCCACATAAGATATACATGGAGAACCTGGCGAAAAAGGCCAGGGAAGCCGCACGTCCTCTCTCGCTTCTTTCCAGCGTGATCAAGAACAACGCGTTGCTCACGATGGCTGACCATCTGCTGGACCAGGAGGAAGCTCTCCTCGAGGCCAATCTGCAGGATGTCGAAACGGTCGGGAAAAATCTGGCAGGGGAGGCGAGCAAGGATCGCGTGAAGGAGGCGGTGGAGCGGGTCCGTCTCTCCGCCGACACTATCAAGGGGATGGCAGACAAGCTCCGCCGGATCGCGGAGCTGCCCGATCCAGTCGGCGAGGTCACGAAGATGTGGCAGCGCCCGAACGGGATGCAGGTGCGCCGGGTCCGGGTCCCGATCGGCGTGATCGGGATCATCTCCGAGCTGGGGCCCCCGGTCACGACCGAGTCGGTCGCCCTCTGTTTGAAATCCGGCAATGTCTGCCTGCTGCGCCCAGGGTCCGAGTGGGTGCGCTCCAATCAGATCATCGCCAAGATTGTGCGCGAGTCTGTGGAACAGGCAGGTGTGCCGGCTGGAGCCATCACCTTGGTGGAGCGGACGGAACGGGAAGCGGCCATGGAGCTGCCGCGCCTGAATAAATATTTGGATGCGATCATTCCTCGTGGCGGGGCCGGGTTGAGAAAGATCGTCGTGGAGGGAACCCGTCTTCCCGTCCTGTGTCACGATGGAGGAGTCTCCCACGTCTATCTCGATGCAGATGCCGACCTGCCGCTGGCCCAGAACATCGTGGTGAACTCCAAGGTACAACTCGCCTCCGCCTCCAACGCCGCTGATACGCTCCTGGTCCATCAGTCGATTGCGCGGAACCTGTTACCGGCCCTGCTCGGTCGGCTCCTCGACGAGTTCAAGGTGGACGTCCGAGGTTGCCCGAAGACCATCTCGTTAATTGGCGCACAGTCCTTGACCGGATACAAGTCGGTGGCCGAAGCGAAGGACGAGGATTGGGGCCGCCAGTTCCTGTCACCGACGCTCGCGGTCAAGATGGTCAAGGATCTGGATGAGGCGCTGGAGCACATCGCCCGTTATGGTCCGGGCCACACCGCCACGATCGTCACCCGTGACTACGCCTCGGCGATGCGGTTTACCCGTGAAGTGGATGCCGGCGCGGTGATGGTGAACGCCTCCACGCGATTGCACGACGGCCAGGAGTTCGGCCTGGGCGGGGAGATCGGCATCAGCACCATGCACGTCCATGTGCGAGGACCGGTCTCGCTTGAAGAGTTGACCTGCGAGAAGTATGTCGTCCTGGGAACGGGCCAACTCCGTCAGCCCCATCCTGTGCCGGTCACGTACGAGGACGCGATTATGCTGAAACGGCCCTCCTAAGCCCCCTCCCGAACCCTCCCCCAGAACCGGGGGGGGAAGGGTGGGGGGTAGTTTTATTTGTCATGCTGCATCACGATGCCCTCGCAGACCATCTGAGAGAATGGGGGCTGCAGCGGTTCGAGTCCGATCAGGCCTACTTCCGGTGGCAACGAGACACCCTTCCCGCCCAGGACATCGCCGAGCTGAACCGTCTGGTCGAACGGAAAGGGGCCTGCACTGGCGTCGGCGAGGAAATCGCCTTCTACGACTTCACCGCAAAACCCCACATCCTCCCGGTCCTCTATAGCCAGCGTTACGACTACTATCTGGCTGTCGGTCCTCTTGTGGCCGAACGAATCGGCGGAGCCAGGTCCATCTTGGACTTCGGCTGTGGCATCGGGCTGCTCACAACCTTCTACGCCCGCCAATTCCCGGATTGCTCCTTCGTGGGGATGGACCGTTCGGCGGCCTCGGTGGCCGTGGCTCAAGAACGGGCTGCTGCTCTTGGACTCAACAATGTCCGTTTTGAGTGTCTGGACGTGCAGCAGGGCCTTCTCACCGACACCTATGACCTGATCGTCGCCACCCATGCCCTCCTCCAGACAGAGCAGGATCTCGGTCTCCCAAGCCTCAACTGGGAAACGTTTGAGCGAAGGAAGGACCCAGTTCTCCAGTCAGCATTTGAGCAACGCACCGGCCTGAGCCCCCGACTCGACCGCCTCTGTGCAGCCTTGACCCCAGAGGGTCGTTTCATCATCTTTGAGAAAACCCGCCAACTCGCTCGCCGGGTTCCGTTCCAGCGAGCCCTGGCAGCTCGCGGTCTCAGACTCCTGGAGCCGCCACACCCGATCCGCTATCTGCTGGTGGAGGAGGTGGCCGATGACGGACCGCTTTATGTCCTGGACCTGGCGCCAAGCCAGGTCGGTGTCGCCTGGGATGAAGCGCCGGAGATGGACGCAGGCAACGCGCTCGACTTGTCGAGTCTGAAACACAAAGCTGTGGCCAAGGACGAGCCGCTCTATGAAAACCACGCTGCGTCGGCCCAGCGGATCTGGAAGCAACTCCCGGGACGCCAAGTGCTCAAGGAAACGACGCGCCAGGAGCCGGATGGGCGGCAGATGCATGTGGAGCTGGGCACCATGCAGGATCTCACCTATCTCTACTTCGCCAACACCTTTGACC
>JBOHOI010000157.1:0-6745 GCA_050731155.1 Nitrospiraceae bacterium | reverse complement strand
CTTCGCGTTCGTGGATGACCTCCACAACAGCAATCGAGCCTATTGCCGAGAGCTGTGGGAGGCGCTAAAGCCGCTCAAGATTAAGTGGGGGTGCCAATCGACGTTGTTTTTGGGTGACGACGAAGAAATGGTCAAACTGGCAGCCGACAGCGGTTGCGTCTCGGTCTTCGTAGGCTTGGAATCCCTCTCAGAAGATGCGCTGGAGGAGACGAACAAGACCTTCAACCGGGTGCAGAAGTTCGAGGATGAGATCAAGATGTTCCACGATCACGGGATCATGGTCAATCCCGGGATCGTGTTCGGGTTCGACAATGACGACGAGTCGGTCTTTGAGAAGGCTCAGGAGTTTCTTCTGAAAAACCGGGTGGAGCTGGCCTATTTTAACGTGCTGACTCCGCTGCCTGGCACACCGCTTTACGAACGCTACAACGGCGCCGGGCGGATTTTCGACAGAGACTGGGCGAAATATGACGGGAAGCACGTGGTCTTCTACCCCAGACGCATGACGCCGGAGCAGCTCCAGGAAGGTTTCTACTGGGTCAATCACCAGTTCTACTCGTGGCCGTCGATCTGGAAGCGGCTCTGCCGGACCCAGCAGCGGCTGCCGGCTCGGTTTGAAATGAACCGGGAGTTTCGCAAACTGATCAAACGCGCTTGTCCCAAGGGAACCCTGTCGCCGGTGGCGAAGGTGCTGAAAAACCTGCAAGCCAAGCTGCCGACGCTGGACACGGAGCAGCTCATTCCCAACGCGCTCCACGCGATCAAGTTGAAAATCGGCGAGAAGACTGCGCAGGAGCTCTGGCTCAACATTAAAGCGCGGCGGCATGACCGGTTTGCGGCGCTGTTCGTGGACCTGGAGGGCACGCTGGACCATCTGAATGCCCGGGAGCTCCTGGAGCGGATCAGGCAGGCGGCCGAGAGGGCCAAGTTAGATATCATCATCAACTTCGAACACCTGCGGGAAGCGACGCCCGCTGCGCTTCAGACGCTGCTGGACGGCGAGGCGTTGAAGGCCGTCGCGCCGTACGCCAAGGTGCGGTATCGAAAGTTCCAGGCGGCCTTCCAGGCAGCTCTGGAGGGGCTCTCGTTGAACGGATTGGAGATGCTGGAAGAGGATTGGCAGGATGCATGATTTTCAGTACCGGCAGGGTGAGCTGCATTGCGAGAACGTCGCGATCGAGTGTATCGCCAAGGAAGTCGGGACTCCCTGCTACGTCTATAGCCACCACACGCTGATCCAGCACTATCGGGCCTTCGACGGGGCCTTTCACAGTATCCCGCACATCGTCGCCTTTGCGATGAAGGCCAACTCCAATCTGGCCATTCTCCGACTGATGGCTCGAGAGGGAAGTGGGGCGGACATCGTCTCCGGCGGCGAACTGTACCGGGCACTGAAGGCTGGGATCTCGCCGGCCAAGATTGTATTCGCGGGAGTCGGGAAAACCAGAGAGGAGATCCGCTACGCGCTGGAGACGGACATTCTGATGTTCAACGTCGAATCCTCGGCCGAATTGCGCACCATCGATGAGGTGGCTGCAGAAATGGGTCGTCGGGCTCGCGTGGCGCTGCGCATCAATCCGGACATTGATCCCAAGACCCATCCCTACATTTCGACCGGCCTCAAGAGGAGTAAGTTCGGCATCAGCGCCGACCGGGCGCTGGATGAGTTCAAGCTGGCCTCTTCCTTGCCGCACATCGAGGTCGTGGGGGTCCACAAACACATTGGGTCCCAGCTCACCGACGTCGCGCCGTTTGTAGAGGCGCTAAAAAAGATTCTGTTGCTGGTCGAGGTGCTGAAATCACACGGCACTGACATCAGATACATCAACATCGGCGGCGGTCTCGGCATCACCTATTCGGACGAACGGCCCCCGAGACCGCAAGACCTCGCTGAGGCGATCTCGCCGCTGGTCCATGATCTCAAGTGCGTGCTGATCATGGAGCCGGGTCGGGTCATCGTCGGGAACGCCGGCATCCTCGTGACCCGTGTCCTGTACATGAAACAGGCGGAGACCAAGCGGTTCGTCATTGTGGATGCGGCGATGAACGACTTGATCAGACCCAGTTTGTACGGCGCCTATCATGAGATCCGGCCGGTGCGCGAGGTTCCTGGCGCAAAGACCATCACCGCTGATGTCGTGGGGCCGGTGTGCGAATCGGGCGATTTTCTGGCGAAGGACCGAGAGATGCCGGAGGCCAGACCGGGCGACCTGCTTGCGGTGATGAGCGCCGGTGCCTATGGGTTCACGATGGCGTCAAACTACAACTCCAGACCGCGCGTACCTGAGATATTGGTCAAGGATGGGCAGATTCATGTGATTAGGGCTCGGGAAGAATATGCAGACTTGGTGCGCGGCGAGGTGATTCCGGAGTTTCTCAGCACATGAAGCGTCAAGACAACCCTATCCCGTTCATGAAGCTGTCCGGCAGCGGGAACGATTTCATCTTGATTGATAATCGTGAACGGGTTGTGGATCCCAGACTCGCTGCTTCTCTGGCTGCCAAGGTCTGTATGCACCGGCTGTCGGTCGGCGGCGACGGACTGATCCTGATTGAACGCTCGCGGCGGGCCGATTTCCGGTGGCGGCTGTTCAATGCGGATGGCAGCGAAGCGGAGTTCAGCGGCAACGGTGCCCGCTGTGCGGCTCGGTTTGCGTATCTGAAGCGGATTGCCCCGCGACGCATGCGCTTGGAGACGCTGGCCGGGATCATCGAGGCCGAAATGGTGTCTGGGCCAGTAGGTCGGAAATCCGAGCGCGTGCGGAAACCGACGGCAGTCAAAGTTCGGTTTCCGGACCCAACCGGGCTTCGACTGCATCTCCGGGTCTCGATCAACGGGATAGAGCGCGAGGCGCACTTCATTGACACGGGAGTGCCTCACTGCGTCTATCTGGTGGACGATCCGGAGACAGTGGACCTCGTGGGGATCGGACGACCAACCCGCTATCACGAACTCTTTCGGCCGGCCGGCACCAACGTGAATTTCATCAAAATCCTGGACCCCCATCGGATACAGATCAGGACCTACGAGCGGGGCGTGGAGGATGAGACCTTAGCCTGCGGGACCGGCTCGATCGCCTCGGCGCTGATTGCCAGCCTCTTGGCAAAGGTGGAATCTCCAGTGACGTTGATTCCCCAGAGCGGACTGGAACTGACGGTGTATTTTGCGTCGCGCGGCAACTCGTTCACCGATGTCTACTTACAGGGTGATGCCAGGGCCGTGTCTGAAGGACGGATCTTGCCCGACGCCTGGCAATAATACACGTGAGGCGTAAAGCAGTTCACGCCTTACGCTTCACGGTGGAAGCAGCCTGTTTGTGAGGTTTTGATATGTTTACCGGCTCGATCGTCGCGATCGTGACCCCGTTCCGAAAGGGATGGGTGGATGAACGTGCCCTAGGCGATCTGATCGAGTTCCAGATTGCCAACGGCACGGATGGCATTGTCCCTTGCGGGACCACCGGCGAGTCCGCCACGCTCTCGCACAAAGAACATGAGCATGTGGTGGCATTCACAATCGAGGCAGTCAGGCGCCGGGTTCCCGTGATCGCTGGCACTGGGTCCAACTGCACCGAGGAAGCCATTGCACTGACCAAGCATGCCAAATCGGTCGGCGCCGACGGCGCCTTGTTGATCACCCCCTACTACAATAAACCGATGCAGGAGGGGCTCTACCGCCACTACAAGGCGGTGGCGGAATCGGTGGACCTGCCGCTCGTGCTGTACAACATCCCGGGCAGGACCAGCGTGAACTTGCTGCCCTCTACCGTGGCGCGGTTGGCGTCGGTGCGCAACATTGTCGCGATCAAGGAAGGGAGCGGCTCCGTGCAGCAGGCGTCCGAGATCGTGCAGGCCTGCGGGGATCGGATCGCCGTGCTCTCCGGCGATGACCCGCTCACGCTCCCCATGATGGCTGTCGGGGCAAAGGGGGTGGTCACGGTGACCGCCAACATCGCGCCGGCCGACATGGCCGCGATGGTGGATGCCTTCGCTTCGAACAGGCTCGAGGAAGCCAGGCGGCTCCATTTCAAAATGTATCCCCTTTTCACCGCCCTCTTTTACGAGACTAATCCCATTCCGGTCAAAGAGGCGCTGACCATGATGGGGAAAATTGGTGGCGAGCTGCGTCTGCCGCTGAGTCCGCTCTCCGCGGAAAACCGTGAGAAGCTTGCGCGCGTGCTGAAGGAATACGGGTTGATTTGACGTTCAACGTGAATCGTTAAACGTGAAACGCACGGGGAGCTAAGGCATTCAACTTGACTGTGCTGTTAACGCTTCACGATTAACGAATAACAGGTCCCTATGATGAAAGTGATTGTCGCAGGGGCGGCAGGTCGCATGGGCGGCAGGCTCGTCTCGCTGCTCAAGGACTCAGCGGCGTTGACCCTGGCTGGTGCCGTGGAGAGTAAAGGACATGTGTCCATCGGCGAGGATGCAGGTGAAATTGCCGGCTGCGGCCAGACCGGCGTCTTGATTCGAGACGACTTGTCTGCTGTCATGGATCGGGGTGAGGTGGTGATTGACTTCTCAACCCCCACTGCCACCCTCGATCATCTGCGTATTGCGGCCCAACACCGGCGGGCGATGGTGATCGGGACTACCGGCTTCGCGTCCAGAGAACTCGAAGAACTTCGTGCCGTGGCGAAACAGATCCCTTGCGTCTTTTCCCCGAACATGAGCGTGGGGGTGAACGTCATCTTCAAGGTGATCGCGGAGATGGCCAAAACGCTGGGAGACGAGTATGACCTCGAAGTCATCGAAGCGCACCATCGTTTGAAGAGGGACGCTCCAAGCGGTACGGCCTTGAAGATGGCTGAGATCCTGGCCAGAGCGATGAACCGGGATCTGGTGCAAGTAGGGGTCTATGCTCGCAAGGGACTGGTGGGTGAACGCAAACGCGGCGAGATTGGAATTCAAACAATCCGGGCCGGAGACATCGTTGGGGATCACACCGTGCTGTTCGCAGGGTTGGGGGAGCGACTCGAAGTGACTCACCGCGTGCAAAGCCGGGACACCTTCGCCCGGGGGGCACTCCGCGCGGCCCGCTGGGTGATCAAGCAGCCACCAGGGCTCTATGACATGATGGATGTGCTGGGGTTGCGGTAGGGAGCATCGTGCCCCCCCGCAACCAGACACGCTAGGATTTGCTGATTCCACGTTACTGGGCTGGCAGGTTCAGATAAAGCACAATAGGGATCACGATGGCACTCGTCCACGTAAGCCATCTCTTGTGAAAGATGTCATGGATGCCAAAGATGAGCACAGCGGCGATGGCGGCAAAATACCCGACCGCGTTCCCTCGGGAGTAACTAGTCGCCCCTTCAGCCAAGGCCACCACTGGCGTCAGCGTGAGGGCCAATCCGGACAACCAACCGAATAACTGCTTCATGTGCTCTCCCTCCTTGTGACAAGTTTATCCTCTGCTGTTGGCAGAGGACCTATCCATTTTCCAAGGTCAACGACAGGAAATAAAAACGCCTCCGCAAGGCTAGAGAGGTCCCACGAAGGCGCACCACGATCGCGAAGAAGACTGTTCATAACGGCACCTAGCATGCCCTCCCTGTTCAACGGATGTCAACAGGTTCGTCAAGGTTGGGCCTTTGAGGGTTATGTGATCGTGCCGTTTCACATCTTGATTTGTGGAGGAGAATAGGTGCAGGGGCGAGGATTTGGTTGCAGGCAGCGCAGCAGCTCGCGCTGAATCACTGCAAGTCAAAGCAGGATAGTCGCTTTCCTAGATCCTAGAGCAAGACCGCCTCAGGCTCGCGCTCCAACTCGGTCTGAGAAGCACAGGCTCGCTCAGCATCACGCCTGGCCATGACCTCGGCGATGCCGTTATAGACGGCCAGAGCCGCGGCAGACCAGGCAGGATTGAACGGAGCCCGCTGGAACGCAGCCTCCGCGGCTTTTTTCTCGTCGTTGGTAAGCCGCTGTACGATCGGTGTTGTCGCCACGTGGTCAACGTCGGGCAGTCAAAGGCCGAGGTTCGGGTTCCGCGGCCTTGCGACGACCACAGTTCAGACAAGCAAACACAGTAATGGCGAGCCCGGCGTCCATATCCACCGCTCGTTCCAGCAACATTGTTCCGCGGCACTTATCACAGGTTTTCATAGGCTCTAGGCTAACACTCGTCAGGACGCATTGCTATCGGCCTGAAGTCCCTTCCCTCATGTGTCAAAAGGCCCCTTGGAAACGTGCCCATCTGGGCCATTCGGTCCCCCTCGTCCGGACAAGCTGACCTAACTCCTTGGACTTCTTGACAGAACTCCGAAGCTGCCATAGGATGGCGCCTCAACCCTGCCAGAAGGTCTCGTCATGTACAGACTCTTGTTTGTCGTTGGGTTGCTGGTCATCCTGTATTTTTTGGTACGGAGCGCCATCCGCGAGCTCTCTGGCGGGAAAGGGCAGGCTCAAGCCCTGGCCGATAAGAACCAAATGGTACAGGATCCAGTCTGTCGGATGTATGTCCCGAGGGGATCAGCCGTGGCCGAGAGCATCGGCGGTCAGACCTACTATTTCTGCAGCAGGGACTGCGCGCAGACCTTCCAAAAGCAACTGTCCGGCTAGCAGCCTGAATAGCTGTACGAACTCAGCTTGTCGTCCTTCCCGAACTTCAAGGTGATCTGGCATTGGTTCGGCTTGAAGTTGCCGAAGGGAGGGCCTGACTGACCGCCGGCGATCCGAAAATATGTCCAGGTTTCTCCCCCGAAGAATCGAGGGGCCTTTCCCGTCGGAGTTCCCCAAT
>JBOHOI010000156.1:0-6772 GCA_050731155.1 Nitrospiraceae bacterium | reverse complement strand
GGTCATTCAGCGGTCGGTAAGCTGAGGCTCCAGCCTGCTGACGAAATCGAGAGACCGTTTTCTCATAAGCCTCGACTGCTTCCGGTGTCGGCTTGAGCCCTCCCGGCATCACCGAGAGGTGGACCACGGCCGGCAGTTTCGAGCTGTAAGCCTTGAGCCCCGCGACCAAGCTGCCGATCACTTCCAGCACGTCACTGGTTTCCACTGCTTCCACCTCCGCAGTTGTTGACACATACCCTGCGCATTCCCATCTGTCAAGCATGAGTCGATCGTGCCGTGGATGCAATGTGCTCAAGCGCATCAATGATCGCGCTCATGTCTAGAGGAAGCGGGGAAGAATACCCCATGTGGCGCCCAGTCGTTGGATGCAAGAAGCCCAGTGTCCGTGCGTGGAGCATGACGCGCGGGATTGCCACCCCTTCGAGCTCCCGCACCTTTCTCCCTCCATAGGTCGGATCGCCCAGCACAGGATGACCGAGCGCAGCCAGGTGCACTCGGATCTGGTGGGTGCGGCCTGTTCGAGGGAAGAGCTCTACCAACGTGGCCAGCTTGCCGAGCCGTTTGATGACCCGATAAACGGTTGCTGAGGCTTTCGGCCGAGCGGTGCGGGCCGAGAACTTCTTCCGCTCTTTCACATCCCGCCCGATGGCCAGCTCAATCACCCCTTCCGACTTTTTGATGGCCCCCCACGCGAGCGCTTCGTAGACGCGCGTGATGCTGTGCTGCTTGAACTGAGCAGCAAGGGACCGGTGGGCCTCGTCCGTCTTGGCCACCACCATGACGCCTGAGGTCTCCTTATCGAGCCGGTGCACGAGGCCCGGCCGTTCCTTGCCGCCGATCGTAGACAGTGATCCTTGGGGCGAGTCGAAATGGTGCAGGAGCGCATTGACCAGCGTGCCGGACCAGTGCCCCGGTGCCGGGTGGACAACCAAGCCAGCCGGTTTGTTCAGGATCAGGATCGCCTCATCTTCATACAGGACATCCAGCGGGATCGGCTCCGCCTTCAGCTCCAACGGCTCGGGCCGCGGAATCTCTAAGACGATCCGATCGCCGGGCTTGATCTTCTGGCTGGGCTTAACAGGGAGGCCGTTGATCGTGATGCGCCCGTCTTGGATCAACCGCTGAAGCGCCGAGCGGGATAGCGTCGGCTCACGATTGGCCAGGAACAGATCGAGGCGTTTGGGCGTCTCGCCAGCCGTGACGACGAATTCGGTCTGTTTTTCTAACGTCTCTCTGCGCAATCGCGACCCGGTTCCAGATGTATGCGCCAGTAAGCTGCCACATGGCTATTCTGATTACAAGGGATGGCCTGTTAGGCGAAAGGATGAGATTCGATCAGGCGAGCTCACATCAAAATGCGATGGAGGACATGTCAGGCTGGGCAAATGGTTCATTTTTGAACGGACGCCTTGCGGTTGTTACTGAGTCCTACCTTACCTAAGTATTTGGAAGTGCAAGAAAACGTTGGCTGAACCAGGTCGGGCCATTCCTGAGTGCAATATTTGCTTGTAGTCACTTATGGACCAATTGAGCTGCACGCACCCCAGCCCTTCTAGGCCGGGTCCGAGCCCTGGCCCTGTAATGCGGCGACCCCCTGAGAAGTAGTAATCATGTCTCCCCTGTTGCTGATTCGGATCAAACACCTCACTCTCGCTCTCTCCGTCGTCGCGTTAGGCGGCCTGATGCAAGGCTGTCTGGGCGCCCTATGGCTTGGGGCGGTCGGGAGCGACCTGGCGCGGAGCAGCGACGTTGAGTTCCAGCCGTTTCAGAATTCGTGGGTCGCTCCATCTGCCACCTGGCATGAAGGGGGCTCGATGACGAGTGTGGCGGTGACTCCAGTTGTAGAAAATACTGCGATGGCTGCGCGGTTGACCGCCATCTTGCAACAGGCGACATCCCTTCACGTGATCAGCCCATCTGAAGTCACAACCCGGCTGCAACTCCAGGAGATGACGGAAGAGGCTGGGAGCGTTCGCGACCAGGATGAGATCAAAGCCGCGCAGAGGATTACCGCAGCACTGGGCGTCGATTGTGTCCTGTTCGTCAGAGAAGTGGAGGGACCGTCGCAGGAGAGCTTCTGGGGCTGGAAGCAGCGGTATTCGAATCGGTTGTACCTGGAACTCGTGAACGCCGAGGGAACACTCCTGTGGAGGGATGAGCTGCCTTTCATCGTCGTGAAGGGCGACAAGGCGTTGGAAGAAGAATGGGTAAGACAGGCTCTTGGGGTCCACTTGGTCGCCCAATTGAACAAAATAGGGTTGGCGATGCTTGGGCTGCCACTGAAGCAGGACTCATCCTGAACCATTTCGGCACGAGCACACGGAAACCCCTCCCGACAACGGCATCCTTTCCCACCATCAGACGGACTCAGGTCAGTCACCGAAAATTACGAGACCAAATCGGTGCAGAAGTCTAATTTTCTCTTCTGCTGGTTCATCAGAGCCCTTCCTTGGTAAAATCCCGTCGCCGCACGATCGCACTTTCATAAACTGAATGATGAAAGGAACGCGACTGCAGATTTCTGGGAATGCCAAGAACGAGTCCTTCCGAAGAAAAGGAGGAATGATCATGGTCCGCAAGGTCTGCTTGTGTGGTGCGCTGATGATATTCCTCGGAGTAATGGGATACCCGGCTGTTTCGTTAGAAGCAACTGAATCCAGAACCCAGGTTAACATTCCTGTGGAAACTGTCGCGGACTATCTGCACGCTGTGATCGAAGCAGACCGGACATTCTATACGATTCAGGTCGTGGAGCGGCTGCAGAAAAGAGGCAAGATGGTGGCGTCTGAAGATTGGCGCGTCTCTCACACCTTACCCTTGCCGGCTCAGTTCTTGATGGAGTCCAATGAGTTGGCCACTCTCACCGGCACCAAGGTCCGTTACCGCCTCATCGGCCTCTGGCCGATCAACCCACAGAATGCGGCTGCGACCGAGTTCGAGCGCAAAGGGCTCGAGGACGTCCGGATGAACCCGGAAAGTCGGCACAGTGGGATCATCACGAGTGGGGGGGAACGGTATTTCCAAGCGGTCTACGCCGACAGAGCCGTGACACAAGCCTGCATCGGGTGCCACAACGCGCACCCCAGGAGCCCGAAGCGGGACTTCAAGCTGAACGACGTGTTAGGCGCGATCGTGATCACGATCCCGGTGGAGCGTTAAGCCTGAAATCCCCTATACCAACAAAGAATTAGAAAGAAATGTTACTCCGGCTGGAGTTGGCTTGAATGAGCTGGAAAGTGGTGGTAATGAGCACAAAATGAGCAC
Organism: Nitrospiraceae bacterium; assembly: GCA_050731155.1. Taxonomy (GTDB): domain Bacteria; phylum Nitrospirota; class Nitrospiria; order Nitrospirales; family Nitrospiraceae; genus NS-7. The sequence goes on along the minus strand of JBOHOI010000156.1, from coordinate 3,508 downwards.
AGGTGAACCGTCACTTCACAGGAGGCCTCTTATGCGCTTAAGCCGGCTATTGCATAGCGAATCAAGTGTGAGGGAGAATAAATTATAAGAAAATTCCAACTAGGAGCTTGGGACAAACCTTCTAAATTACTTGAGTGAGTCGGCGTGCCGGACCATCAGGAACGCAGAAGTAGCGAGCGTCTGCCCCTCATACGACCTTGCCCTTACCAACTCAGCAGGGTCGCGGGTGGCGGCGACATCGAGCTGTCCGAGGGTCATGCACTCTCGATCAATATCAGCTCTGGGGGCATGTTGCTCTTTATGCGTCAGGCGCCGGGCGAGAGGCAGGTCTTCGAAGTCGAAGGGCCCTCTGTGGCCGCGAAAGAGCAAGAGGGCATAAGAAAGTTAGTGGAAGTCTGCTGGATCCGTCAGATACCAATCGGCGCAGACACCACCATGCACTTAGTCGGCATCAGGTTCCTGTTCGAAGTGCCTTCCTCTCGGTAACGCCGTGCAATCAGCCTCTAGTCAGATCGTGCTTGCCTCTCCGGGTTCTACTGGGTCTGTACCCTCGGCTTCTCTTCAAGGATCTCGTCAGTTCGTTCACCCAGGTCTCGGCTATCCCAGCGCAACTGTACTGCCCTCGTTCCAGCACCAATTGGCCAGGCCCTAGGCGACAGCTTTCTCAACATTGGCAAGATGGAGCGGCTGTTCTGCCTGCTCAGTGACGTTCACCTGAACACTGAGATCCTCTTCCAAGATAATGACGACTCGAGAACAGTCACTCGAATTGCGATCAGGCAGTCCGTACCCGCGAAGCAGCACCCTCCGTCCAGGTTCGCCACCGACGCGCCTCACTTCGAATGGGTCCCAGATGCTTGCCGCAATGCGGCTGTTTAGCGCTTCTAGGACTTGAACATAAAGCCCAAACACTGCTGTCGAGAGGAGGCTCCTGACGGACCCAACCTCCACCTGACCGATTCGACCTGCTAGCTCAAGGGCGCGTCGGTTCACGTGCAGCACTTGGATAGTGCGTGAGAAGACGACAATCCCCGGGCCGGTGACCTTCTGCGCACATTTCTCCCCTGAGTTCGGAGAAAACAAAGACCCTCCCACCTCGCTGGCGGTTTCCATGGCAACCTCCCTCTTTCCTATTTTCCGTTCCTCTTGAACGCGAGTGGACCGAAGCTTTCGGAAGAAAAACCGTAGGCTCGTTGGCAAAGTCGAGCATTAACTGACAAGGGATTAGATGCCGAGTCGCTGAGGGGAAGCATCCGGGAATCTATGAGCTTGTCCAAAACCTGGGAAAACCCTGTGAACAGGATGGGGACAATACCAGTTAGGCCTAAGGTAAACAATCTATACGAAAGGGTTACGAAGCCGTACGTATTGAACTGCGAAAAAGCCAAATAAAACCAGCCATATAGAAATTGAACGAACAATTGTGATGCTATAAAGTCAGACTATTTAGATGCGCTACTGATCCAATGGAAAACCCCATATTGTCCCTCAATCATCGCGAAACATACAGGTGAAATCGCGCGAGTAAGGAAGGCTTCTTAAAAATTCATGGCTGGTGGTGAGGTTCAAATGGGCGGGATCGTGATCACGATACCGTTGAGCCAGTAACAGCCGTGCTCGGGACTTTCAATCACGATTCGAACTGGCAGGTTTGCAGTCCAAACGTGGCGGAGACCGACTTCAAGAGAACAAGCCTGTTCATTCTTGAACGTCCGACCCGCGGTTTAGGAAACCGTTTCTGTAACCCTCCTCAGGCCTACTAGACATCATTCAGGCCAATCAGAACCAAGAGTTACGAAAAACCGGAACGTTGGCTGGAATAGCCGGAGTGGGGTTGAATGAGGTGAAGTTGAGCACAAAATGAGCACATCTGGACGCTCGTGTTCTTTAAAGTATCGCGGTAGGTGGCGACGAAACAATCTAATCCCGCCGCCCGCCTCGCTCTCTGCGGATGATCCCCTCTATCACCCAATGCCGAGAAGCCTTGCAGCCTTTTTCACATCACGTGGCTTCACCCAAAAAATAGCTCCATAGTGGCCCTCACCCGCTGCGACCGCGTCAATGGTCGTGATGTTGATCCTGGCCGCGGCCACCTTGGCCGTCAGGTCTGCCACCGCCCCTGCTCGATCGTCACCTTCCGCGAGAAAGCATGTTTTGGGTCCCTGAACCTTCCACTTGACCCGTTTCGCCACAGTTTTGAACAAGGTGGGATTTTCGGGCACAAAGTCCAGCTGGAATCGGCGCTTTCGTGGGAAGCCAACAAAGGCAAGGAGGTTGACATCCGCGTCACGCAGAAACCCGAGCATTCTGGCCGCTTCACCCGGTTTATCGAACACCTGAACTTTAAAGTATTGGGCACTGCGAATGAGATCTGGCATGGTGCCTCCCCCACCCTCTGATCCGATGGGTGTCAGTCAGCAAGACATTCCTGCTCTCCCTAGGTGTTTCAACATATAATTTGAAGAGCCATCGAGCCCAGTATTCTAGACCAGAAAAGCGAAGTCAAACCAGAAGGTGTTAACTATTAAGTTGACACTCGTATCTGCTTGAGTCGGTGTGATGAGGAGGCCGGGAAGAGCCGGAGTGCGGGTGACCTGTCCTGGAGCATGCCCGAGTTGCCCTCAACAGACGGTCTACAGATCCCTATGCCCGCCGTCCACTGGGATAGGCGCTTATATTTATTGGACGCTAGCATCGCGCTTGCCCACCGTTCGTTTGATTCCAGCAGTATCGGACTCACCTCAGTAAATGTCCTCTTCTACCCGATCAGGTCAGGCGGTGTGTAGAATGATTCCATGACTCATCGGAGAGGAGGCGGGTTATGAGACAGCTAGATTATATGGGCTTGGTCAGGACAGGGATGGGCGTTGTGCTCTGCCTGGCAGCGGCTGGATGTGCAACTTCCTCGGATCTGGAGAGACTCGAACAGGGGCTGGCCAAGAAACTGGAGGCGCAGAGCAAAGCGAGCCAGGCAGAGATGAGCGGACTGCGCATGAAGCTCGAAATCGTCCAAACCGCTCAGGAGAAGCAGCAACGGGAGCTGGTGCGGAAGCTGGACGAAATCTGGTCAATGGTCCGAACAGAGGGAGATGTGATAGGTACCCAGGTTGGAGTGATCCAAAACCAGACTACGGCAGTGCTGGACGAGGTGAAGAAGAGCGAGGCAGCCACAGGGGAGGTTCGATCGCAGCTCAACAATGTCCAGCGAGGCCTGTCCACCGTCAGCGGGAACATGGAGCGGATCGCTCCACTCCTTACGACGGTGGGTGGTGAGTTGCGGTCCCTTGCCCAGACGCTGCTGGGTGCCTACAGCCTAGAGGAAGCCGCACTCAGGGACCGGCTGAAAGGGTTGGAGCAGCTGAGAAGGCAGCTCGAACCAGGTGCCGTTCCCCAGCAAGCTGGAATTATGCCAGCTATTGAGCTTTGCATAAATAATGGAAAATCATCTCCGATTTAGCTATCCTATGGGGCATGAGACCCCAAGGAACCGCCCAGCAACTGGAGCGGC
>JBOHOI010000155.1:0-6787 GCA_050731155.1 Nitrospiraceae bacterium | reverse complement strand
GGATCGCCAGCTCGCCGAGGATGTTCAGTCGGGCAAACTCGACGCGCTTGCTGATCGGGCGCTGGAAGCCTTCAAGTCCGGGTCCTGCTCCGAGCTTTGAAGCATTTCGCCTCCCCTGAGTTCTGGCAGTCTTATCACGCCCTCCCAAAGTCGACCCAGGAACTTGCCGACAAGAATTTCTCCCTGCTGAAAGCCGATCCTCGACACCCTTCTTTGCATCTGAAAAAGGTCGGACGCTTTTGGTCTGTCCGCGTCGGGCTCGGATACCGGGCCCTTGGCGTTGATGTGGCCGAGGGCATTTTGTGGTTCTGGATCGGCAGCCACGCCGATTACGACAAGCTGACCGGTCGGTGATCATGAGCGGGCGGAGGGGAGCTAATGGCTTATAGCTGGAAGCGTGAAGCGCAGTATCGTGATGCGTCTCTTGCGCCATTGCGTCTGTCGCGACAGACGCCGCACGCGATGACGCGAGCGACGAAAGACGAGAGACGAGGAACGACGTACGAGAGCTTATGGCCTATAGCACATGGCGGATGCCAGATGGAAGGGGACGGATGGCGGAGGGCTGGGATTCGACCCCCGGGGCCGTGGCCTTAGAAGAAGGGTATGCCGAGGTCACTGGCCCGCTGTCTCCAAAGTACGCAGAATCTTCTCTCGCGATTGGGGATCGAAGTCCTGCCCATAAAACCGAAGGAACAACGCCCGGCGCAGCGCACCCAGTGAGGCGTGGGGGTCCTTCTCCAGGATGGAGGCCTTGACCAAGGCTTGCGCGGTGGCGTGCATGGAGCACCCCATCTTGAGCCGCTCCACTCCAGAGCGCTGCAGCAACATCGCCCGATATCGGTGTTCGACCTCCGGTAGCGTATCTCTCATTGACAGACCTCCCGGTAGAGTGGCTCGAGTCCCAGCCGACTCGCCCATTGGACCAGGTAGTCCTTATCGAGTCCTTGAACCGACCTCAGCAGATTCCGGACATCGTCCAGATGGAGCGGGGATCGGCTGTCCTTTGCCCATTCGAGCTTGGACAAGATCAAATCTTCTGGCGCCACGATCAAGAACTCCTGGCCCTCCATGGACACTGGTCGTCTCCGTGAGAATTCCTCCCGTCTGTACGCGCTCTCTTTCTTCACCACAAAGTCTACCTTGATCACGAAGGCGTTGTGAATGATGTTGAACATCGCCCTCTCTCTGATCGCCCGCTGAACCATTTCTCGATCGACATAGAAATCATCCCGAAACAAACCAACGACTCGATCCACGTCCTGCTCGGATAATTCCACCACCAGGTCAATATCGCGGGTCATGCGCGGGACCGCGTAGAAGTTCCCGGCAATGGAGCCTGTGACCATGTATGGGATTTGCGCGCGTGCTAGGCGCTGCGTGACTGTTTTCAGAACTTCAAGCTCTTCACTCATCGCAGCACATCTCTGCGTCACATCACTGATGGGCAGTTTTCTAACCCGTTCTTGCCGCAGAGGGATACGCTCTTCTTCGTGGGAAATCAACCCAACTTGCGAGGGAGGAAATGGAGACAACTTACGGCGGGGAAAGCCTTGAGCCGGCTGGGATTCGACCCCCTGGCCGTGGCCGAAGGGATGGACGATGAAGTCACAATTTGTGACTTCAAGTTTAAGGTGCCAACTTGGCACCTTAAACAGGTGGCCGCGTCATACGCACTTTCAGGCTGCTGCGTATTCCCGCACGTCCACTTGGACACCGGACCGGGCCGCCTCCTCAGAGGACGCTTCACGCTTCACGAGGTGCACTTCACGTCTGCGTGCGAGATACGCTTCACGATTGACGATTCGAACGCTTCACGAAAGACGACTCCCCTGTCACGTTGTCGCGACCGTATTGAGATATTCGAAGAGTCGAATCTGCTCTTGTGGCTGAAGTGTCAGGAAGCACACGCCAAACCGTTCTTCCGCTGACCAGCGCACTTCAGCACCCTCAATGACAATCGGCGACGCGTCATGCGGGAGGTACAGCCACAGGCAGAGGTAATCTCCAGGCTCCACGCGAGTGGGGCTGACGATGAGACAGCCGTTGACCGACAGGTCTTGAATCGTGCCTGACCCTCCTCGATCCCCGTTGAACAAGACAGGGAGTTGGACGGTAAAGCGCGGAACCTGGCGTGCAATCACGACGGACCTACCGTTGCATCACTTCCCCTTCGGCAGCCTTCCCCTATCGCGGCTCCTTCCGCTTCTCCCTGTCCTGCGTGAGCCACTCCTGCATGGCGGTCTCGGTCAGTCGATCAACCAGACTCACTTGCGCCGATTCATTCAGGTTCTACTCAAGGGCCTGAACCACTCGGGACAGTCGCTCATACTCTGGTGTGGCGAACGTGACGAATTCGAGACCAAACTGCTGGCCGCGCACCCAGCGGACCACCGCTTGCTCGACGCAGATGGGCGACTCCTCCTGCGGGACCTCGATCAGTAACCTCAAGGGCATTCCGATGAAAACGGGGTTGGTACTGCGAATGCGGCAGCCGTGGGGCGAGAGGTCGGTCACCATGCCGACTGCGTCAGGATGCCCCGGATTGGAGAGCAAGCTCCGAAACTGAACGGGCAGGCGAAGGTGTCGGCGGAGGTTCATGGAGACCTCAGTCCCCTCGCCCCGCACCGAGGTTGTGAACCAGGTGGCGGAGGCACGCCTCTGCGGCGGGCCACAGGGCAATACATTCGAGGCCAAACTCCCGCCCCCGCGCCCACCGCACCGTGGCGAGTTCAATCACGAGGGGAGACTCTTGACCAGAAGGAGAAATGATGTAAGGACCCTTTCTTTTTTCCAACTGCTCGCCGAAAGTCTAGCGAAATTCCTCCATGAAAGCTATGAGAAAGGTCACAGGGGAGGTTGATCGCGTGCGGCGGCTGTGGGTCGATCCCCAGCCGATCCCGCCCTGGGAGTGGCGCACACGGGAACGGCTTCATCCCCATGAAGTTTGGCCCTTTTCCCCGATCCTTTACATCCTGAGGCGGAATGCTAGGCTTAAAGATGGCTGCGCAGAGGGTGCCAAAGATGATGGATAGTGAGACTCTTTACCTGGACTTCATCAGCCATCTCGCACCGGTGTCCTGTCAGGATTGCGGTGCGCACCCCCTCGATGTGTTCCACACGGCGAAAGAGCGAGGGACTCACTTGTGTCCGACGTGCTTTCACGCGAGGATTGCGCGGGGCATGGCAAAGGAAGGCGAGGCGCAACTACCCGAGGAATGCTGACCCAGATCTGTACAACCGTGGGAGTCGCGGAACCAGACTTGGCCACAGGAGCAATAGCCCTCTCAGTCCTCTCGGCCCTGCCAGCCCACCAGGGAGAGCCCATGGATCTCCGCAAGTCCACGCATTTCCAGGTTCACCTCCCTATGTCCTTCTCAGGAGACCGCGTGGCTGGAGAAGGCACCGTGTATAACCTCTCGACGGGAGGTTGTAAGGCAGAAAGCGATACAGCGGTCAACACGGATGCGTATCTGAGAGTCCGCCTCTATCTCCCTGATCAGGATTCGTCGATCACCATCGAGGTGGCCGCCGTTCGCTGGGCCATGGGACGAGACTTCGGAGTGGAATTTATCAGCCTGCCGCCGGACGACCAGGAGCAACTCCGGCAATTCCTTCAGACACTCGAAACAAGTCCCGGAACCTGAGGGCGTCTCACGATGGGCAACACACCTTCCCAACAGGGAACGATCCTCGTGGTTGACGATGAACCTGCTATTCGCTCGCTCATCAGCCATGCCCTCGCTCCGCAGGGCTATACGATTCTGCTTGCGAGTAACGGCCGGGAGGCGCTTCACCTCTGTACGAGCCACCAGGGCCCAATTCAGTTGCTGCTCACTGACCTCCTCATGCCGGGGATGAACGGGTTGGAGCTGGCCCTGAAAGTCCAGGGCGTACGCCCCCAGACTCGCGTCCTGTACCTGTCAGAAAGCTCTGTGGTGGGCGGGGCCTTCGCCGACGAACCCCATCTCGCCTTTCTTCCCAAGCCATTCACACTGGGGGCGTTGCTCAACACAGTCCGTAAGCTCCTGCATGCCTCTGGTTAGCCGCCACTCTTGACACCTCCCCACGGACGGCCTAGCCTTGCGTCCTGCAGCAGGACTTCCGGTCGTACACAAACACTGATTAGATGAGCTGGAGCGGAAGGGGATTCTGCCGAAGGGGAGGGGTAGCGACGCCCCTGTGGACGGGAGGACCCCCGCAGCGGAGGTATGAAGGAACGCAAATCCCGTCGGGCCAATGTGACGGGTGGTCGCCTCTTCTTTTCGGCCGAAGAGATCCAAGGGGAAGGACGGATCCTCGATCTCTCGGCGACCGGCTGCAAGGCGGCGTCGGACATCAACCTCGCGGTCGGACTGGAACTGCAGCTCTCCCTCACGCTGCCTGATCACCCGTGGCCCGTGCAAGTGGACCAGGCCATCGTGCGGTGGGTGAAGGGAGACACCTTCGGGCTTGAGTTTCTGGCCATCCGGCCGTCACATCTTCACCGAATCCGCCTTCTGATCATGAAGACTCGATGAGGCTGCACCGCTGACCCATCAATGAAGAAGCCAATGGAGTTGCGCAAGTATCCGCGAGTGCAAGTTCCGTCTCAGTTCCCGTTGTCATTCTCGCGGGTGGAGATGCCCGTGTCTTTCGCCGGCGACACCGAGGGAAACGGAGTCGTCTCCAATCTGTCGATGAAAGGGTGCAAAGTGGAAAGCGAGGCGACGGTCGAGCCAGGAGACCATCTCTCGTTGAGCCTGACGCTCCCCGGTGACGAGTCTTCCCTCGTCATTGAGCTCGCCAGGGTGCGGTGGGCTCGGGAGCGGCACTTTGGACTCGAATTTATTTCCATGTGGCCCGCCGCAGAGACGCGGCTCCGCCACCTAGTCCATACCCTCGGTGGAAGGCCAGATGCTTGAGGGCGGGTTCACCCGCAGGACGCTCTTCTCAGTTATTCTGACTGGCTTCAAGGAATGTGATAAATCGCTGGAACCGCTCCTGCTCCTCCGCGCGGAGTTGAATGAACTCCAGGCCGAACGCTATTCCGCTCCCCCACCGGACCTCGGCTACCTCGACCCTCAGCGGCTCATCCTGCTCGGGGAGTTGGAGGCGCAGCTCAAGAAACGCATGGGGTAGGACCAGCTCTTCGCTCGCCACGGTGCAACCTTCTTTCGAGAGATTTGTCACTATGCCTCCTCCCGCCACTTCGTTTCCTGAAAACGACACCGGGAGCTGGACTTCGTAGCGCGGGAGCTTGCGTCTTTCCACAGCGCCCTCATGCTTGGGTTTGAGCACCAAGGGATAGGCAGATCGGTCGAGCAGATCGACCCCGATGAGGTCGCAGAAAAAGAGCAGCGTGATGTTGATGTCCGCCGCCTCAGCCGCGAATGCTACGCCAGCTTACGGACGATGTCCAGCGGGCCGAGGGTGTTTGGTGGGCTGGTGGTCTGACAAGTGGCGAATGCTGAGTGATGAATGCGGAATGCTGAGTGAACAAGGGCGCGGGGCTCGGTGGGCCGTGCAGGGATTGAACCTGCGGCCCGCTTTGAAGGACTGCCGTAAGCAGCCAACGGGAGCAGCTTTTCTGGACCGACCCTTGTCACCCACGATCTCTCGCCGCAGGTTCAGAATGGCTCACTTTCCAACTTTACACCCGTCCTTGATGACGGCGAGATTGCCGCTGGGCCCTTCTGCCCCCGCGAGCGTGTATGTGTACAGCAGATGTCGTCGCTCCTCATCGCAATAGACACTGAGCAGCAGATGCCTCCCAAGCTGCTGATGTGCAAGGAGCTGCAAGAACTTCGGCTGAGCCTCGCGTTCTTCGGCCGTGGCGAAAGACGGCCAGTGGTCTATGGACTTCCCCGCCAATACCCCGATCGAGAACGTGATCACAGATACCAAGATCACTCGCCAGGCATTGTTCATGGTGTACTCCTTATGAGCCTGAAGATCGTTCATGGTGGATCGATCCGGACCTTCAGTGCGCTGCGGCTTACTGGAATGAGACAAGGGGACAGGCTACATTTTCTGTGTCAAGAACCTTGGTGCGGAGCAAGCGTACAGAGTTTCGGCGAACTCTACAAGAGATCGATCAGAGAATTACCCATGGGGAGGGGATCGTGATTCGGAGGAATGTGTTAAATGGTGGGCCGTTGAACGGCTGAGAGGTGGGCGCTATGGCCTTCGGTCCCGCAGCTTGTTCATCGGGCCTTAACGACCGATTGCAGCGTGCTTTAGGACGCTCACGCGTGCGTTCGTCAAGCCGCTGCGGGCAGCCCCGGCCCGCTCGGCTCTCCTCATTGCCCGCTTCAACGTGGTCAGCTCTCGTCGGGCCAGCGCAGATTCCAGATGCAGATCCTCTAATTGCCCTCTGAGGTGTGCGATCTCCTGCCTGTGGAGGCCCCGGCACTCGGCTCGGCTGAGACTGCCCCAAAGGCCCTGCTTTCCGGCGCGCTTGATCCGTTGGTCGAGAGATTCGCCAAACAGTCGTTTGCGCTTGCTCACGAGCGACTTCAGCGCGCGTTGTCTCAGTTCGATCTCGGCTTGTTCGATCATGCGTTCCCGCTTCGTAAACATGTTCACGCTCCCTTTTCGCGACCATTCGGCATCACGGCCGTTGCACGACAGAAGCGATCCTCCCGGAATGCGCCGCGGAGTCGCTCCGTCATCCCACGGCGGTACTCGGTCTTCTCTTTCTTCATCATGATGAGGTCCTCGTCATCGAGGAGAATGACCAGATCCTCCTCGGCGGCCAGGAGCCGCTGCGGCTGGCCGACATCGATCCGATACAGGGTCCTCCCAT
>JBOHOI010000154.1:0-6830 GCA_050731155.1 Nitrospiraceae bacterium | reverse complement strand
ATCTCATCGATGCTGCTGATCGAGCGACACAGGACGAGGTGACAAAACGAATGGGGTCTCCGTCTGTGACGATGCAGATGCCCGATGGCGACTCGGTTTGGACGTATCGGTATGAGGTCAGGAGTTCGCTCGTGGGGAGGCGAGGCGACATGGTCGGAGGCTCGCCCTGTGTGGAGTACGTCCTCACGTTCGACGCAGAGAAGATCCTCAGGCATTGGGTTCGCCGACCGTGCTGAAAGAGGGAGTGGGGCGCGATGGAGCCCGACGCTCCCGTGCTTCCCGGAGCGACCCTTCCGGACTCTGCCAGGCGGAAGCCTTCGGAAATTCCTTCGCGGACTCAGTCAGTTTCCGCTTTCCATCCCGGCAGAGTCTCGGTGGGTACCCCGCTCCTCCAGCAAAGTGCACTCTGGGCTCGATCGCGCCCCAAAAGCGTGCAAACAACTCAAGGCAGGTGAATTGAGCGAGGGCAGTGTGGCTGATCTGGAAAGTTCGCGGTTCATCGGGTATAGTGAACAGGTGTTCATGCCAACAAAAGGGGGTGACAGGCTTCGACGGGGATCAAGAGGCCAACGGTGCATGTCGAGCTCTCGGGGTCTCGTAAAACCTCCGGGAAACAAGCAACTGCCAACACAGAGCTGGCACTCGCGGCTTAATTGACCGCGACGTCCCTCCACCTGAGGCCTGCGGGGGTGGAAGGGGCGCGATGCAGCAGGCTGGTCCGAGGCTGGTGCTCAGCGGCTGAGGACGAGAACGCACTGGGCTAGCGGCCGTTCTAAGCCTGCCGATGGGCGTGGGCGGCGGCGAAACCAAAACGATCGGCTACACATGTAGAGCCGTTGCGCTGAAGGTCTTCGGACGCGAGTTCAATTCTCGCCACCTCCACCAAAACAGGGGCCGCTCCAGTTTTCGAGACTGGGGCGGCCCTTTCTGTTTTTCGAGAGAAGCCGGGCCGGATGCTTCTTACAGTCGCGCGTCCAACGCTGGTGTGAAGGGCTGTCAAGTCCTCGGCGGCGAAGTCGCCTTGAGAAGAGTACAATACCCCGCAACATTCAGCAGGGCGGGACGGACCAGGAGGAACGATTCCAATGAGAGAGTATCGGGTCAAGCCGGGCACCAAACTCGATCTTGGCAAGTTCGATCCCGACGACACCGGCTCCTACAAGAAGAATGAAGAAGGAAAGACCAAGGCCAAAGCGGCCAAGGCGGAGCGCATCGAGCAACTCAGGGGGCTCCAGGAACGGCTCTATGCCAACGCGAGCCGGGCGTTGCTCATTGTTCTCCAGGGCATGGATACCAGTGGCAAGGACGGCACGATTAAGAACGTGATGTCGGGTGTGAACCCGCAGGGCTGCCGGGTGGCGACCTTCAAGACGCCCACGCCCCTCGAAGTGGCGCATGACTTTCTCTGGCGCGTGCATCGGGAGGCTCCGCCCATGGGGCACATCGGTATTTTCAATCGCTCCCACTATGAAGACGTCCTGATCACCCGGGTACACGGGCTGATCTCCGAGAAGCAGGCCAAGCTACGGTTAACCCAGATCCAAGAGTTCGAAGAGCTGCTGTCCGAGAGCGGGACGGTGGTGCTCAAGTTCTTTCTGCACATCTCCAAGGAGGAGCAACGGGAACGGCTGGAGGAACGAATCCGTGATCCCGAAAAGCGGTGGAAGTTCAACCTGGGCGATCTCGAAGAGCGCAAGCTCTGGGACGAGTACCTAGTGGCCTTTGAGCAAGTGATCTCGGCCACCAGCACGGATCACGCGCCATGGTACATCGTGCCCGCCAACCGGAAGTGGTATCGGGATCTTGTGGTCGCCGATACCGTCGTGGCTACGTTGGAGGACATGAAGCTCAAATGCCCGCCGCCCCCGAAGGACGTGGACTTCGACACGCTCAAGATCGTCTAAGGGTTGAAACGAATCTTGTCATGCTCATCAACATCAACGGAGACTCATTTCCTCGTTCACAAGACATCGGACCAGGGCGGGCTGACCGCAAATGCGGCATTGATCAGGCCGACGTGGGAGTAGGCCTGAGGGAAATTGCCGAGCTGAGTATTGCTGGTGGGGAGAAAATGTTCTGAAAAAAGGCCAACGCTGTTTGCAGCGTCGATCACGCGTCCGAGAATTTCTCTGGACTCGGCCATGCGTCCCAGCCTCGCCAACGCCTGTACGACCCAGAATGAACAAATGACGAAGGCTGCCTCAGGCTTCCCGAGCCCATCCTCGCGCACGTAACGGTAAAGGAAGCCGCGAGAACCAACTCCGCCGAGTACCGCGAGCTCTCGGACGATATGCAGGGTCGTGTCCTCACAGAGCTGGCGATTCGGAAATCCCACATTCACGACCTGCGCGAGCGCGGCGTCATAACTGTCGTCTGTGGGCCCGTTGCGGATCGTGCCATCTTTCACGGCGCGAAGCAACGCCGCGGCTGCCCTCGTCCGGGCAGCAGGCAGGTCCACAGAAAGCGTTGAGAGATGACCCGCTTGTTTGATCCGCTCTAATCGTTCGAGCCCCGCCCAGCACATCAAGTTGGTGAACGAATGCTCCTGCCACCCCAACCGAGCCTCCCAAAGCCCCGCATCGGCCTGCTCGATACTCCGTGAACATAGAAGAGCCAGGTGCGCGAGCAACCCGTCGACATCTTTGGTGCGAAGGTCGTGGAAGCGTTCGTCGAGGAAAATAGGCGTGAATGTCAGGATCATTTCTCCATACACGTCATTCTGAACTTGTTGGGCAGCCTGATTTCCGCTCCGGACGGGCTTGCTGCCCTGAAATCCCCGCCAGTTGAGGTGCTCGGTTTCCGGCAGCGGGAGCCCTTGGCTGAGGGAGTACACAGGTCGAAGCTGGTCACGGGAATGCTCATGGGCGAGCGCGATATTGAGCAGGTATTTGAGGAAGGCTTGCATCTCCTCGAAGTGCCCGAGGTTTTGGAATGCGGTCAACGCATAATAGGCGTCGCGCAGCCAGCAATACCGATAGTCCCAGTTCCGGGTCCCACCGGGCTGCTCGGGCAAGCTGGTCGTGAGTGCAGCGAGGATGGCCCCCGTGTCTTCGTAACAGTGAAGCTTGAGCGCAAGCGCGGAACGGATAACTTCTTTCTGATAGAAAACCGGGACCGAACAGTTCTTGACCCATGTCCGCCAATAGCGGGTCGTCTGATCCAGAAATTCGTGCGCCACTCGCACCAGGTCGTCTTCGATCCCGAGTCCCCACGTCAAACCGAAGTAGAGCTTCTCCGTCAGGGCGACGGGGATCTCCTCGCAGAGATACGTCAACGGCATATTTGTCAGCAGCCTCAGTGTGTCGCCGCGGATGTCGAATCGCACGTGGCTGCTGCCGCGCACCGGGCGCACCGGCTCCTTCTCCCACCCCGACACAGGGCGACAGCTCACGCGAATCACGGGCGTGCCTCTCAGGGGCTCCACGATGCGAAAGAGTGCAGCGGGCCGATAGAGGCGCCCGTATTGCTCGAAGCGTGGACAGAAATCGGTAATCTGGAAGGCGTCTTCATTCGCAAAGGTGAAGAGCGTCACGAGGATGTTGGTGTTGGGCAGATAACGATGCGTGATGGTTGCTCGTTCTTGCGCAGGGCTGGAAATCGAAAAGTGCCCGCCGTCCGGGTCGAGGATTCTCCCGAAGGCAGGCGGACTGTCCGGTCTCGGCAGACAGAGCCAATCCATCGATCCCTCATCGCTCACAAGGGCGGCCACGTGGCAATTCCCGACGAGCCCGTACCGGTACATAGTCGGACTTTATTTGATCTTGGCGGTGAAGTAAACTAGATTCACGGTATGAAGCTCTCGCTGCGATTTATTCTGCCGTTGGCGCTCGTGCTCGCGTTGATCGCCTACACGATCATCCCGCTGGTGGATACGCTCACCCTCAAGTGGTTTGTCCGAGACCTTGATATGCGCTCGAGCCTGATTGCCAGCACGATGGAGGCGCCGCTCGCTGAGTTGTTGAGGGTGGACTCCAGAGGCAAGATTCTGTCCTATCTCCATCGCGTCATCCAGGATGAACGGTTGTATGCCTTGGGATTTTGCGAAACTTCCAACAGGCTGCGCTTCAAAACCCAAACGTGGCCGGAGGAGGTCTCCTGCGACAAGATCTCGGGGGTCCGACCCGATTCGACGATCGTCCTGACACTCAGCCGGGGGCCCGTGCATCTGGCATCCGCGTCAATAGAAGGGGAGGGGGTGGTCCTGGGCCGGCTCCTCCTGATGCACGATATGAGCTTCATCCAACAACGGAGCACGGATACGAAGTGGTATGTCTTCTACTTGTTCGTGGTACTGGGCGCGGTGATTTCGCTGGTGACGGTGCTGGTGGCGCACCTGAGCTGGAAAGGGTGGGTCGCCGGCGTACGAGCGATGCTCCGGGGCGAGGGACTGCTCACGCCCCTCGGAGAGAAGGCGACGCCGGAGCTGCAACCGGTGGCCAAGGATCTGCGCGAACTCGTCCGCGCCCTCGAGGCCGATCGGAGGATGCGCGACGAAAGCCAAATTACCTGGACCCCCGTCGCGCTGAAGACGATCCTCCACGAGCACCTGGCCGGGGACGAGATCATCATCGTGTCCAACCGGCAGCCGTATATCCACAACAGGCGAGGCGGAAGCATCGAGGTCCAGGTGCCGGCCAGCGGGGTCGTCGCGGCGCTGGAACCGGTGATGCGGGCGTGTTCCGGGGTGTGGATCGCCCACGGCAACGGGTCCGCCGATCGGGAGGTGGTGGACGCTCGCGCTCACGTGCGCGTGCCTCCGGAGAGTCCGTCCTATGCGCTTCGCCGGATTTGGATGACGCCGGAGGAGGAGAACGGCTATTACTATGGGCTTGCGAATGAAGGCTTGTGGCCTCTGTGCCACACCGCGCATATTCGGCCCTCGTTTCGGTCTTCGGACTGGCAGCGGTACCTTGCCATTAACCAGCGGTTCGCGCAGGCCGTGTGCGAGGAAGCCAAGACTGATGATCCGGTTGTCCTCGTCCAGGATTACCACTTCGCCCTGCTCCCGAAGCTCCTTCGCGAGAGATTGCCGAAAGCGACGATTCTCGCCTTCTGGCATATCCCCTGGCCCAATGCCGAAGCGTACGGGATCTGTCCGTGGCGTGAAGAGATTCTGACGGGTCTGCTGGGGAGCAACATCCTCGGATTCCATACCCGGGTCCACTGCAACAACTTTATCGAGAGTGTCGACCGTTTTTTGGAGGCGCGCATCGATCGCGACCATTCGACCATTTCCTACGGAGGGAAGCTGACAGCTGTCAACCCCTACCCGATCTCTATCGAATGGCCGTCGCGATGGATTCGAGGCCAGCGACCGGTGCGCGAGTGCCGGGTTCGGATCCGGGAGCTCCATGGTTTCGAGCCGGATCGGCTTGTCGGTGTTGGGGTTGAGCGGCTCGATTACACCAAGGGGATCAGTGAGCGATTTCTCGCCGTCGAACGCCTCCTGGAGGTGGAGCCCGAGTGGATCGGCAAATTCTCCTTCATTCAGATCGCTGCGCCCAGCCGGTCCGTGATCGACACGTACCAGCATTTCGCCAGCCAGATTCAGGCTCTTGCGGAACGAATCAATCAGCGGTTCGGGCGGAGCGGGTATACCCCCATTTGCCTGAAGGTGGAGCACAAAGAACCGCCGGAAGTCTACGAATACTATCGCGGCGCGGACGTCTGTGTGGTCAGCAGTCTCCACGATGGCATGAACATTGTCGCGAAGGAGTTCGTGGCGGCTCGGGATGATGAGAAAGGGGTCTTGATCTTGAGTCAGTTCACCGGCGCCTCCCGCGAACTGCCGGAGGCCCTGATTATCAACCCCTACGATATCGAACAGTTTGCGGCCGCGGTTCATGTGGCGCTCCTCATGCCTGAGTCCGAGCAGCGCGCTCGGATGCGCAGCATGCGCGGTTTGATTCAGGAGTTCAATGTATACCGGTGGGCGGGTCGTATGCTCATGGATGCCGCTCGCATGAGACAACTTGACCGTCTCATGAAGCGGGCAGGGCAGCCGGCCTTGCTCGCGTGAAGGTCTCTGGCGCCATGGACTATCTCATGACGGCAAAGGGCCTGCGGCAGTTGGATGCGCTGGCCGGCGGGAAGACGCTGTACGCCTTTGACTTCGATGGCACATTGGCCAGGATCGTGCGTGATCACACCAGCGCTCAGCTCACGAGGCCGATTCGCGTGTGGCTTGGAGCCTTAGCCAAGCGAGCCCCCACGGCCATCATCTCAGGACGTTCAGTGGAGGATCTGCGTGCTCGAGTCGGCGGCGCCGTGCCTTACTTGGTCGGCAACCATGGCTTGGAGGGTCTTCAGGCGGCGCCGCGGGTCAGTCAGCAGGCTATGGTCACCTGCGCGGCATGGAGGCAACAGGTTCAGGACACATTCGGGAAGGGCTTGGCCGGCGCCGGAGTGTCGGTTGAGGACAAGACCTACTCACTGGCATTCCATTACCGGAATGCGGGGCGCCGACAGGCTGCGCGGGACTATGTCTTCAGGATCTTGGCGCAGCTCAACCCGTTGCCGCGGATCGTGCTCGGGAAATCGGTAGTGAACGTGGTTCCTGCCGCGGCACCGCACAAGGGGGCGGCCTTGCTTGAGCTGATGCATCAGCTCATCGTGATGACGGCCCTGTATGTTGGCGATGATGACACAGACGAGGATGTCTTCTCTTTACCTGACCCGCGTCTTCTAACCGTGCGGGTCGGCAAGAAGACAACGTCAGCCGCCCGGTTCTTTCTGAAGAGCCAAACTGAGATCACGCAGCTGTTACGTTATCTGGTCAAGGCTCTAGACACGCGCCATGGTACATCGTGCCCGCCAACCGGAAGTGGTAT